>JBNKTK010000101.1:0-14126 GCA_050298035.1 Mangrovibacterium sp. | reverse complement strand
TTTCTAATAGATTGAATTTAAGCAAAATCAATTTTGAACAAATTACAACTTTATCACAAACGATTTGTAAGAATTTAAAGTTTCAATGATCACATTTTATATCGATTTATTTCGACACTAAATCAGGACAGATCAAGCGGTTTTGGGACTAAAATATTTCGTTTTGAGCCAGAGCGCCACGTTCACCAGCGAAATAAGCACCGGCACCTCAACCAGCGGGCCAATCACAGCGGCAAAAGCCTCGCCCGAGTTGATCCCGAAAACGGCCACAGCCACCGCAATTGCCAGTTCGAAATTATTAGAAGCTGCCGTGAATGAAATGGTCGTTGTTTTTGAATAATCGGCGCCCGCTTTTTTGCCCATGAAAAAGGACACAAAAAACATGATGACAAAGTATACCACCAGCGGCAAGGCAATGCGAATCACGTCAACCGGGATTTTGACAATGTATTCTCCTTTGAGCGAGAACATCACAAAAATGGTAAACAACAACGCCACCAAGGTAATCGGGCTGATCCGGGGCAGAAACTTTTGCTGGTACCACTCGGCGCCTTTCATTTTTAAAAGGGAAAAGCGGGTAAGAAAACCGGCGACAAACGGGATGCCCAGGTAAATCAGAACCGATTCGGCTATCTGACCGATTGTGATGTCGAGTTCCATATTCTGTAAGCCGATCAAACCGGGGAGAATTCCAAGGAACACCCAGGCATAAACCGAGAAGAACAGGATTTGAAAAATGGAGTTGAATGCCACCAAGCCCGCGGCATACTCGCGGTTTCCGCCGGCAAGATCATTCCAAACAATCACCATCGCGATGCAACGGGCCAACCCAATCAGGATTAATCCGGCCATGTAGTGCGGATAGTCGTGCAGGAACACGATCGCCAAAACAAACATCAGCAACGGGCCGATCAGCCAGTTCTGAACTAACGAAAGCCGCAGTAGTTTCACATCGCGAAAAACCAATCCCAGCTCCTCGTACTTCACTTTTGCCAATGGCGGGTACATCATCAGGATTAAGCCGGCAGCCAGCGGGATGTTGGTTGAACCGCTACTGAATTTGTTCCAGAAACCACCGATTTCAGGCGATACCCACCCGATAAAAACGCCCAACGCCATGACACCCAAAATCCAGAATGTCAGGTAACGGTCGAGAAATGACAATCGTTTTTTATTGCTCATTTTTAATATTTTTCAGATAGAAATCGTAAAAACCTTGTTTTATTTCATCGCGAACACGGTAAAACTCGCTCATGATAAACTCATCGGAACCGACTGCGTGAGAAGGATCGTCGAAACCAATGTGCAAACGATGTTTCACTTTACCCATAAATGCCGGGCAACTTTCATTCGCTCCTCCGCAAACGGTAATCACATAATCCCACTCTTCACCCAAATATTTCGAAACCGAGTCTGAAGTATGGTGACTGATATCGATCCCGGCTTCTTTCATTACCTGAACCGCTTTCGAGTTCAGCTTTCCTGAAGCCTCGGTGCCCGCAGAGCAAACAGTGATATTGGGATCAAACGATTGAAGAAAACCATGTGCCATTTGGCTACGGCAACTATTGCCTGTACAAAGAATTAATACTTTCATTTTTTTGATATTTGATTCTGGATACTCGATACTGGATACCAGATGCTAGATACTGGATTCTGGTACCGATAGTATCTGGATTGGATTTTGGAATAATTATCCCTCACAGGAAAAGCCTTCGGGAAGTTCAATTTCACCCAGAAATTCCGTGAGTACATTTTTTAGCTTATTTATTTTATCGGGGCAAAGACAATATTTCACATTCGTTCCTGAAATCTGTCCTTTTATGATCCCCATGTCTTTCAACTCTTTTAAATGCTGATTTACAGTTGTGCGCCCCAAAGGAAGTTCGTTTGAAATATCGCCGGATATGCAAACCCTTGATTCGGCCAGGTATTTCAGAATGGCCAAACGGGCCGGGTGCGACAAGGCTTTGAAATAGCCGGCAGCCAACTGCAATTCTTCGGAGAAAAGTTCAATTTTTGCTTGAGTCATCTTGCAATTTATTTTGGCGTAAAAATACGTCACAATATCGCATGACGTATAAATACGACATTAAATTCTAATTAAAATGAGAAAGAGACCAACCAAGCCCATATAATGAAACAACAAACCGACTCTGGGATAAAGATTTGCATTGATTTATTCGAAACTTAACAGCTTAAAGATATCTTAATATTGCGGCTGTTTTCAACAGGATTTAATCCCTATTTTTGCGTACTGATTTACCAACCTAAATTATTTACATATGCACAACACAAAATTAGGCAATCCGGCTGTTGTCGGGCTGGCAGGCTTCGGACTGACAACCCTTCTTCTTCAGTTTCATAACCTTGGAATTTGCGGACTTGGACCAATTGTTTCGATGGGCTTTCTTTTTGGCGGACTGGCACAATTAATCGCCGGGCTGATGGAACAAAAAACAGGCAACAATTTTGGCTTTGCCGCTTTCACAAGTTACGGCGCCTTTTGGATTGGCCTCGGGATTATCTGGCTCCTGAACAACTTCCAGGTTTATCCGTCAACCGGAACCGACATAGGTTTTTACCTGGTTGCTTGGACTTTGATCACGGCCATCTTCTGGATTGGCTCACTGTTCATCCACACAGCCATGGCTGTAACTTTTACCACCCTTTTGCTGGGCTTCA
Source organism: Mangrovibacterium sp. (assembly GCA_050298035.1). Taxonomy (GTDB): domain Bacteria; phylum Bacteroidota; class Bacteroidia; order Bacteroidales; family Prolixibacteraceae; genus Gaoshiqia. Next base: position 11,441 of record JBNKTK010000101.1, on the reverse strand, counting down.
TTTTGCTCGACTTCGGGCACTTCGGATTCCCGGCACTGAATATTGCCGCGGCCTATGTTTTAATTGTTTGCGCACTGGCAGCCTGGTACATGATGGCTTCCATCATTTTAAATGAACTGGCCGGACGCGAACTGTTGAAGTCGGGAAAACCGCTGATCAGCAAACGCTAAATCGGAGAACAACAATAATAAGAAACAGAGGCTGTCTTTTTGGGCAGCCTCTGATTTTTTAAGCTTATACAATCCGATAGTAACTGTTTTGGTATTCGGGCTGAAAGGCACAAACTTTTTAAGGTCTGATTTTTTCGAACAATGGCAATAATTTGTTCCTGAAACATTGCCTGATTTCGTCTTCATGCTCTGCAATTGGCTTGACCGGAATCAGGTCAATCACGTCAGAAGTACTCATGCCCGAATTGAAAAACAAGTGATTGGCTGCCTGAAGCGTTTCCGCGAGCGCCTCTTTTGTTTCCGTCTCATCCAGTCCCATCTCCTTCCCGATTTCCTGCAGCTCGTTCCACTGAAACCAAAAATAAGTTGGCAGCATGGCCGAAACCAGCGCGTAGCTTTCCAGTTTTCGCTCGTCAACCTCAAAGTTTTTCCCTAGCGCCTGCACAACATTCAATAGCTCATCTTTTGCCGACGGTTCAATAGTCGCCGAAAAACAAACCGGATTGTAGCCTTCATTTATAAACGATGTCGCATTGGGGATCATCCGGGCAACATTCGCTACACCAAGTTTTGCCGAAAGCTTTTCGAGGGTAATTTTAGGGGCCAGCGAAACGACAACTGCCCCGGAACGGATAACTCCTTTTATTGCTTCAAGGGTTTCCATGATCACCGGCGGATGCAGGGCAATAAAAACCATCTCCTTCCGGGCAGGCAATTCAGCAGACAAACATGTTTCGATATTTGGGAACTGATTTTTCAGAGAAGTGAGGACATTTTCGTTGGTATCGCAAACCGTGATCTCATCAAATTCGATTTGCCTGTTTTGAAATGCTTGCAGGAAAATCCGTGTGATTCTCCCGCCGCCAATAAACCCGAGTGATTTTGTCTTCATGCTATTTGGTTTTTAAGAATAGGTTTCAGGACAAAAATGATGTCTTCTTCTTACATCAAAAAATTGAAAACAAAGCCAACTACCAGTATCCCGGCAGTAACAATGCCTACAAAGGCGGCAATTAACTGCCACTTCAGTACTTTTTTCAGAATGATGATTTCGGGCAGGGACAACGCGATGACCGACATCATAAAAGCCAATGCCGTACCCAGCGACACCCCTTTTTCGATCAACACACTTACGATTGGAATGATGCCCGCCGCATTCGAGTACATGGGAACACCCATCAAAATGGCCAGCGGCACGCCATACCAGTTTTCTTTTCCCAGCAGCGAGCCCATAAAATCGGCCGGGACAAACCCATGCGCGCCAGCCCCGACAGCAATCCCAATCAGGATGTAAATCCAAATCTTCCCAAGAATTTCCGTTACCGACCCATAACCGGCCCGAATCCGGTCATTGAATGACAAGCTTGTCTCTTCCCCGGCAGCCTGTTCACTTTTTACCGCAAAAACCCACTCGGCTACATATTTTTCCAGGCCAAGTTTTCCGATCAGCCAACCGGAAAGTATGGCAACAACCAAACCTGTCGTAATGTAGATCAGTGCCACTTTCCATCCGAACAAACCGATCAGCAGAACCAGGGCAACCTCGTTCACCATGGGGGCGGCAATTAAAAATGAGAACGTAACACCGATGGGGATTCCGGCCTCAACAAAGCCGAGGAACAACGGGATGGCCGAACAGGAACAAAACGGGGTGACAACGCCCAACAAGGATGCCATTACATTTCCGGTAAACAAGGATTTACCTTCGAGCATTTTTCTTGTTTTCTCGGGTGAAAAGTAGGTTTTGATAATCCCGATGAAAAAGATAATCAGGACAAGCAACAATAAAACTTTGGGAACCTCGAAAACGAAAAACCGAAGTGATTCGGTAAAACGGGTACCAGCTGGCAACAAGAAAAGCCGGTCAACTACAAAATCAGATACCGGTTGAAGATTTTTATACAAGATCAACCACACCGGAAGCATTAAAACCGGGATAAGCCAACTCCGCCCTCCGTTATTCGTTACGTTTATCTTCTTCACCAAATTCATTTCTTCAATCTTATTTTTCTCTCCGGATCGTCAAACAAAAAGGACAAAGACGTAATAGATGCCTGCCCCGATAAACAAAACCGCCACCGATTTCCGGAACCATGTTTCAACTATTTTCACCCTGTTGTACAGTCGCCCGACTGACCCCAGGCTAAATGCGACCAGCCATGCAAAAACAATGACGGGCAGCCCTGTTGCCAGTGCAAAAACCAGCGGCAGATAAAGTCCGGATGCGCTGGTGATTGTCATGGGGATCAGCATTCCGAAGTAAAGCACACCGCTGTACGGACAGAATGCCAATGCAAAAACGATCCCCAACAGCAGAACATCCCAAAAACCACGACCGGTTCTGTTCTCCATCTTTTGGGTCAGGTAACCAATGCCGGGGATTTTCAGGTTGAGGACACCCAGCATGAACAATCCAACAATGATCAGCAATGGCCCCAGCAACTTTTCTCCCCATTCCTGCAAAAAGCCAGAGAATTCGAACTGACTGGCCCCGGCATAAAACAATAGGCCAATCAATGTATAGGAAACTCCACGACCAAGCGTATAGACAAGCCCGTTGAAAAAGACCCGCCTCTGGTTGGTCAAATCCTTCCCGATATACCCGATCGCCGTGATATTTGTTGCCAGCGGGCAAGGGCTGACAGCAGTCATCAGGCCAAGCAAAAAAGCGGAAAGGATGGGTAATTCCGAATTCTCCAGAAATTGTTGCAATAGTTCCATTGCTACATTGAGTCAATTGTTGCTTTAATTTTAGCTTTCAGCTTATCCGGGTTAGTCCGTGCATTCAAAAAAGCATCGTTCGTAAGGTTCACCACTTTGTCTCCTTTAATGAACAACAAGGTTTGTCCTCCAACTTTATACTTTTTGACCAGCGAACTTGCACTGTCCTCCTCCCGGTTAACAGACAATAATTCAATCTTATCACCGTAAAATTCCTTCAGCGCCTGTTTGGTTACTTCTTCTACAGCCTGGCATGTCGCACACCGGCGGGTAGCATGAAAATAATAAGCCTTCACTTCCGAAACTTTTGCGGTATCGGAGCAACATTGCCCCTGAGAAGTAATGACAAGTGACTTGTTGCAACATTGGGCCTGGGCGCCAATTAAACCAACAAAAAAGAAAATCAGGCTAAGTGTGATTAGTTTTTTCATGTTTCTATTTTTTATTTCAACAACGGTTATTTGGTCAAGAGTTCTTTTATTTCACTTACAGAAAGAGCTTTCCCTTTCGACACGACTTCCCCGTCAACAACCAGCGCCGGGGTTGTCAGAACGCCAAGTTTCATCATTTCGAGCATGTCCTCAACTTTTGTGACGTTTGCATCAATGCCCATTTCGGCAACTGCTTTCCGGGTGGCTTCTTCCAGTGTTTTACACTTTTTACAGCCCGGCCCTAATACTTTTATTTCCATCATTCAATTTTTTATTTGTTCGTAGTTCGCAAAAATGCGAACAAAAAGATTAAATTTTTTTACCTGTCCAGAAACTTCCGAAACAAAGCTTGTGCCTTCGCCCAATTCTCGCGGTTGATGCAATACTTTACTTTTGGCGCTTCAATCTCGCCCTGAATCAGCCCGGCGTCCTTCAATTCTTTTAAATGTTGTGAGAGCGTTGATTTTGCAATAGGAAGGATATCGGACAAGTCGCCGCTGTAACAACAAGCTTGCTTGCTGAGCAACTCCAGAACATACATGCGCACCGGATGCCCCATTGCCTTGGCAAAGCGGGCAGCCTGAATCTGATCATCTGTAAATACTGTAGGCTCTTCCATTGTTCGTTAAATTACGAACAAATATACGTCGATTTTTTTAACAAAGCGACAGTCAAAAAAATATTTTGCATTTGATGAAACTGTTGAAATTTTATCCTTTCATTTTATTAGGCAAAAAATCCATCCGAATAATTCTAAAAAACAAAACTTAAACAGTTTCTAAACCATATCATTTTGTAACGGTTATTTAATCCTGTGCCTCCGACAAAACACGCACAGAAGTGTTTCTTTAGGAAACATTATTACATTTGTTACATCTAAATCATCCGAATGAAAGAATACATCCAGCTGTTAGGCCAAATGATACAAACGCCTTCTTTCAGCCGCGAAGAAGGCCCGGTGGCCGCTATCGTCCGTAACTTCCTGACATCAAAAGGAGTTTCATTTCAGGTTAAAGACCACAACACCTGGGCAAAAAACAAGCACTGGAAAACGGGCAAACCGGTCATCTTACTGAATTCGCACATCGACACGGTGAAGCCGGTAAAAAACTGGACAAAGGACCCGTTTGGAGCTGAACTGGAAGGCGACAAATTAACCGGGCTTGGCAGCAACGATGCCGGTGCATCCTTAATCACCCTGATGGCTGTATTCATTCATTTTAATGAACAGGAAAACTTACCTTTCAACCTGATTTTTGCGGCGTCGGCCGAAGAGGAAATATCGGGTTCGAATGGAATGGAAAACCTGATTGGCGAGCTTGGGGAAATTGACCTGGCCATCGTAGGCGAGCCAACCCAGATGCAAATGGCCATTGCCGAAAAAGGACTGATGGTACTTGACTGCACAGCCTACGGAAAGGCAGGTCACGCTGCACGCAACGAAGGCGAAAATGCCCTTTATAAAGCAATCGACGATATTCAAATCCTGAGAAATTACCAGTTTGAAAAAACATCGGAAGTACTCGGGGAAGTAAAACTGTCCATCACCCAGATCAATGCAGGCTACCAGCACAACGTGGTCCCCGACAACTGTACGTTTGTGGTCGATGTTCGCACCAACGAACACTATTCCAACCAGGCCGCGTACGAAATCATCAATGGGCTGATTTCATCGGAAGTTACGCCCCGGTCGTTTAAGCTGAACAGTTCAGGTATTCCAACATCACATCTGATTGTACAACGCGGAATTGAGCTTGGCCTTTCGTATTACGGGTCGCCAACCACATCTGATCAGGCTGTCATGCCGTTCAAATCAATTAAAATTGGCCCGGGAGACAGTGCCCGTTCGCATACGGCTGATGAATACATTTTAATTTCTGAGATTGAGAAAGGCTTCGAAATTTATTGCAAACTTCTTCAGGATTTACAGATCTGATAGTAATCGCTTAAGGATACATAAAAATATATTTCAGTTAATTTTGCCCCTTCCAATGCCCGATTGAAGGAACCGGAACCGGTGGTTTATGTCTTAATTTGTAACTTTCGCCCAAATTCAGTCATTAAAAAACTATAATCATGAAGAAGCTTCTTACTTATTTCATGCAAGGACTGGTTTTGGTAGCGCCAATTGCCATCACCGGCTACATTATCTTCCTCATCTTCGATTTTATTGACGGATTACTGCGGGACGTGGTGAAAACCTGGGTGGGGCACTTTGTCCCCGGTCTGGGAGTACTCATCATCTTCATCCTCCTCACCTTACTGGGGCTGCTCGGGGAATATTTTGTATTCAACCCGTTTAAACGCATCTGGGAACGCCTGCTCAACCGCGCCCCTCTGCTAAAGGTCATCTACAGTTCACTTGTCGATTTGTTTTCGGCCTTTGCCGGTAAAGAGAAAAAATTCAACAAACCGGTCATTGTCTGTATCAATAAAGAAAACAATCTTTGGAAAATCGGGTTTATTACCCAGAAGAGCCTTGAGGAGATTGGAATGCCAGGCATGGTTGCCGTATATTTTCCGCATTCGTACAACTTCTCGGGCGAATTGTTTATGATTGAAACCAAGGCGGTACAAAAACTGGATATGCCCCCGGCCGAAGCCATGAAGTTTGTTGTATCGGGAGGCGTAACACGTGTAAATTAACTTTTTATGATTTCATCGGAATTACTGATACTGGGAGGCTTTCTCCTGCTTATTGTTTTTGTTTTAATGATCGACCTGCTTTGGGTTGGCCGCCACTCGCACATTGTTTCCACCAAAGAAGCGTTGATCTGGACTAGTGTCTGGGTAAGCCTGGCAATGGGTTTTTATGTGTTCCTGAATTTATACGGGCACCTGCTCCACGGAATCAGCACCCCGGAGGATTTAGCCGAAGTTGCCCATAAGTTTGCCCCGGGGCTTAAATTCAAATCAACAGGTTTTGAAGGAATGCTGGCCGAATACCGCAGGTTCATGTCGGTCAATTATCTCTCGGGCTACTTTATCGAAGAGACACTTTCAATCGACAATATTTTCGTGATCCTGTTAATCCTGAAAGGTTTTTCCGTGCCAATTGAAAACTACAAAACAGTGCTTTTCTGGGGAATACTGGGTGCCATTGTCCTGCGCTTCATCTTTATTTTTGCCGGGGCGGCCTTAATTCATCAGTTCGACTGGCTGTTGCTGGTTTTCGGTGCGTTCCTGGTTTTCCAGGGTGGCAAAATCTTATTCAAAAAAGAAGAAGCACCCAAAGACCCGCACGAGTATGCTATTTTCAGGTATTTATCAAATCATTTCAGTATCAGCAAAGAATATGTTGACAATAAATTCTTTCACCGCAACAACGGCAAGTTGTTCCTGACCCCGCTTTGTGTGGTGCTGGTGCTTATTGAGTTTACCGACCTGCTTTTTGCGATGGATTCCATTCCTGCCATTTTCTCGGTTTCGCTCGATCCGTACGTGGTCTTCTTCTCCAACATTTTTGCCATCATCGGGCTGCGTTCGCTTTTCTTCCTGATTGCCAATATGGTTGACAAATTCAGGTACCTGACGGTTGGTGTCAGTGTTTTACTTGTGTTTGTCGGGCTGAAACTACTGCTTCACAGCTGGCTGGAAGAAATCGGGTTCCGACCGTCCTATTCACTTTACTTTATTGCCTTCACCCTGATCATGAGTGTGATCATGTCAATTGTCATCCCAAAGAGAGAAGCCAAACTTGGTTAAGGGTAGAATTGGTCATTAGCGAATTAGTCATTGGTGATTGGTCCCGATTGCTATCGGGATTGGGTCGGGCTAGTTCTTGTGGCTTGTAGCTTGCGGCTAAATAATTATGTGCCCTAATGTGCCTATGTGGTTATTAATTATCTCACGCAAAGACGCCAAGGCGCAAAGAAGTTTCTAGTAATGAGCCGCAAGCTTCAAATATCTATCGATTCTCACCCTCTCCCATTCTCATATTCTCATCCTCCGTCTTCGCATCTTCGTGTTTAAACGAACAGCAATACTTGATCTTTTGTGATTTAGTCCAGGGATAATTCATCCGTCAGGATCACCTATTCACCGAAAAAAAAGTACAATACTGCATCACTTTTCCCTAAATTTGGTCGCAGACAACGAAAATCGTAACAATTTGCTGTTTTCTTCGACAAACAGGTAAAAACAAATTTCAGAATTTATGGAACTATTCAAAGCAACCGAGGTTGTAAAAGATTATGCCGGTCACCGGGCGCTGGACCATGTCAGCATTTCGGTGGAAGAGCAGAGCGTTTTTGGCTTGCTCGGGCCAAACGGGGCCGGTAAAACCACCCTCATCCGGATTATCAACCAAATTACGGCACCCGACCAGGGTGAACTGATGTTCATGGGGCGCAAGCTCAAATCAACCGATATTCAACACATTGGCTACCTGCCGGAAGAACGGGGCCTTTACAAAAAAATGAAGGTTGGCGAACAAGCCCTCTACCTGGCGCAACTAAAAGGGATGTCGAAACAGGACGCGCTGAAAAACCTGAAAGTCTGGTTTGAGAAGTTCGAAATCCAGCCCTGGTGGAACAAGAAAGTGGAAGAACTCTCGAAAGGGATGCAGCAAAAAGTACAGTTCATCACAACGGTGATCCACGAGCCGAAGCTGTTAATCTTTGACGAACCGTTCAGCGGGTTCGACCCCATCAACGCCAACCTGCTGAAAAACGAAATCCTCAACCTGAAAGCAAACGGGGCAACCATCATTTTTTCAACCCACAACATGGCCTCGGTTGAAGAAATCTGCGACCACATTGCCCTGATAAACAAATCGAAAAAAATACTCGATGGCAATATTTTCGACGTCAAAGAACAATACAAATCAGGAATTTTCGAGATTGAAACGCCACTCATGGAAGATGCCTCTCCCCTGTTCCTATCAAATGGTTTTGGTTTGATCGAACGGGAAACCAGGGGCAACAGGCAACGGATCAAGTTTCAAAAAACCAATGGCGAAAGCAACAACGAGCTTTTGCAAAAGCTGACCGGGAAACTGGAAATCAGCTCGTTCCGGGAAGTTATCCCGAGCATGAACGATGTTTTCATTAAAGTTGTTGAACAAGCCAACCAAAAAAACTAACGCCATGAACAAAGCATTATTAGTACTGAAACGGGAATACCTGACACGTGTCCGTAAAAAATCATTTGTCATCATGACCCTACTGGTTCCTTTCCTGTTTGCGGGGATGACCATTTTGCCAGCCTGGCTCTCTACACGCGACGACAAGGAAGAACGCACCATTGCCGTGTACGACGGAACCGGCATTTTCCTGGGAAGACTCGACGACACCGAATACACCAAATTCCATTTTATACCCGAAGAAGAATACATTAAAGCAAAAGATGATATCAAAAACTGCGGTTTTTATGCCGTACTGTTCGTTCCGCCCAATGTTTTAACCGCTAACCGTGCCCAGTTGTACTGCGACAAACAGGTTACCCTCGACATCAAAAACATGATCGGGAACAAACTTGAGAACATTATTGAAGCCGATAAAAAGAAACAGGTGATTGATCAATCGGGCATACCGGACCTGGAAGAAAAACTGGCTGCCACAAGAACGAACATCAACCTGGAAACCATCAAAGTTGACGAATCGGGCGAGCAGGTAAAAAGCTCCACCGAGATTGCCATGGCCGTTGGTTATGCTGCCGGATTCATCATTTACATGTTCGTCTTCATTTACGGGGCAATGGTTATGCGTGGAGTGATGGAAGAAAAATCGAGCCGGATTGTCGAGGTCATCATCTCATCGGTCAAGCCAACGCAGCTCATGTTCGGAAAGATCATCGGCATCGGGCTGGTCGGCCTTACCCAGTTGCTTTTCTGGATCATCATTGGCGGGGCAATCATCACCGGGGTACAGTCGTTTGCCGGGCCTGATCAAGCGCAGGTCATCGAGCAGTCGCAAAACCTGATGAACACACCTGGGGTTGCAGTTCAGGCAGCCACACCGGAGCAACAAAACATGGCGCTCGAAATCATCAACATGATCGGCAACCTGAACTTACCGCTGATCCTTGGCAGTTTTCTGTTCTACTTCCTCGGGGGCTTCCTGATGTACTCCTCGCTGATGGGCGCAGTCGGTTCGGCAGTCGACCATGAAGAAGAAGCCCAGCAACTGATGCTGCCGGTCAGCTTGCCACTCATCTTTTCAATCATCATCCTGTTTCCGGTTGTCAGAAACCCCGAAGGCCCGTTGGCATTCTGGGCATCCATGATACCGCTGACCTCGCCGGTCATAATGATGGTGAGGGTGCCATTTGGCCTGCCGATCTGGCAACTACTGCTTTCGATGACTATTTTGCTCGGATCGATTTGGGGTACCATTTGGGTAGCCGGCAAGATTTACCGCACCGGAATCCTGATGTACGGAAAGAAAGTCAATATTAAAGAAATCGTTAAATGGCTTTTTTATCGAAATTAATTCGGACAAATTTGTATTTAATCCAGATTTTTTATTTATAATTGTTCCAGATAAGTAAAACACATGATTCACACCTTCTCAAATATGTATATGTGCTGTTGTATGAGAATACAAACGGGGAAGGTATGTTCTGATGAATAACAGATTTTAACGACAGACATAGTTAACAGGCCTTCCGGATTCGGGAGGCTTTTTTTTTGAAAAATATTTTAACCCTATAAAAACAAGAATTATGAGATTTAACAACATTTTGGAAACAATCGGCAATTCACCGCTGGTAAAGGTAAACAAGCTTTTCCCTGAAGGGTACGAGGTGTATGTAAAACTGGAAAAGACCAACCCGGGCGGCAGCATTAAAGACCGCATTGCCCTGTCGATGGTGGAAGATGCCGAAGCAAAAGGTATTTTAAACGAAAATACCCTGATCGTGGAGCCAACATCCGGCAACACAGGTATTGGACTTGCACTGGTGGCTGCCGTAAAAGGCTACAAACTGATTTTAGTGATGCCGGAGTCGATGTCGGTTGAACGCCGCCGTATTTTGACAGCCTACGGGGCCGAACTGGTGCTGACCCCAAAAGAGAAAGGGATGAAAGGCGCCATCGCCAAGGCCGAAGAGATTGCCGCCGAAAGCCCCAATTCGTGGATCCCCTCGCAGTTTGACAACGAAGCCAACATTGATGCCCACCGCCAAAACACGGCACAGGAAATTTTGAAAGATTTCCCCGAAGGTTTCGACTACCTGATCACAGGTGTTGGAACAGGCGGGCACATTTCGGGTGTGAGCGAGGTGCTGAAACAACGTTTCCCCGAACTGAAAACATTTGCTGTTGAACCGGAACTGTCGCCGGTAATTAGTGGCGGACAGCCCGGCCCACACCCCATCCAGGGAATTGGGGCCGGCTTTATCCCGCAAAACTGCCACACCGAGTTTATCGATGGCACCATCCAGGTATCGAAAGACGAGGCTTTTGAGTACGCCAAACGGGCTGCCAAAGAAGAAGGCCTGTTCGTTGGTATTTCATCGGGGGCCTCGCTGGCTGCCGTAGCCAAAAAAATCAGCGAACTGCCGAAAGGCTCAAAAGTCCTGACCTTCAGCTACGACACCGGTGAGCGTTACCTATCGATTGACGGCTTGTTCTAATCCGAAACACCGGCAACGGAACTTTCAGAATAGGTGTACATCGTTAACACCTGACATTATTGGAAATACGCCATGCGAAACCACCTCCGAAACGGGGTGGTTTTTTTATAATTATTGATGCCTAACCCAGGCACATCGACGAATATTTTTTGCCGCGCAAAAAATGAGAATGGGAGAAGTAAAGCAGGATGCACCTCCCCCCATCCTTCCATTTAAACCGGTTGTATGCAACGGATCAGTTAGCATCCGAAAAAGCAGAACCAAACGAAGAACTCGTTTATTTTGACGAAGCCGATTTTGAACCAGACAGCAGCGACGTATAAAAACAGGGAAAAACATTAAGAGCCTGACTTGAAGTTAGCCTCTTAATTTATTATCCCCGGCCGTCTATTGTTATGAAAATTTTACCATAAAGGTATTATTGCAAATAAATTTTAATAATTTAGGAATCTTTGCTGGTACGATTGCAATTTGAGCCTTGCAGGCACAGCACTGAGGATAAATTGACGCTGACAACAACCACAACTAAATCTAAAAACAACAA
>JBNKTK010000100.1:0-14296 GCA_050298035.1 Mangrovibacterium sp. | reverse complement strand
TATATGAACGATGCAAGCCGCCTGAAATTATTCGATGTGTATTCGGCCATGCTCCGGCTTCGCGAGCTGTACCCGGTTTTCACCTCGGGGACAGAAACACTGAATCTGTCAGGGGAATTAAAAAGCATCCAACTTGAACTGGACAACCATCACATTACGCTGATCGGGAACTTTGGAATGAGTGCTCAAACCATCAATGCACCATTTCAACACACGGGTACCTGGTACGAATTTTTCGGTGGCCAGTCCTATGAAGTGGCCTCAACCTCGCAGCAAATTAGTTTGCAACCCGGCGAATATAAACTGTTTTCCGATGTCCAGTTACCCGACTTTAACGAGTTGGCAACTGATGTTGAAAATCCTGCTGCTTCTTCATTCAAAATTCTGGTTTACCCCAATCCGGCAAGAAACCAGGTCACGGTTACCTGTAAGGATAAAATTACAGACCTGGTCCTGTACAGCCTTGACGGCAGGATTTTAACCCAACTAAAACCCAATCAACCGGATATTACTTTTCCGGTCGATCAATTACCTGAAGGCTTGTATATCCTTCACCTAAAAACAAAGAATGCCAACTTCGCAGAAAAAATCATCAAATCAAAGTAATAACCTCTTTTACAACACTATTCAAATGAAAAATTTATTCCTGGTAATTATTCTGTTTCTGCTAACAGGATTTATTTATGCTGAAGAATTGGTTTCACCAAATGGAGCGCAGAAACTGGAGTTTGAAATCATGGACGGACAGGCAGTTTACCGGCTTTTTTACCACAACAAACCTGTAATTGCAACCAGCAAACTGGGTTTCGACCTGAAAAATGAAGCCGATCTGCTTGACGGATTTACAATAGAAAAAGTAGAACAGACAACCTTCAACGAAACATGGGAACCGGTTTGGGGAGAAGTGAGCCAAATCCGGAATCATTACAACGAAATGGCTGTCACCCTCAACCAACCAACAACCGACCGGAAAATGATCGTCCGCTTTCGTCTTTTTGATGACGGATTGGGCTTTCGCTATGAGTTCCCGGAGCAAGCAAATCTTGTTTATTTTGTCATAAAAGAAGAGCAAACCCAGTTTGCCATGACCGGTGACCATACTGCCTGGTGGATTCCGGGTGATTACGACACACAGGAATACAGTTATTCCAAATCGCGGTTGTCGGAAATCCGGGGATTGATGCAAAAGGCCATCACACCGAATGCATCCCAAACACCTTCATCTCCAACCGGGGTACAAACTGCCCTAATGCTGAAAACCGATGATGGCATCTACATTAATCTTCACGAGGCTGCCTTGATCAACTACGCCTGCATGCACCTCGATCTGGACGATCAGCAAATGATTTTCACCTCGCACCTCACACCCGATGCCTGTGGCGACAAAGGTTACTTGCAAGCACCGTGCACCAGTCCCTGGCGAACAATCATTGTTTCGGACAAAGCTGGCGATATCCTGCTTTCGCACATTACCCTCAACCTGAATGAACCTTGTAAAATTACCGATACCTCATGGATCAAACCGGTAAAATATGTCGGTGTTTGGTGGGAAATGATTACCGGTAAAAGCACCTGGGCATACGCTGATTTACCAAGTGTGCAGTTGGGAAAAACCGATTATTCAAAAGTTACACCCAATGGCCGTCATGCAGCCAACACTTCACATGTAAAAGAATACATTGATTTTGCTGCTGCACATGGGTTCGACGGTGTTTTGGTTGAAGGATGGAACGAAGGCTGGGAAGACTGGTTTGGTTTCTCGAAAGACTATGTATTCGACTTTGTGACCCCCTACCCCGATTTTAATGTGGCTGAAATACGCGACTATGCCAAGTCGAAAGGTGTGCAAATGATTATGCACCACGAAACGTCCGGTTCAGTCCGTAACTACGAACGTCATATGGATGAGGCCTATCAATTTATGGTGGACAATAATTATCACGCGGTAAAAAGCGGCTATGTTGGCGATATCATCCCGCGCGGCGAAACACACTACGGTAAGTATATCGTGAATCACTACCTGTACGCCATTGAAAAAGCAGCTGGCTACAAAATTATGGTAAACGCTCACGAAGCCGTTCGCCCTACCGGTATTTGCCGCACCTACCCCAACCTGATCGGAAACGAATCGGCCCGTGGAACCGAATACGAATCCTTTGGCGGAAACACACCCGACCATACCACCATCCTGCCATTCACGCGTTTAATTGGCGGCCCGATGGATTACACCCCGGGCATTTTTGAGCAGGATGTGAGCAAATACAACCCGGACAATCACTCGTGGGTCAACAGCACCATTGCCCGTCAGCTCGCACTGTATGTCACCATGTACAGCCCGTTGCAAATGGCTGCCGACCTGCCCGAAACCTACAACAGGTATCTCGATGCATTCCAATTTATCGAAGATGTCCCGGTTGACTGGGACGATACCAAAGTGCTGGAAGCTGAGCCCGGCGACTTCATTACCTATGCCCGCAAAGAAAAAGGTACTGACAATTGGTTTGTTGGCCGTACCAACGATGAAGAAGCAAGAACTTCAAAAATCAGTTTCGACTTTTTGCCCGAAGGTGCTAAATACCTGGCAACAGTTTATGCTGACCAAGAAGATGCACATTACCGCAACAATCCCAAAGCCTATCAAATAAAAAAATACGTGGTAACCAATAAAAGCAAGGTAGAACTGTATTGTGCTCCGGGTGGAGGTTATGCAATCAGCCTCATAAAATCGGATAATAATAGTTTGAAAGGAATTAAAAAAATGTAACCATTAAACCATTCCTGCCTTAGTTGCCAGTCACCAAAATTTTGACATAAATAATGTGGGAAACAAATGATGCAATTATTGAAATTCCGGGTTCGTCAAGCCCGGAATTTTAGTTTTTACAGAATCCCGTCAAAAACAAAATTGAAAATCATCTCCATTCCATTTACCGCCCCCTTGTCGATAACTTCTATCAGGGAACCATTTCATACAAAATACAGCACACGGGAGCATTGCATTTAAACATTTAACATTTAGTAAAATACAAGAACAACGATCACCAACATACAACGAATATACAGAAATGGAGAAAACAGATTTTCACTGGCACAAGTCAAAACGCCTAAGGATATGCACAACCAATAGTTTATAAATTATTCATACAAGTTGTCCTGACGTGTTTTATATCATTGACAACACCATCCTGTTGAAGTATATTTACACTGATTAACTGGTCATCCTAAAACTTTTGTATAAAATGAAACACTTCATTCATATTATACTCTTCCTGTTGATCGTGTTCCCGCTATCGGGGGCCGAACCTTTACAAAAAGCCTATATCGAATTAAAAATTAACGGGCAGTTGATGAAAGACGGGGACGATTTATTTGTCCAAAAAGGAGATGAACTTTCGGTTACAGCCCAACTTAAAGGAGGAAGAAGGGATTATGTCCAGTTTCCTGGAACCTATGCCAACCTTGACAGCAAAGCCCAAATCATCACCCGCAATCTGAACAACCTAGTATACACCCAAGAAGGAAAAACACATGAATGGAGAATGACTGACGAGAACATTAAATTTGAATCCGACAACAATGTTTTGGTCAAAATGATCCCCTCTGAAAGGCAATACATCCACCGGGCAATTATTAATATCTCAACCCGTAAACTGAAAGTTGCCTACCTGAAAGTAAAAGTTACAACTGACTGGGCACTCCTCATTAATGATCAGGAGAAATCCAAAGAAACAAATGAAGCGGTTTGTACGATTAACCTTATCATAAAAGAAAATGCCGATGCCTGGTATAGTTCAGCCAATATCAGGGCCACCGGGAAACCAGATTCCCTTGTTGCTGAAAAACTGGATAATATTCAGGAGTTATACAAAATCATTGAGCAAAAACTGGTTGCCCGGGACTTTTCAGGTGCACAGGCCGAAATGCGGAACCTGGAATCGAAAATACAGGAAACATCTGCCCTCATTTCGAAAATAAAAGAAAATCAACCCAATTACTACGCAGGAGTAACATTTATTGGACTTCCAAGTGACAATCCGGTGAAAGATGGTGAAACTTTTGCCAAAATACAGGAAAGCTGGACAAAGCTATATTCGCTTCTGCAGGAAGAAGAAACCAAATTCCTTGAACTGGACTCCAAACCGGAAAACGACCAAAAAAGAGAGTTGTACGAAATCATTGAGACTTTTGATCACTGGTGGCATGAATTACCATCAGAATATGTACGTGTCCTTCAAAAATATATTCCCGAAGAAACCTGGGAAGAAAACCTGCATGTTAATTATTTTTTGAGCTTCAACCCCGAAAAAGAAAAAGTTTCGGACACGGAACAAACAAAAGTTGAACTCCAAAACTTTATTGAAGCCCGAAAAATCAAGTATAAAGCTGAAAACCAAAAAATAAGTGCAACATTGTTACGCCTTCGTGCCTCGCGCTTACTGGATGGGATGCTGATGAGCTATTTTACTGCAATCGACTTTGCCAATTGGGAAAGCAACCGGGAATAAGCCCGTTCAAAAATCCTTCAACGAAATAAAAAAAGAGGTTGGAAACCATCCATTTTTACCCTAACTTGTCTATCATAACTATTAAACATTCAACTTATGCTAGGAGGAGGAGCCGGTCACATAGCTGACATGATATCGAGACTAAAAGCCAACCGTGACCAACTGAAACAAAAGACACATTTTAAGAAAAAAGAGGAAAATATTTACGAAGGAAAACACATTGAGCTCCACTTTAAAGAAGCTACCGAAGAAGAAAAGAAAGCCATATTCCTCAAAATTTCAAAAGAAAAAAAGAAACAAGACCTATTTGACAAGGTCATGCTCGCCTTATTCATCCTCCTGTTTATAGGTAGTTTTTCCTGGTTTATGATGAACTATTTTTTCTGATTTTTAACTGAATGATGTAGAAACTGTTTAACTACTCTTACGAATATCCAATTTGCAGGTAATCCTGATATTTGCTTCCTTCATTTTGCTTACACGGCAAATCAATGCAAAGTTTTTCACCGTCTTGCCAAAATATAACTATCTAATTCCTTTATTGGAAATTGTATGAAAATAAAAAAACCGGCCACTATATAGCAGCCGGTTGAAAAAATAAATTGTTTGTTTAATATCCCGGGTTTTGGATTAACAAATCATTTTTGTTCATCTCATCACGCATAATCGGGAAGAAATAACATTTATTATCCCAGGCTCTGGCATCGCCAGGAACATTTTTAACTGAGAAGATCGGGTCACCCCATGTGGAACCATCCGCTTGTCTGTATGACTCAACTGAAGTTTGTGAAGTGACATATCTCACATCAACACCAATGGTTTGGTGGTAAGCTTCCGAGCCAATCATCCAACGGCGTACATCCCAGAAGCGTTGATCTTCATAGGCAAATTCTACGCGGCGTTCGTGACGATAAGCCTCACGCAGGTTATCACCTGTCAGTGAAGCAGGCAGATCAGGCTGCCCGGCGCGTTTACGGATCATATTGATGTAAGTGCGGGCTTCAGCATCCTGACCAAGTTCAATACATGCCTCAGCATAGTTCATCAGAATTTCGGCATAACGGATATGTTTGAAAGGCACATCTTGTTTTTCATACTGAGGATCAAAAGAAGTATCGACAAATTTTCTCACATAATAACCTGTTTTTCCTCCGTTCCAGTCTTCGATTGGACCTTCACGAGTATCCAACCCACCCTTAATCATATTTCCTCCCTGATCATATACATGCCCTACCTGAATCCGGCTAAAAGGATCAATTTTCAAAGCATCGTCAGGACGTGTTCTCCACTGTACGCCTTCATACAAAATAGTTGCATAAAACCGTGCATCGCGATTGACATACGGATTAGCTTTATGAACCGGATTATTCCAGTCGAAAGAAGTTCCGTCTTTCATCTCGTAGTCATCCACAAGATCACCAAGCGGAGTGTTATTTCCCCAGTTATGGTAGCCGTTCGGCCCACAATACAATGCAGGATTATATCCGTCCCAATCTTCATCGGTTTTTGAGGTGAAAAACTGAAGCAGGATATCCTCTTCTGTGCCTTTTGAAACAAAGAAGTCAACAAAGTTCTGTGCGATAGAATCACCCGGGACAGGATCAGCCTTGTACAAACTGTATTTATCCAGATCAATCACAGCTTTAGCAGCATTTTTGGCAGCTGTCCAACGTGCTGCGGCATCACCGCTTGTATAGCCCAAAAACTCAGGATTTGAATATCCACTGGTTACAATACTGTTTTTTGAAGGATTATGCAAATCGCTTGCAGCATAAAGCTGTACCCTGGATTTGAGCGCCAAAGCTGCCCCTTTGGTTATGTGGCCATCGGTTGTATAGTCATCACCCAAATACATTGCAGCAGAATCCAATTGCCCAACAATAAAATCAATACAATCTTCATATGAGTTACGGGCAACCGTGAATTCATCATTCAACCCATACACCTTAGTGATAATTGGTACACCACCATAAAGGTTTGTCAAATAAAAATATGTCCAGGCTCTCAGGAAATAGGTCTGACCCTTCAGGTTATCAATCATGTCCGTGTCATCAGTTTCCACCGAGTTAATTCTGGAAAAGAAAATATTTGTACGTCTCACATTGGCATACAAAGGAGTCCAGCGAAAATGCAAAGTATGAGGGGTAGCCCAACTTACCTCCCATCCTAAAAGACCATCCTGGGTCATCAAACTCTTGTTGAAATTTGTCACATCCCAGTCAGGGGTAAAAAAGGACTCGTCAGAGTAGTCAGAAAGACGTTCAATAGAAAAAGGGAAGCCCAGTGCATTTCGGTACATGCTGTTAACAAAAGTTTGAATAAGCGCTGGATCGCTCCAAACAGCCGTTTCCGAATAGTCTCCTAATGGTTCCTTATCCAAAAATTCATCCGTGCTTGTACAAGAAAAGAGGATGGAGACAATCATTAATAGATAATATATCTTTTTCATGTTAATCATTTTTTAGAATGTTAAAGTTAAACCACCAGTAATTACCCGTTGAGGAGCATAGGATGTTCCGGCCTCAGTTTCAGGATCAATAATTTTAGCCTTGTCAATTGTAAAGAGGTTTAGTGCATTGACATAAAAACGAAGGTTTTCAATTCCTAAAGCTTGGTTAGCTACCTTTGACAAGCTGTATCCGATTTCAATATTTTTCAAACGGATATAATCTGTGCTTCTCAACCAGAAGGTATTCCGCTGGCTTCTCCAGTATTCTTCGTCCCGGTTAAAAGACCTTGGATACGATGCATCTGTATTTTCAGGTGTCCAACGGTTATCGGCAAACTCTTTGTAATAGTTGCCAATTTCACCGGATTCCGGTGAAATGTATTGAACAGCACCTGCGGCACCTTGTACCAACATCGATAAATCAAATTGCTTGTATCTCAGGTTTGCAGTAAAGCCACCTGTAAATCTCGGGAAATTGTTTTTATAACTTCTCACCCTGTCCAAACCATCAATTATGCCATCAGGTACACCATCAGGACCACCTATATCTTCAAAAATAACATCGCCCGGTTGAGCTCCGTCCCAGTGAGGATATGCATCAATAGCGGCCTGATCTTTAAATATCCCAATAGCCTGATAATATAAATCATTATCCGGGCTATTCGGATCTGATGGCATTGGGTGCCCTGTTGATAACTGATAATCGGGACGGCCTGGTGTTTCGTCCCAGAAATCAATCTTATTTTTTGAGTAACTACCGTTAATTGACAAATCATATTGGAAATCGCCAGCTTGGTTGTGATAACCTATCACTGCCTCAAATCCCCTGTTTGATACTTTCCCAATGTTTTCAGGCGGTAATACCAAACCAGTTGAACTAGGTACTGATGCGTTCCGTTTAATAAGGATTTGGGTTCTTTTGTTAATAAAGTAATCAGCAGAAACGGATAGTTTCCGGTCTAAAAGATAAGAATCAAAACCAATATTAGCCTGATTCGCAATTTCCCAGGTTACATTCGGATTCGGAATCTTAGTCTCATTCAAAATCTTCTCCTCATTTGATCCAAAAACATATGTTCTCCCTGACTGAAAACCATAAGTTGCCAGATACTGGTATTCATCAATGCGGTCATTACCTGTTTGCCCCCATGACCCACGAAGTTTGAAGTCGTTGATAAAAGCTAAATTATTTTGCCAGAAGTTTTCATCAGACATGCGCCATCCGGCAGAAACACCCGGAAAAAACCCAAACCGTTTACTGGTGGGAAACTTATAGGAACCATCATACCGCCATACAAACTCAACCATGTATTTCTGGCTCAGGTCGTAGTTTACACGTCCAAAGTAACTTTGGTAGGCATTTTGGGATGCAGAACCACTATTGGACATATATTGGTCAGAAGCCCCTGCAAATAATTGGTCAACAGCTGCCGAAATATAATTTTTACGGAACGCATTAAATTTGTCTTCTTTACCACTTCTTCTTTCAACACCTGCCATGACTTTAATGTTGTGTTTATCCTGAACAGTGGTTTCATAAGTAGCATAGATGTTTCCGTTAAGAGCTTGCGCATCGGCCATATCTTCTGATAACTGAGGTGCATCCAAACCACGTTTACCTTTGGTCGTTATGCGTTCGGCATTTCCATCCCAAGTATATAAATACCAAGGTGTCTCAAATTTCTTATGGAATTTGAAATTTTTGTCAAATGATGCATTAGCCGTGATTGACAAACCTTCGACCCATGGAATATCAATTACGGTACGCAGGTTTGTTTCGAGAATATATCTTTTATCCAAATCATAACCGGTAGCATCTGTTGTCGTAATTGCAGGGTTATCACCATATTCAATATCCGGTCCCGGAGTTCCGTCCGGCCAGTAAGCCGGCATATTTGGTTTACCACGCATCAACATACGGAAGATTGAACTGGCAGAACGGGTCGGATAATTACGGATTTCCTCACGACCGGCAACATCGAAAGCAACACTGATATGCTTGCTTACTTTTCCATCGATATTTGTCCGGAAATCATATTGTTTGTAGTTAGTGCCACTGTTATGGTAATATCCGTCTTCGAATTTTGCTCCCAGTGAAATGAAATATCTCATATTCTCCGTACCACCTGAAATAGAAGCATTCTGCTGGTTTTGACTTGACCAGTCTTTAAATACTGCATCAAACCAGTCTGTATTCGGGTGTCCCCAGGGATCAGTTCCATCACTAAAAAGTTGAATATCTTCTTCGGAATATTTTTGATAACGACCGAGAGAAGGATCTTTATAATAATTGATTTCGTTCAACATGGAAGCATATTGAGCCGCATTAGCCATTTCAGGGATACGCGTTGGCTGGTTGAACCCCTGGTTCATATTAATCGTAACTTTGGGTTTACCTAAACTACCACGCTTTGTTGTTACAAGGATAACACCATTAGCTGCTTGTGCACCATAAATAGCAGCCGAGGCATCTTTCAAAACTGTAATGCTTTCAATATCACTGGCATTAATGCGTTCCATCGCCCGGTTTGGCACTCCGTCAACAACTACGAGCGGGCTGTTATCGCCAAGGGTATTCGAACCGCGGATACGCAGTGTAGCTCCATCTGCTCCTGGTTCACCACTGCGGGTTACTGCAGTCAAACCAGGCATACGGCCAACCAAGTTATTGGTTAGGTTAGTACTTGGCGACTTTTTCAGTTCTTCGCCTTTTGATGACACCACCGAACCAGTAGCAGTTACTTTGCGCTGTACACCATAACCTACGGCAACAACTTCTTCCAGACCAATAGTTTCCGACGACAATGTAACGTTTATAACACTCTGGTTATTAACGACTATTTCCTGGGTTGCCATCCCAACAAATGAGAAAATCAATGTGGTAACGTTTTCACCTAATTCAAGCGAATAGTTCCCATCCATGTCGGTAATTGTACCGCCAGTGGTTCCTTTGGCAATAACTGTTGCACCCGGTATTGGTTCACCATCTTCACCGGTTACTTTACCCTTAACAGTTTTTGATTGCTGAAAAACGGACGGAGAAGTTTCCACATCCTTCGGCTGAATAATGATTTGACGGTCAATGACCTTATAACCAACATTCTGCCCCCGGAAAACTACATCCAGAATTTCCTCAACTTTTTGATTGTTTACACTGACAGAGACTTTTTTGTCTACATCAACTAATTTGCTGTTGTAAAGGAAATAGAAATCTGAGTTGCTTTCTATCTCATTCAACACGTCCTTGATTTTAGCATCAGTAAGCGAAATACTCAATTTCGTGTTTTGCGAATAAGTATTTTCAGCGATTACCTGAAAAAAGGACAAAAGGATCAATAAAAGTGTCAATCTCATAACCCGTAAAACTTTTGAGTAGAGGGCATAATAATCCTCTACTCTGTTTAGAAACAGATTTTTTTTCATAATTTTGGATTGATTAGTGTTAATAAATGTGTCGATATTTATTCTTAATCTCTTGAAAAGGAATGGGTGCAACATTCCTTTTCTTTTTTATTCATATTCAGATGTTTAAAAATTATTTCCCACATAAAAAATGACGTGCAATTCCTATTCAGGCAATTGCAGAAAACTATGCCGGAATCAAATTGATTTACACAATATCAAGCGAGTGAAATTGTTAATGAATTAAAAAACTTTTGAATGGTTTGCTTTTTTTCATAATTTCGAATTTGATTAAACGATTTTATTCTTATACAATTTTTAATCATTCGGAAAAGAGATGGCTCCAACATCTCTTTTCCCTTTTATGCTCGTTTAGTTTAGTTACTATTGTAAAGTTTTACTACCTGCTTTTTGTAAGTACCGTCATCATCGATTTCTCTTTTAGGTAAATAATAGCTTATTGGCGCCGACAACTCAAGAAAATCAAGTACCTGTTCCAGTTTTTCATTTTCAAACGTGGCTGTATAGACATAATTTCTGATTTCTTTATCTACAACCTGTATATCAATATTATACCAGCGCCCTAATTTTTCAATAACCACGTCCATCGGGTCTTCACGAAACATTAGTTTCCCGGATTTCCAGGCTACATATTTATCGAGATTTGTAGTCGATTTTGCCAACGTGTTCGTTGATTTTGAGAATTCCACAAGCTCTCCGGGAATCATTGTTGTCTGTTTTCCATGCGATGTCTCCCGTATTTTTACTGAACCTTCAAGTAATGCTGTTTGAATCAGTTCACTGTTAGCATATGCGCAACAATTAAATTTTGTCCCTAATACTTCAATTTCAACGTTTCCTGCGTCGACAATAAAAGGTATGTCCTTCATCTTTGCGACTTCGAAATAAACTTCGCCATCAATTTTCACTTTCCGAACATGCTCTTTTGAGTACAATGGATAGCTGATACGGCTACCTGCATTCAGCCAAACTTTACTTCCATCCGGAAGAGTAAGATTTGAACGCATCCCAAGAGGTGTTTCAAAAGTTTGATAAATTGATGATAACATCTTATGCTCTTTAAAATTGGATACATACATCCAAATTGAAGCTATAAAAAGCGGTATAAAAAGAATGGCGGCGATACGTTGAAGTGTGACAAAAACTGAACCCCTTTTGTTTGTAAAAAGTGAATTTGAGACTTTTTTGAATGCACCTTTCTCATCAATAAGCTTCATTTTCTCAAGTGATTCAACAGCTTCCCAGACTTTTTTTTGCTCTAAGTAAAATGAACGATTTTCATTCGAAGCATCAAGCCAGGATTGTAATTCAGCCTTTTCTGAATTATTGAGTTCACCCAAAAAACTGCGGGTTATAAGCATTTCTATGCGGTCATCAATCACCATGTTCATATTGCATTTCTGTATTAAGGACGTAGACAAGTCTGCCCACACGTATTCATTTTTTAAAAAAAGAGAGTTAAAAACAGAAAAAGATAATCCTTTAGCTCTACTCTCATGATTTTCAAAGCATTGCTTATTTGTGTTTCAACGGTTCGTTTTGAAAGAGAAAGCTTATCTGCGATTTCATTTGTTTTTAAATGCTGAAAGCGACTCATTACAAAAATTTCACGACAGCGTGGAGGCAATTTTTCAAGTGACTGGTCAATTACCTTACTCAGTTCGTTATAAGTATAAAAGTCCTCTGTATATTTTTCCTGGTATTCAATCTGAAAGTAGTCTCTATATTTCCCTACAACCTTTTGATTTCGAATTAAATCGATACAACGGTTTTTTACCGATTTACTTAAATAGGATCTTAGCGTTTGAACATGTAAGCTATACCTGTCTTCCCATAATTTCATAAAAACAGACTGCACAATATCTTCGGAAGTTTTCAGATCATCAAGAATTTTGTCCGCATAAACTACCAAACCGGAGTAATACAGTTGGAATATTGCTTCAAAAGCATTTCGGTCATCCCGTTGCAACTGCATGGCCAAATATTTATCGTCAAACAAATCTGATGAGCGCATGAATTTTGAATAAGATAATAGTAATGAAGCCCATAAAGTAATTGTATGTTATTCCATACTGCCTGGTTCGTCACTTAACGACCACCGTTTTGATATTCACAAATTCGCGGATGCCAATCAGAGACAGTTCGCGGCCATAGCCACTTTCTTTTATGCCACCGAACGGAAGACGCGGGTCTGATTTCACAAAGTCATTTACAAAAACACAGCCTGCTTCCAATCCTTTTTCAGCCAACTCCCTGCCCTTTTCCACGTCAGAAGTAAAAATGCCTGCACCTAAACCAAACACGGTATCATTGGCTACGCGAACTGCTTCCTCAATTGTTTTTACACAAAATAAAGATGCTACAGGCCCAAACAGCTCCTCGTGATAGGCTGGCATACCGGGAACAACATTTTCCAACACAGTAGGCGGATAAAATGCACTATTGACATCATCGGGCAAATAGCCTCCGCAAAGCACTGCTGCACCTTTTTCAACACTCCGAATAACCTGCTGATGCAACTCGTCACGAAGATCCTTTCGGGCTAAAGGGCCAATTGTTGTTTCCTCCAACATCGGGTCACCAAATTTAGCTTCCTGCATCAGTCTCAAAAATTCCGATTTAAATTCCGGGTATACCTTTTCAAGAACAATAAACCGTTTTGCCCCAATGCAACTTTGTCCGGCATTCAGCAAGCGGCTGGATACACAAAGACGGGCTGCTTCCTTAATATCAGCATCTTCAAGAATAAGATAAGGATCACTACCTCCAAGCTCAAGTACTGTTTTTTTAAGA
This sequence comes from Mangrovibacterium sp., assembly GCA_050298035.1. Taxonomy (GTDB): domain Bacteria; phylum Bacteroidota; class Bacteroidia; order Bacteroidales; family Prolixibacteraceae; genus Gaoshiqia. Next base: position 1,126 of record JBNKTK010000100.1, on the reverse strand, counting down.
ACACCGCCGGCGAGTGAAGCTACCGACTTCCCTACCGTCGTACTGCCGGTCAGTGTCACCGCTTTCACGCCGGGATTTTCAATCGCCCGTTTTACCTGCGCCCCGGGAATAAGCACTGCTCTGAAAACATGCTCCGGGAAACCTGCATCTTTCACCAGTTGCTCGATTGCCAAAGCACACCCCGGGACATTGCTGGCATGTTTCAGCAGGCCGGCATTTCCGGCCATCAGGGCAGGCGCCAAAAAACGGAAAACCTGCCAAAACGGAAAATTCCAGGGCATAATAGCCAGAACAATTCCAATCGGCTGATAAGAAATAAATGATTCTGACGCATCAGTCTTTATAACTTCATTTTGCAAAAATTGCCGGGCATTTTCGGCATAATAACAGCAAACCCAGGCACATTTCTCAACCTCGCCAATGGCTTCACGAAGAACCTTGCCCATTTCGGAACTGATTAAATGCCCCAGCTCATTTTTCCGTTCAACCAGCAATTCAGACAACTTTAACAAGTAATCAGACCGACGTTCAACAGGCACATTCTTCCACAATTGCCAGGATTGATCCACCTTATTGATGATGGAATCCACCTCAGCACCTGAATGATCGGTGTATGACGAAATAATCGCCCCGCTGTACGGATTAATTGATAGCATTGCAGTACTTTATAGTCAGTATTAATCCAAAGGTAAATGGAATTGCAAGATAAAAAAATGACCGGGGAACTGACCCTTTTTTCAATTAAAAAGATTAACGGAAATCAGCCCATAAAGCACAAAGGGTTGCCTGAAAATAAACCAGACAACCCTTCCTGTTTTTTTACAGAAGACTTTAATCAACGACCCTGATCTCCGTTGACAAGTCAAGCGCTTCGCGATACACTGCACTGACGCCACAATATTTTTCTTCCGAAAGTTTAACCGCTTTTTCCAATTTGTCCATCGGCAAATCTTTCCCTTTAAACTGGTAAATCACTTTCATTTTTGTATACTTCTTCGGATGGTCATCGGCCACATCACCCTCCACGATTACATTGAATGATTCCGGCTCTACTTTCATCTTTTTCAGGATCATGATAACATCCATTCCGGTACAGCCGGCCAAAGCAGTTAACATGAGTTTTTTA
>JBNKTK010000099.1:0-14507 GCA_050298035.1 Mangrovibacterium sp. | reverse complement strand
CAACTAACAGACGAGTGCCCGCCAGTCAATGGGAAACCACTCAAAGAATGGTCATAACTCGAAGGTTGCCAGGCCGTGGTTGTGTGGCAAATCTCGCAGGTATTCGGGAATCCGGATGTTGTGTGGTTCGGATTGGTCGTATTGTTGAAATCAGTAGTATGGCATGATGAACAGGTACTCGACATGTTTGTATAGTTTCCGTTGTGGCACGAGGCACAACTAACAGACGAGTGCCCGCCAGTCAATGGGAAACCACTCAAAGAATGGTCATAACTCGAAGGTTGCCAGGCCGTGGTTGTGTGGCAAATCTCGCAGGTATTCGGGAATCCGGATGTTGTGTGGTTCGGATTGGTCGTATTGTTGAAATCAGTAGTATGGCATGATGAACAGGTACTCGACATGTTTGTATAGTTTCCGTTGTGGCACGAGGCACAACTAACAGACGAGTGCCCGCCAGTCAATGGGAAACCACTCAAAGAATGGTCATAACTCGAAGGTTGCCAGGCCGTGGTCGTGTGGCAAATCTCGCACGTATTCGGGAATCCGGATGCTGTGTGGTTCGGGTTCGTTGTATTGTTGAAATCAGTAGTATGGCATGATGAACAGGTACTTGACATGTTCGTATAGTTCCCATTGTGGCACGCAGCACAACTAACAGACGAGTGCCCGCCAGTCAATGGGAAACCACTCAAAGAATGGTCATAACTCGAAGGTTGCCAGGCCGTAGTTGTGTGGCAAACCTCGCAGGTATTCGGGAATCCGGATGTTGTGTGGTTCGGATTCGTCGTATTGTCAAAATTAGTTTGATGACAGGCACTGCAGGAAGCAGACAAACCTGAAAAGCCATTGGTATGGCAGCTTGTACAGTCAACTGTTGTATGGGCTCCGGTTAGCGGGAAGCCAGTTGCATCATGACTGAAAGCCGACGATTTATCACCTGAAGGGTGACAGGCATAACACATGTTGCTTCTGTAACTATACCCGTTAATTGTCGCATGTTTCAGGTCCATCGAACTCTGGTTGTGCTCGTGACATTTCAAGCAGCTGTATTCTGCATAATTGGATGAGTTTGTATGACAATCGGCACAACTATTCCATTCGTTCTTGTGTTCACCTGAATAAATTGGGAAGTACATGGCATCATGTGGTTTAAACTCGGCTGGTTTCCACCCCGGATTCAACGAATGGCATTCAGAACAATTCTCTGAAAAGCCGGATAATTGATGATTTGGGTTTTTTGTTGAGTTAAAATCAGTCTGGTGACAGGAAATACATTCATTAGAAATTTTACCAAAAGTGCCGGAGGTATGACATTCGGCACAACTAATTGCATGCCCGCCATTCAATGGGAAAAAATTGTGCTCAAAATCCGTTGAAGTCCAACCGACAGCCTTTACGCTGTGACATTGGATACAGTCGGTTGAATAGCCTGCCGACTGGTGATTGGGGTGTGTCGTCGCAAGGTAATCATTCCGGTGACAATCGACACAGGCGATACTGAGCGGGTCAAACTGTAAATTGGTGGCCGACTCATGACACTGGAAACAATCAGCTACGGCATGTGAACCCATCAGCGGAAAACGCCCCATCTGGTGCATTTCCGTCGTGTTGGCAACAATCCATGATTTGGTGGTGTGACAACGGTTACAATCCGCGCCCAGTGTATTATTGTGCATATCGGTATGGCAGGAAATACACTCGCTTTTGGTTTCGGTAAACTTCAGGTCAGTGTGACAGCTTTTACAGTCAGCCAACAGGTGCTGACCTGTTAAATCAAAGCCAGTCTTGCTATGATCAAAAGTCATTTCTTTTTGCACCACCTCCCAGCTTTCCGGAGAGTGACAAGTGGCACAGTCCATTTTGAAATTGTCCCCGTGCGGAGATTGTCCAAATGAAAATATAGCTAGTCCAACAAGCCCGATTATGAATGACAGTTTGCGCATTTCATTTCCGTATTAAATTTATACTTCCTATACTCCCCCGCCGGATCCGATTGTACCGGATGACATTTCAAACAATCAACTTTTGAATGTGCCCCTTCCAGCTTAAAGCGGGACTGGTTATGGTCAAAACGTTCAGCCTTCCAGTTTTCGAAGCCATGACATCGCTCGCATTGCGTTTTCCCGTTCGCCTGAAATTGCTGATGGTGGGCATCCTGGTGGCAATTCTCACATTGTGAAGTCAGGTTGGCAAAACGTTGTGTGGCATTTTTAATTTCATCGCCCTGGAAATGACATTTCCGGCACGATACTTCAGCGTGTTTGCCCGTAAGTTCAAAATCTGTTTTCTGATGATTAAAATTGACTTTGTTCCAGGTTTCGGTGGTGTGACAACTTTCACATTTCTTTTCCGGCATAAACTTTTCCGAAATCGCCCCTTTATGGAAATCGTCGTGACAATCGACACACTTCACTCCAATATTCCGGAATTCCCACCGATCATTTTTCTGGTGGCAGGCAAAACACGGAGTTGCCATATGACCGCCAGCTAATTTGAAATCACCCTGATTATGCTTTTCAATAGTGAACAATGACGGTGTAAAACCATTCACTGTATGACATTCGGCACAATCTGATTTGATTGATTTTTGAGCAAATTGTCCTTTGTGGTAATCGGCATGACAGTCGGCGCATTTCGCATGGGCTATTGGGGTGGTAAACGATTGCTTGTGACAGGTTTTGCAATCAACCTGCCTGTGTTTTCCCTGTAACGGAAATGCAGTTTTATCGTGGTTAAAATCACTTATTCCGGCCACCTGATGGAACGAATTTTCATTGTGACATTGTTTGCAGTTTTGACCAAACTTATTCTCGTGAACATCTTTGTGACAGGAGGTACAATTTTTGAACGGCACATTGGCAAAATGCTGAAATTTCTTCCCACCCTGTTCTTCCTCTTTATGACATTTGGCACAAGTCACATTTTTATGCTGCCCACGAAGCGGAAAATCAGTCTTGGCATGATCGAACTTGACAGCGGGTTTAAAAGAATCAAAACCATGACAAGAAGCACAATCTTTTGACATGGTTTGCTGATGGTAATCATCGTGACAGGACAAACAATTTGTTTGCAATCCTAAAAATGTTTTTCCTTTTTTCTTTTGGGAAATCTTCTGATGGATAAACTCCGTTTTATGGCATTCTTCGCATTTAGTCTGTCCGTGTTTCCCCTCCAATGCGTAACCGGTAAGTTTGTGGTCAAATTTTTCCTGATCAAACCGGACAATCTCAAATTTCTTCCCGTGGTGTTCGCTGTGACATTTAAAACAATCTTTCGCAGTAGCTTCCTCCGACGCGTGAAATCCCTGCTTCTTGTCTATCAAATTCTTTATCTCCTTATGACAAGCGAGACATTTTTCGCTGGTAACTTTTTCACCAATAACATGGCATTGGGTACAATTGGAAAGCCCCTCCAAATGCTCGTGGGCTGTGGTCAGGTCGCCGGGCGAAAGCTGTGCGAATAGCCCCATCGGGAAAGCACAGAGCACCGCTATAAAAATTGTTTTTCCCAATTTTCCGAAAAGAACATTTCCGAGCCGCCCTTGGGAAAAACACCTGATATATAATAATCTCAAGCTATTTTTCATGTTTCAGTATCGCTTCACCAAACTTCTTCGTAATTTTTACTCCTGCATTTTCTAAAAACCGGGTTGGCAATTCTCCTCCTGCAAAAATGTAAACCAGGTCATTCTCAACAACCAACGGTTCCGGTTCGCCATTTCTTGTTATTGTGATATTTTTTTCATCAATTTTCGTGAGGTTTGAGTTGAACCAAACGCTCAACAAACCATCAGAAGCAGCTTTTTCAATTGCAACTTTGTTACGCGGTTTTATCCGGCTAAAGGCATCGCTCCGGTACGAAAGGATCACCTCATTTTGCTGAGCCAAAAGCATAGCAGATTCCACGGCAGAGTCTCCCCCGCCAACCACCGTAATTTTCTTGTCCCTAATCAATTCCGGATCTAATAAACGATAGGCAACCTTCCCACTCTCCTCTCCCGGGACATTCAGTTTCCGCGGGGTTCCCCTGCGACCAATTGTCAACAGTACCTTTCGCGCAATAAATGTTTCACCGGTTTTGGTTTCAACAACGAAGCGGCCATTTTCCTTGCTGATTTTTTCAACCTTCATATGCTCCCTGATGAAAATCCCATTTTTCAGGATCACATCATTCCATAAATCAATCAATTCGGTTTTGCTGGTCTCAAAAAGCCTAACTTTCCCGTAAAGTGGCAAATCCATAGGGGAAGTCATGACAACTTTTGCCCGTGGGAAAGTATAAACAGTACCACCAATTGAGTCCTGCTCCAATGTGGCCACCGAAAGCTTGTGCTTTTTTGCGGCCAGCGTTGCTGAAATACCAGCAGGTCCCGCACCGACAACAACAAGGTCATAATCTGCTTCAATACTGCGATCAATCGTTCTGGTTAAATTCTCGACAGCTTGCCGGCCTTGTTCTACGGCGTTCCGGATCAATCCCATGCCACCAATCTCACCGGCAATATAAATTCCATCAACATTGGTTTGAAAGTTATGGTCAACATGGGGCAGGTCCACACCACGTTTCTCCGTACCAATCATCAACGTGATGGCCTGGGTCGGGCAAGCATGAAAACAGGCGCCGTGTCCAATGCACCGCGAGGCATTAATCGTTGTGGCCCGCCCGCTTTTAATGCCCAGAATATCTTTCTCCGGACAAGCTGCAATGCAAGCCCCGCTCTGAATACAGGAATTCGGGTTGACAACAGGGTGTAGCGATACCGGCTCAAACAATCCTTCGGCACGGGCAACTTCAATCTTTTCTTCAACAATGCGCGAATTTCTTTTCATCCGGGCAATGTAGAACCACAACGAACCAACCAGCAACAAGCCAACGATTGAATAAATGATAATATTTTCGATTAAAACTTCCATCCGTTAAAAAATCCATTTATAACCAAAAGCTAACGTGACCCCCACATGCACAATCATAATGACCAGCATGATCAAAGCAAACGGCAAATGTGCCACATGCCAGTAACGAAACAGGTTCTGCATGCTGGTCAGGCGGTCTATCTTCCGGTTCAAACTTAATTCTGAACGTACCAGTTGCATCAATTCCCGAAAGACAGTTTTATCCAGGTTCTGGCTTTTAAGCTGCATGCTTATCTTTTGCTTTACTTCTTTTCCAAACCGGGCATTGGCCATTGAACGGGCAAACAAATTTCTTCCTGAACGAACAGGACGCTCTTTGACAGCATCCATCACAAAAAGCAACACATCGGGTTCAAGTTTGTATTTTTTCAGGAACTGCTCGTTCATTTCCTCCTTCTTCTGTTCCAGTTCATTTAAGCTAAGCTCTCGGCCTTCGATAGTCCGGGGGATTTGCAAATAAATGTATCGTCCGGCAATACCACTGGCCACAACGGCAACCATGCTCCAAAAGCTGACAGCCACTATTCCTCCAAACTTAAAAGCAGTATGAAACAAAACCAGGATTGGCCCCAGGGTGCAAAGGAAAATATGAAACTCCAACCAATACTTTAACACTCCCAGACGCGAAAAACGACGAACACGTTTTCTGATCATATACAACGAAACGCCAAAAAGCATCATCAACGAACCGGCAATCCCCAGTCCATGACCAATGCTTCCACTCGGCTTTAAAGTTTGGTGGTGATCGTTGAAAAAACGATCTTCAATATTCAATTGATAATAGGAATATCCCGCTGCTATTAAGTAAACAACCACCGAGATAACAACAACAACCATCATTGCCAGGTAAACACGATGTAAGGTGCGACCCATAATCCTTTTCTTCTATAAACGTTTAAAGTAAATACTATTGTACAAACACTTGTGTCAACAAAACTTTTAAACAGGAATGGCTCCATGTATCAATGAAGCCATTCCTGTTCAGATCAGAAAACAACGTTGAAATCAATTTTGATATCATCATCTGTTGATATTCCCATCAACGATGGTTTTTCTATTTTGAAGGCGGTCATCTGTACCGTGAAAGCACCTTTTACCTCCAACGAATTTCCTAGATGCTTCTGTTCCGCTTCAAAAGATATTTCTTTGGTTACACCGTGAAATGTCAGCTTTCCGGCAACCTCCAGTTTTCCATCCGCTTTACGGGTAATGGAAGTACTGGCAAAAGTTATCACCGGATATTTAATTGCCTCTGTCACTTCAATCATATGAGAATCGCGGTTGGCATTCCCGCTATCGAATGTCGAGATCTTACAGGATACTGCAATCTGTGTGATTTCCGATTTCTTTTCATCAGTCAGAATCACCGAAGTAAAATCTTTGCTTTCACCTGTCCACGAGTGCAGCGGATGGTTCATCGCATAGCGAAGAAATGATTGTTTCTTGTCGCTGAAAACTTTTACTTGCTGTGCCTGCGACACAGCTGAAATCCCCAAAAGAAAAACGATCATCAAAAAAAGCGCACGTTTCATTTCTTATATCATTTTAATGCAGCGGTTTCATAACCGGCAATGGTTATTATCTATGAGTAAACAATATGGTACAATCCTTAAAATTTTATGACAATCATTGCTGCAGCAAATGACCCGAAGGCCGTGTAGGCTGCTGCCCGGTGATATGGTTTCAAATCCGGGTGCGATTCCAGTTGTGTTGCAAGGATATTTGTTGCAATCATACTCGTCATATGAATAATTGCCAGCGCCTTGTGAACTTTGATACTGCTGTAGCCTTTTCGTTCATCAAGCATCTTGGGCGGTGCAAAAAGCGCCAGACTGGCCGTGGTAAAATAGCCAAAATTAACCCCTGCAGCTAAGGCCTCGTGGGTATCCTTAAGTTCCGGATGGCCATTGTATAAACGGGCCCCGACAATTCCCTGTGCCACCATGCCTCCCATCGTTGCGAAACCTAAAATTTGGTGTGCAACCAACATTTTTCTCCTGATTTTCAGTTCGCGCTCACGCTCTTCGGGGCTCAGCTTAAAGGCTGTAAAACTCCGCATTAAACCTTTTTCGCCCCACATCAAACGCTGTGTGAAAGGATACTTTTCCGGAAGCAACGGCTGGTTCAAATCGGCCTCCGACGAAATCTCACTTAAAAGGTCAATGGCCTGAATGGTGTCATTTTGTGCGGCAACATTGCTTACAAAAGCAATCGTCAACAAGAACAGAAAGGTAATTGATTTCATTTTCATCAGAATTTATTTTTTGGATTTTCTTTTTTTGTAAATAACAATCTCATGTGTTTTCTGTTTTCCAAAATAATTCATCTGTCTCCTATTTTCATTTAGATACCAAGTAAAAGCTTTCATTTGTAAAGCTATCCTAATAAAAACCTACCTACCCTACTTTTTTCGTAGTAAAAATTCCAATTATTTTCAGCTAAAAAAAGCAATCTTCAGGAGACTCTGAAAATCAGTCACCTGAAGTATCTAATATGAATCTGTGATTTTATTCCCGGCTTGAATAAAAGCGCTGCAAGATTGACCCATCGTTTGCTTCCTTTGATAAGGATTCAATCGTGTTTTTAGGTACATCATACACATCCAGCAGGATTAAACCATCCAGGCAATTGTTGAATTGCGGGTCGACATTGAACCCAATGATTTTCGCATTCAGTTTGATATATTTTTTCAACAGGACGGGCAAACCGGTATTCAGTTCATCGACATCGCCGATCAAACGGTCCAATGTATTAATATCATCCATATTTTCCATGATGACATTGATATTGGGGTCTTCGCTTTTGAACTCGAAAGCACGCCTCGGGGCAATCATGCGGGCAGTGTTCCAGTCAAAATGGTGTTTCATGATGAATTTGATGATCAGCTCTTTTGATATTTTCGAATAATTGTTGCTGATACTCACAGGCCCGATCAGGTAGCGGTATTCCGGGTTTTTCAGCAGAAAATACAGAATGCCCTTCCATAACAGGAACAACGACATGGGCTGCCGCTGATATTCCTTCACCACAAACGAACGCCCCAGCTCCAGGGACTGTTCCAACACCGGCTCAAAACCATCCTTCATGCGAAACAAGCTTTGTACATAAAAGCCGCGGGTACCAAACTGGTGCAAAATATCGGCGCCTTTCCCTATCCGATAGGCTCCGACCAAACGTTTGGCATCTTCATCCCAAATAAAAAGCTGGTGATAATACAAGTCGAATTCATCCAGATCGATACTCCGGTTGGTACCCTCACCAACTTCACGAAAAGTAATTTCGCGCAAACGGCCAATTTCATTTAAGATATTGGGAATCTCATTTGATGGAGAACAATAAATGGCAAAGTTTTTCAACTTGAACAACAACCTTTTATCCTCCATTCTTTTTATTTCTTCAAGGATCAGGTCCTGCGGGGCTGGCGGAGCAATTGGCTCGGCTTTAGGATGCCGCTTCAGCGAATAATTGAAAAAACGTTTCACCTCCATGCTGCTGCAAAGGCTGTACGTTTTGGCCCGCAAATAACGCCCAAACTGGTAAATCTCCGGGAAATTATCCTGATCTTTTACAGGAATAGGCGAACCAATCCTGATTTTGACCATCTTTTTCTTCTTGTTCAAAAGCTCGGAAGGCAATTTCACCGTACGCAAATTGGGATGAATCCGGCCAATCAGATGGAACAAGCGGCTGTTGTGACCGCTAAAATGGATTGGGACAATCGGGACTTTCGCCTTTTTGATGAATTTCAACACCGGGTATTGCCATTGGCGGTCGGTAATTTTATTGGTCGCATCGTAGCTCGAAACCTCACCGGCAGGAAAAATGCAAAGCCCACCCCCGTTTTGCAAATGTTCGATGGCATTTTTTATTCCGCCATAGCTCGAACTTGCAGTTTTTTGGTTCTCGAACGGGTTTACCGCAAGAAAAAAATCGCTGATAGGCTCAATTCGCTTCAACAGGAAATTAGCCAAAACCTTTGTGTCAGGCCGAATGGCAGCCAGTATTTTTATCAGGAGAATCCCGTCCAGCCCGCCAAAAGGATGGTTGGCCACAACAATAAAAGGCCCCTCTTTTGGCACCTTTTTCAGCTCTGCAGTATCAAACTCATAGTTAATTTCCAAAATTTTCACCAGCTCGTCAATAAACTCAAGTCCTTGCTTTTCACCAATCTGGTCGTAAATTTTATTGAGTTTATTAAAGCGCAATACATACATGATAAATTTGGCCAGGCTTTCGCCCCCGAGGTAAGCTAAATAAGGGCTGGCTTTCAAGATATCCTTAGGTTTGACTAAATCCATTCCAGAATTTTAAGTATGCGTTAAAAGTATAAATCAAAGCTTAATTTTGATACAAATCAATCACATTTTTTTAAATCCCCAAACGGCAATATCGAAATTCAAAAAAAAGACCCGAAAGTCTTTAAAAATGAACAAAACCATGGTACTTTTGTCGCTTGAACGGTAAAACATTTGAATACGTGAACATACTATACCAAAAATATAAAACGACTGACTGGTTGCCGACGACAAAGAAAGAAGTTCAGGAGCGTGGCTGGGACCAGCCGGATGTTATCTTGTTTACCGGTGATGCCTATGTGGTCCACCCATCGTTTGGAGCCGCCGTAATTGGCCGGATACTTGAGGCTGAAGGCCTGCGCGTGGCCATTGTGCCCCAGCCCAACTGGCAGGACGATTTGCGCGACTTTAAAAAACTGGGCGAACCCCGCTTGTTTTTTGCGGTTACCTCGGGCAACATGGACTCGATGGTGAACCATTACACGGCCAACAAACGCCGCCGCTCCGATGACGCCTATACCCCGGGAGGTCAGGCCAACAAACGACCTGATTATGCAACAATTGTATACAGCAACATCTTAAAAAATCTGTACCCCGACGTTCCGCTGGTCGTTGGCGGCATTGAAGCATCGCTACGGCGAGTCACTCACTACGATTACTGGCAGGACAAGCTGCGACCATCCATTCTGAAAGATTCGAAGGCCGATCTGCTTTTCTATGGAATGGGTGAAAAATCCATCATTGATTATGCCCGGCTGGTGCAAAAAGGTGTTGACCCGAAAAGTCTGACCAACCTGCCACAAACAGCTTTCATGGTGGATGCCGACACTCATTATGCCACCCAAAAGAAATGGAATAACCTGGAGTTGTTTTCGCATGAAGAATGCCTGGCTGACAAGAAGAAGTTTGCCAAAAATTTCATGCACATCGAGGAAGAATCGAACAAGGCGGAGGCCAATGTAATCATTCAACGAACTGGCAACCAGCAAGTGGTAGTAAACCCACCCTGGCCGCCGCTTGAAGAAAAGGAAATCGACCGTTTTTACGATTTGCCTTTTACCCGGCTCCCGCATCCAAAATACAAGGACAAAGCCCCCATTCCTGCTTACGAGATGATCCGCCATTCCATCAACATCCACCGCGGATGTTTTGGAGGATGTAGTTTTTGTACTATTTCGGCCCACCAGGGAAAATTTATAGCCAGCCGCTCGCAGCAATCTGTATTGAAAGAGCTGGAGCAAGTCACCCAAATGCCCGACTTTAAAGGTTACATTTCCGACCTGGGCGGCCCGTCGGCCAACATGTACCAGATGAAAGGCATCCACGAGGAAATTTGCCGCAAGTGCAAGCGCCCGTCGTGCATTTTCCCGGATGTGTGCAAAAACCTGAACATCGACCACCAGCCATTGCTCGACCTGTACCGCGAAGTGCGCAAGCACCCGAAGGTAAAAAAGGCGTTCATAGGCAGCGGTATCCGTTACGATATGATCCTGCATAAAACCAAAGATGAGCAGGTGAACCGTCACAACATGAATTACCTCCGCGAGGTAATTAAGCACCATGTTTCGGGCAGGTTAAAAGTGGCCCCCGAACACACGTCTGACGATGTACTGCGCCTCATGCGGAAACCGTCGTTCAGCCTTTTTTCCAAACTAAACAAGGTTTTTAACGAAATCAACAAACAGGAAGGGTTGAAACAACAGCTTGTCCCCTACTTTATATCAAGCCACCCGGGTTGTAAAGATGAAGACATGGCCAACCTGGCTGCCGAAACAAAACGGCTCGATTTCAAACTGGAACAGGTACAGGATTTTACGCCGACACCGATGACCCTGGCCACCGTGATCTTTTACACGGGTTTCCATCCGTACACCATGGAAGAAGTCTTTACGGCAAAAACCAAAAAGGAGAAACTTAGTCAGCGCAAGTTTTTCTTCTGGTACAAGCGGGAATACCAACAGCAAATCAGGCAAGAGTTAATAAAACTAAACCGCAGGGACTTGTTGAAAAAGATTTTGGGCTAGATACTGGATACTTGGGGCTTGATGCAGGATGTTTGATTCTCACGGCTCAATTTCAATGCGCCTTTGCTGTGAAAAATTAACAACCACATAGGCATATTGAGCACATAGATGTAATCAACAAATGCTAATTCCTTCGTGTCTTTGAGTCTTCGTGTTGAATCAGTTTCTTTGAGCCTTGGCGGTACAACCACAGTTTAGCACAAAAATTAGCAGATACCGAATACTTGCTACTCGCGACTCTCCTGCTTCGATTTTTTGCAGCACCCGCGTGCCACGCCTGCAATAAGTACAAAACTGACTACCAGCCACAAGCTGTATTCTTTCATCGGGTTATCCGGAATGATGTTGGTCAGTGCAATCACCAGGGCCACGAAGTTAATGACCAACAAAACAAGAAATAGGTTTCGTATACAGGGTTTCATGTGATTATTATTTTATGGTTAGAGCACATTGGAGGAACATGCTATTTTCATTCTACATAAAAACTTGAGCTCTCTCCAATCCTGTAATCAAACCGACCAGAAGTAACTTTCATTTCGTATCCACTCAAATCGCTTATCGAAAAACCGAATGTCCCGGAAAGTATAATTATTGAACTTTCCTCCTTCCTGCAAACATTTCTGAAATAAATCTGGCCAATACCTCTATTGTCATATGTTGATGGGGTATAATTTTCAATATAATATCCGGAATTCTGAAATCCATCCAGTTGTATTTTTTTACCGTCCAGAGTAAGCAAGTCGTCAAATTTGGTAATATTCAAACCAGTTAGGTGAAATTCGATTGATGTGCTTTCGCCAGAGGTACTGCCTGAGAATCTCAGTAAAAGACTATCATTTTCTTGCCAGACTTTAATAATTGGTCCATCATATACATAAGGGAAACCAACTGTTACAATTGATTTCCAAATATCATCATCAATGAAAGCGCCTGCCACATTGTTCCCCTCCTCAGTATATTTGGGAACTCTCGGGTCAATTGGGTCAGGCACAAACACACCGTCGCAAGCAATTAAAAACAGGCATATTACCACCAGTAACTTGCTATTTATACAACAGGATTTTCTCATTGTACATATTGAATTTAATGCCGATTGATAAACAAATATTTTTCAAATCGTGTATTTCATTCATGAAATTTCCCATCTCGTCAATTTCGTAATAGCCAAGCATCGGAAGTACCCCGTAAGTTAATCTTGAAAAACAACTAAGTCTTTTACTAAAAAAGCAATTCACACCCAATACCAGCCCCAGGTCAAAATTGTTATAAGTCTTGTTGCCTTGCTCAATATTGGTCGAAAACAATTGGCTCAGCTCAACACCTGATTGTATAGAGATTTGCTTCGAAATCTCATAATCTATCATGACTGGAAATGATATGTAATTGAACCTAAAAGAATAGTTTTCTCCAAAATCTTGCTGATACCCTTTTCGTATAAAAACCAGCTCATTGACAATCGATATGTTTTCATGTTTCTTAAATGGATAGAATTGAACGGAGGAACCAAAATTATAACCAATAATTGGTTCCTTGTTTTCAAGTGATATCTTACTACGAATATTGGAATAATTGCCCCCGGCAATAACAGCAATCTGAGCACTAGACTTTGCATGTCCAATAAGAATCAAACTTACAAAAACAGCAATTTGAAGAGTGAATCGCAAGTAATGATTTTTGTTGATCTTTGGTTTCTTCATTTAACTAATGTTTTACTCTTAAACAACGTTCGATTGGCTACTAATTTCGTTTTCATTTTTCAAAAACAACTACTGATCCAACAATTAAATCATGTATTGCTTTTCCTTTCTTATTTCCGGGAACCGTTAATAAAGAGATCCACCCCAGTAATACTTTCACCAGGTATCGTATTACTGCTAGTGGAAAAAGTATATTCTTTTGTTGATTCTTTTCTCTTTTTACTCTAATTCCAAATATCATATGTCCAATGGTTCCTCCAATTGTGCTTGTCAATAACGGATCATAGAGGACAAAAATGAATATAAATGCTATTATTCGTGCATAGTCTGGTACATTCTCAAAACTTTCAAACAAGTAGGTTACAACAACCATGAAAACCACAAGCATGATTGAATCAGTTACAACTGCTTTTACTCTAACCGAAACTCCAGGGTAATTTTCTGTATCCATATTTTTTTGATTCTTATGATATTTGAGCGGAAATCCTGAACAATTAGATGCTGATTTTTAATTACAAAGTTCAATTTTTCCGATTTCCAAAATACAAAAACTTTACAAAATATTATCTTACTCAAATCACAATTTTGCTGGAAGTGGTTTGGTTGATTTTCAACAAGCGGTTCCAAACCTTTTTTCCCGTATTTTTGTTCCCCTAAACGAAAACAAATTACCAAGTCATGAAACGCTTACTAGTCTTTTTTTCATTTATTGCCCTGTTGTTTACCGGATGTGCAGAAATGCAGCAAATAGCCAAAACCATTTATGATGACCAGATGCCCCTCACGCAGGCCGAAATCGTGGCCGGGTTGAAACAAGCCTTGAGTGTTGGTGTTGACAGTTCGGTGGCTCACCTGGCCCTCCCAGATGGTTATTTAAAAGATGAAGCTGTGAAAATACTGCTGCCCCCCGAAGCTGAAGTGATTACCAAAAACCTGAGCAAATTGCCGGGAGGCCAGCAACTGGTCGATAAAGTGGTCACAAGCATCAACCATGCTGCTTCGGACGCAGCTAAGGAGGCAACACCAATCCTGGTCAACAGTATCAAATCGATGACCATTCAGGATGCAGCGGGCATTTTAACCGGTGGCGACTATGCTGCAACCGAATATCTGAAACGAACAAACTACAACGCGTTGGTGAATCTGTACCAGCCAAAAATCAAAGGCTCGCTCGATAAAAAGCTGATCGGAAACCTGTCGGCGCAACAGTCGTGGGATGAGCTGACCGGCAAATGGAACCAGGTAGCCGGTTCACTGGTGGGGCAAGTTGCCAACCTGCAAACAGTGGAAACCGATCTGAGCACCTACCTCACCCAACGGGCACTTGACGGCCTGTTCCTGAAAATCGGCGAAACAGAAAAAAGCATCCGGCAAGACCCCAAAGCACGGGTAACTGATCTGTTAAAACGTGTTTTCGGGAAGGACGACAGCATATAGCCGGCAACGCGCTGTCAGTGCAAAATGGTTTAAAACACGAGGGAACCAAGACACAACGAAACTGTTATCAATAACATGAGTTCGACCTAATTTCAAAACGCAATTGTCTCTTTTTCAGAAATCTTTTGTATTGAAAAATCT
>JBNKTK010000098.1:0-14672 GCA_050298035.1 Mangrovibacterium sp. | reverse complement strand
TCAATAATCAAAATCATTTCTATACACATTTAAATCCGCTGGATTTAATCACGATTATCCCAAGTTATTCGGGTATCGCTGACAGGTTCCGGCCTGTGCCGGAATGACGGGAATTGAGGGACAATAACCTGTCAGCGTCCGGCAACTGACGGACCTGACAGCGTTGGGACAAAAAGAAAACACTTTCCATATTTCGCGGTTCGCCAGCCTGTCAGCAGACTAGGAAACCGCGATACCCGGCCTCTCTTAGCTTACGTCTGTTTTATTTGGGAAGGGGAAAACAACACTTTCTGTTGCGGCGCCCGTCAAAAGGCCGGGCAGGCATGCCAACTAAGGCATTCTATTGCCAAGGTCGGGTGGCTGCGCCTTGTTTCCTCTTGCACCTGTCACCCCCGGGTTCCGTTTCACTCCACCCGGGGTTATTGATATTTGACTCCTTCGGAGCCGGACTTTCATAGCATGAAGATTCCGGCATTTGTCCAACCGATGCGATCAAATTGAGTTGTGAGGTAAAAATCAAGACTAAGTGATTTTCAAATCATCATCTTAATCATTTTTCACATTTATTATCTTTTGTTAATCTGGAGGTATTCTCCAAAAAACCTACTTTTGGATTATGCTTTTAAAATGACGGAAACAACAAGGAAATTCCTTCATCTCTACAATAAACAAGTTCAGAAAAAATCCCCGACCTGGTTTCAGGACGGGGATTTGTATTTCGGGTCGTTTGTTACTTATTCAATCACAGTCACCCAACCGTGTGTGTCGGGCTCGTCTCCACACTGGATGGCACGCAGCTTATCGTAAAGTTTCGTGCTCCATGGCCCTGGCTCATTACCGTAAAGGTACTCCTTGTCCAAATCGTCATCGTAAATCCGCTTGATGGGCGAGATTACGGCAGCAGTTCCGCAGGCGCCCACTTCCTCAAATGTTTCCAGTTCTTCAACCGGCACTTTGCGGCGTTCCACTTTCAAGCCCAGGTCTTCGGCCAACTGAATCAGGCTCATATTGGTGATTGACGGCAAAATGGAGTCGGACAGCGGTGTGATATAGGTATTGTCTTTGATGGCAAAGAAATTGGCGGGGCCACATTCGTCAATGTATTTTTTCTCGCGCGAGTCGAGGTACAGTACGGCAGAATAATGACCGGCTTTGGCTTTTTTGCCGGCAACCAGGCTAGCTGCATAGTTACCGCCCACTTTGTATTTGCCGGTTCCCTGTGGTGCGGCACGGTCGTACTTGCGCATGATCACCAAATCGGTTGGTTTAAAACCTTCGGGGAAATACGGGCCAACAGGCATCACAAACACGATAAACATGTACTCGCCGGAAGGTTTCACGCCAATTTCAGGACCGGAGCCAAACAATACCGGACGGACATACAATGATGCTCCCGATCCGTAGGGCGGAACAAAATGCAGGTTCTTTTTCACCGCCAGCTCAACAGCTTCGGTAAATTTTTCGATTGGAAGTTGCGCCATCAAAATGCCATCACACGAAGATTGCAGGCGCCGGGCATTCTCCTCCATGCGGAAAATCCGCACTTTGCCATCTTTGCCCATAAAAGCTTTCAGCCCTTCAAATGCCTCTTGCCCATAGTGTAAACAAGTAGCTGCCATGTGCAGGTTCAGGTATTCCGAATCACTCACTTCGAGCGGCCCCCAGGAACCATCCTTGTAATAGCAACGAACATTAAAATCAGTCTTACGGTATCCGAAGCCTATGTTTTTCCAATCGAGATTTTCCATAATAAAAAGTTGTTTTCCACCCCTTTTTTGGGTGACCTAAAATAACGAAAAAAAAGCCTGACAATAAAAGAGTAAGGTTTGAATTGGCCTGAAAAAATAATGTTTTAGGAATGTATTAAAAAACAGGCAATTACAAATCGAAAGTGATCGCAATACTCTGCTTACAGATTCCTGAATACCGGATCAAAACAGTTACGATTCGACAGAAACCGTCAAAAAGTACCCGTTGTGCTTCCGGATGTTGAGCACACGCCCCTGCTCGAAAAGCAGGTACTGTCCTTTGATGCCTGTCAGTTTTCCCTCAATAACAGGTTCTTTGTCGAAGGACAGGCTCGTAATTTTTACCGGGTATTCCAGCACCGGATAGCTGATGTGGACCACTTCGTTATTGTCGCTCTCGTACTGCTGCAGTTCGGGGGGCAACAGGCTGATCACATTGGCCTTTTCTTCCGGCAAATTGATTTTTTCCTCAATATTATTTTGAAGCATGCCACGCCAGTTGGTTTTATCGGTGAAGTGGTTTTTCAGGAAAACCTCGATCACCCCGGCAATGTGGCGGTTTGGGGTTTTAGCCACCCGGATGGCATAGCTCGCTCCCTGGTCGATCCAGCGCGTGGGTATTTGATGATGACGGGTCACCCCGACCTTCAACTCGGTAGAAACGGCCAGGTACACATAGTGGTCGATCAGGTCGTGTTCCTGTGCCCAGGCCATATCGCGGGCAATGCCCAAATGCGCTTTCGACAGCTCGGGGCGTATAATGGTTTCGCTGGCCTCGGGCGAAGTCTGCAAGCACGAATAGCAAAAGCCCTGGCTAAAAGAGGTTTTTGTTCTCTTCCCGCAGGAAATGCAGTTGATCTGCCCGTCGAACCGAAACCGGATTTGCTTTCCGAGCAAAGCGTTCATGTCGATTTCCTGTTCGCCAACCGGTAAAAAGTAACGAACCGGCCCGGCCAGCTCGGTGCGCATTTTCAGTATGTTGCCCTGGTATTCCATCATAAGTATTTTCAAGTCAAAATTTACAGGTATAAAAACGATTCGCTGAACAAATCCAGAACATCATGAATCTGTTTGAGTTCAAAAAAACGGTCACTTTTAATTTCTTCCGGGTCCATGTGCTCGTACTCCCAGGTGGTGTAAAAGGGGATGTGTGCCGCATAACCACCCAACTCAATCACCGGTAAAACATCGGAACGCAGGGAGTTGCCAACCATCAGAAAGTCGCTGGCCGGAATCTCCAGGTGTTTCAGCAATTCCAGGTAATTTTCACTGCGTTTGTGGGTCATGATTTCGATGTGGTGGAAATATTTCAGCAGGCCCGATTTCTTTAGTTTCCGTTCCTGGTCGAGCAGGTCGCCTTTGGTTGCCAGCACCAGGCGGTACTTCCCGTACAGTTTGTCCAGCAAATCCACGATGCCATCCAGCAAAATAACGTCTTTCTGGAGCATTTCCTTTCCAATGGCAATGATGGCCTCAACTTGTTCCGGCCTGACTTTTTTATCCGACACCAGCAGCGAAGTTTCAATCAGCGATAAAACAAAAGCTTTAATGCCATATCCGTAAAGCTCCATGTTCTGCACTTCCACCCTGAAAAGCTCCTTCATCACCTTTTCATCGGGCTGGTATTCGGCCAGTACCCGGCAAAAAGCCTGCTCGGCCTCCCTGAAAAAATTTTCGTTTTCCCACAGGGTATCGTCCGCATCAAAGGCAATCACTTGTATATGCTGTAAACTCATGCTCATGTCAGATTAGAAGCCAAAATTAAGAAGATTATCCCAAAGGACTAGAAAAGAACCCGGAAGAAACGCATCGGGTCGCGATTTCCCTCATCCGGATTATTGACATTCCACGTCGTCAAATCAGTGTCCTTTCGCTAGCCTCCGGCAGAGGTTAGAATTCCCATGCGGCATATGCCAATTGAGCTGTTCCATTCCAATATAGGTGCCGGGTTTTCATCGCCAACTTATTCCGGCCTGTGCCAACATGAGGTGGATGAAGTAGACGAGGTTGATATTCCTAAAAAAAAGCAAGGCTACCTGATTGGGGCAGCCTTGCTTTATAAACGTTTAAAAGATTGTTAAAAGGCACTATCCAAAGTCTGGATAGCAAAAACTTCACCTAATTTATCGTTTGAAATCGAAGTTTCCAACTTTATTTTCAAATTTTCACCGGGAAGCAGATCAAAATAATTATCCGAGAAAAAGCCCTCCTCGTCATCGATGGTCATATACAGGTTCTTAGCCAGTTTGTCTGTCTGTAAACTTATTTCGTAACCTCCCTCAACCGGCTTAATGTCGTAGCTTACGTTAGGCTTTGGCAGGTTCAGTTCCTTCACCGGACGGAAATAGAAAACGTTTTGGGCAATCACGTTTCCGCCTTCAACAACTTTGGTAACCAGTAACTGGTTTTTGCTGTTTTTGTCTTTCAGGAAATCTTTCAGTTTAACATCGAAGTACGACGCACTTGAGGTTTCAGGAATTTCAACATTCTCGATTTGTTCCCAAACAACATTGCCATCAAAATCGATTACCTGCAGGTTCAGTTCAGCGCTGATCTTCCGCAATTCGTCATTCACAATGCCCACTTTAAACTGACTGCCTTCGGTGTACGGTGAAACCAGCACCGGGGCAAAACCTTTCTTCACGTAATACTGCAAAGCTTTCCAACGCTGGTAGTAGTCGGTTGAGCTCCATGAAGCAACCGGCCAGCAGTCGTTAATCTGCCAGTACAAACTACCCATACAGTATGGCATTGCCCGGCGGTGACCTTCCAGTGCAAATTTAATCCCCTCGGCCTGCAGCACATGGTTTACATACAAAAATGCCGGGAAGTCTTTTGGCTTCTTGTAATCCTGTAACATGTAATATTCGATGGTTTGATTACCGATTGATGAACGCTGATGCGAGTTCATGACTTCCGAAACGATGTCGTAATCTTCGGGCAAGGCATATTGCTTCACGGTTTTCAACTCGGGGAAAGACTGGAAACCATATTCGCTCATGAAGCGGGCAATGTGGGTCGCATAGTTTTTGAATGGTTCTTTGGCCCACCAAACGCCCCAGTAATGATCGTCGCCGTTTTTCAGGTCGGACGGTATTCCGGTGCCCGATGACGGGCTGGAGCTCCAGTAAGCACGCTGCGGATCGTACTTTTCAACAGCCTCAGGCAGTATTTTGTGGAAGATGTTTTCGTAGGCCTTGTAAATTTTATCGGCATCCTCTTTGCTTTTGGCCTCCGCGGCCTCTCTCCAACCCCAGCCAAACCAGGCAGCCAGAATCTCGTTATTCCCGCACCACAAGCCAATGCTCGGGTGATTACACAGGCGTTTCACGTTGTCGGCAGCTTCTTGCTTCACATTATCCAGGAAAGCCTCATCGCCGGGGAACATGGCACAGGCAAACATGAAATCCTGCCAGATCAGGATACCGGCTTCATCACACAGATCGTAAAACTCATCGTTTTCGTAAACACCCCCACCCCAAACACGCAACATGTTCATGTTCGAGATTTTGGCCGTGTTGACCACCTTCTCGTACATTTCGTGGCTAACACGAGGCAGGAAGGCATCGTTGGGAATGTAGTTGGCGCCTTTCATAAATACCGGAACGCCATTCAGTTTAAAATAGAATGAAGTCCCGTCTTCATCTTTGTCGCGAACCAGTTCCAGTGTTCGAATCCCGATGCGTTCGGAAAGTTCGGCAGTGCGCCCGCCAACAGTTACTTTGGCATTGATCGTATAGAGGGGTTGTTCTCCCAGGCCGTTTGTCCACCACAATTTAGGGTTGACAATTTCGAAATCGACCGGGTAGGCGGATGTTCCTTTTTGCAGCTGCACCGTTGATGTGGCCAATACTTCGCCTTCATTTTCAATCTGAATAGTTGCCGAAGCTTCGTTCTCCGATTCCAACTCGACAACAGCGGTAAAGGTTGCCCTTTCTTTCTCCACTTCGTGCTGCACCAGTTGCAGGTTGCTGATACGGGCTTCGTCCCAGGCTTTCAGGTAAACCGGTCGCCAAATTCCACTGGTCACCAGGCGCGGTCCCCAGTCCCAGCCAAAATGATAACCGGCCTTGCGGGTGTAAACGCTCACCTTCTTGCCTCCTTCCACTTCGCCAATCTCTGCCAGATCGTTATCCGAAGCCGGAATAACAAAATCGTTGGCATCATATTTCTTCAATCCCTCGGTAATAGGCGAGCGAAATACGATCTTCAATTCGTTATCACCTTCTTTCAGGTAGGGCTTAACATCTACCAGGTATTCGCGGAACATGTTGTCGGTGGAAGTTACTTTTTCGCCATTGAGAAAAATATCGGCATAGGTATCAAGCCCCTTAAAGTCAAGGGCAACGCGGGTATGTCCCATCAGGGTTTTGTCAGCCTGGAGGGTTGTTTTGTATGCCCAGTTCAGCTTGTCAATCCATTGAAGCTTGTGCTCATTTAGCCGGTAAAACGGATCGTCGATTTTCTTATTGGCAAGCAGGTCGGTATGGACACAGCCCGGCACTTCGGCAGGCAGCCATTCGTTTTTCCCGTCTTCGGAAAATTGCCAGCCATCTTTGATTTCTTTGGTTACCATCAGCGATGGGTCTTTGGGTTGACAAGCAGACAAAAGGCTAACTGCCAACACAACTAATACAGATAATTGTCGGATCATTGGGTTTAAGTTTAAATTACAAAGCCCAAAAATCGGAAATGAATTGCTGATTCACAAAAAAACTTCCGTTTTGCCCGGAACCTATTTCTCCTTCTGCCCTATCTGTTTTGCCACATCAGGCTAACGAGCTGTAACAGATCAAACTTTTAAAGGACGTTTTCATGTTTTTCAACAGAAAAATGTACTTTTGCTGTTCGATTAAAAAAAGAATCAGCTTAAACAATTCTGCAAAATAATACGACAACATGAAACGACTGAAAATTAAAGAAGTATTGGCTGGTGGCCAGGTCGGTCAGCAAGTACTGGTAAAAGGATGGGTTAGAACAAAACGGGGAAGCAAAAATGTCAATTTTATAGCCCTGAATGACGGTTCGACCATCAATAATTTGCAGGTTGTTGCCGAAGTTGAAAAATTTGGCGAAGAACTTTTGAAAGATATCAATACCAGCGCATCGTTGGCTGTAACCGGCGAGCTGGTTGAATCGCAAGGAAGCGGACAGGCTGTTGAACTGAACGCTACCGAGATTATCATCTACGGAAAAGCTGATCCGGAAAAATATCCGATACAGCCCAAAAAACACAGCCTGGAGTTTTTGCGCGAAAATGCCCACCTGCGTTTCCGTACGGCAACGTTCAGCGCGGTTTTCCGTATCCGCCATGCCATGGCTTTTGCTATCCACAACTATTTCAACAGCAAAGGCTTTGTGTATTTGCACACACCAATTGTAACTGCTTCGGATGCTGAAGGCGCAGGACAGATGTTCCGGGTTTCGACCCTGCCGGCAAAAAATCCGCCGTTGACAGAAGACGGCGAGATCGATTTTGCACAGGATTTCTTCGGCCGCCCGACCAACCTGACTGTTTCCGGACAGCTGGAAGGCGAATTGGGCGCTACCGCCCTGGGTGAGATTTACACCTTCGGCCCTACTTTCCGTGCCGAAAACTCGAACACCACCCGTCACCTGGCCGAGTTCTGGATGATTGAACCGGAAATGGCTTTTTACGAGCTGGCGGACAATATGGATTTGGCTGAGGAATTTTTGAAATACCTCATCAAATATGCTTTGGATAACTGCATGGACGATCTCAAATTTTTGAGCAACCGCCTGCAACAAGAAGAAAAAGACAAGCCTGCTGATCAACGTTCCATGGAGCTGATCGAGAAGCTGCAATTTGTACTGGCTAACGACTTTGTACGTTGCACCTATACCGAGGCAATTGACATTCTGAAGAATTCGAAACCCTATAAAAAAGGGAAATTCCAGTTCCCGGTTGATTGGGGAATTGACCTGCAAAGCGAACACGAACGCTATTTGGTTGAAAAACATTTCCAAAAACCGGTTATCCTGATCAACTACCCGAAAGAAATCAAGGCCTTCTACATGAAACAAAACGAAGATGGCAAAACGGTGGCTGCCATGGATGTGCTTTTCCCGCAAATCGGCGAAATCATCGGTGGTTCGCAGCGCGAAGAAAACTACGATAAGCTACTGGCCCGCATGAACGAGATGGGCATTCCTTCCGAAGAAATGTGGTGGTACATGGATACCCGCCGCTTTGGAACAGTGCCGCACGCCGGGTTTGGGTTAGGCTTCGAACGTTTCATCTTATTCGTAACCGGCATGGGCAACATCCGCGATGTGATTGCTTTCCCCCGGACTCCCAAAAACGCTGAATTTTAAGATTAAATTCTTATTACAAATAACAAAGGTATTGCGAATGGCTTGTTTTTTAATTCATTCGTAATACCTTCGAACCGACTTAGTAATTCGGTTTCCTCATAGAAAATCAATATTGATTATCCTGAGAGGGAGCCCAAATTGGTTTGGGCATCCGGATTTGTCAGGTTAAAAGCTTGTGCAACTATTCCTGATCTACAGCGTTTCCAGGTTACGCATCAAGGACAACATTATTCGTACATAGAAATAACGCCCATCGAGGATGGTCGGACAGGCTCATAGGTAAGGGACTAAAAAGCTTTGTTACTAACTGGTACTAGTATACCCAAACGGTATGTTGGTGCGAAAATGCTTACTAATGATCTCAAAAAAATCAGGTATCCTGCTTTGTTTTTGCTTCCTGTTGATTTCGGCACATCAGCTCAAAGCCCAGTCCAACCTATTATTTTATCATGAAAACGATTTATTCAACTCGTCCAATTATAATCCAGCATTTTTAAATCCATCCAGCAAATTCACGTTAAGTATTTTCCCTTTAGCCGGAACAAGTATCAATTTTAATGACAGTCAAGCGCTTTCCAAGATTTCTGACATCCTTCTTGTTGATGTAACTCACGATGCATTGAAGGATGTTCTAAAAAGTATGGTAACCAGGAATTTGTTTTATCAGCATGGAGAGGTTGCCATTCTCAATTTTTCCTACCGTTCAAAATATGGTTCTTTCAACTTTGTGATCAAAGAAAATGAACGTTTAATGATGGACTTCAACGGGGAACTTTCCAAATTCCTGATGAACGAGGCCAGTGAAACTGTTACAATAGGTCACACCCAGGAATTCCCGGCCGAAGCAATCCACTACCGGGAATACAGCCTCGGATATGCCACTGAGCTTATCAAAAACAAACTGACAGTCGGCATCAGGGGAAAACTTTATTACGGCAAAGCATTTATGTCTTCCAATGTTTCGGCACAAATAACCGAACAAAACGGGGAATATTTTATTGAGTCGAGTGGGCCGCTTAAATTATCGGTACCGGCAAGCACTGTAAAGGATGTCAACGGGAACCTGGTCGACCTGGTGCCGTTTGACGGTTACGGCATCGATAAGTACCTGATGAACACCGGAAACTTCGGAACAGGAATCGACCTGGGATTTACCTACCGCATTGCTCCTTCTGTTATTTTCTCGGCCAGTGCAACCGACCTGGGAAAGATAAGCTGGAAAGAAAACCTGAACTCGATGGAGTTCGACACACAACACCATCTGCAAAGCAGTGATGTAAACAGTCATATTGCTGACGATGGCAGCGTTTACCTGACAAAAAAAGATGAAGAGATCTCACTGGTTGACTCGATCACAAGTATTTTCAATATTGCGCCAACCACTGAAACCATGATTACAAAAACATTGCCCGCTACTTTTTACGCAGGCCTGAAGTACATAGCCAACCCGCAGCTAAGTTTCGGCATTGTTGACCGGTACATTAAAAACAGGCAATTGACCTACAATAATCTTTCGCTGACTGCAACCTACAAGCCAAACAAACATTTCACATTCATCTCAGGCTTATCGGCATTCGGAAGATCCTATGTCAACATTCCATTGGGAACGACCTACCACTGCCCCGGGGGACAAGCCTACCTGGGTACCGACAACATTATTTCGCTCCTTGCATCTTCCTCGACGGGCTATCAAGGTATCACGTTTGGAGCCTGTTTTTATATCTTCCGCCGAAAGGTAAAATATGAACATATTGAGTACCTCCCCTTCTTCAAACATAAAAAAGGGAACCACCGGAATGGGAATGGTTTGATTTTTAAAGGTGATCTTTAACACGTATTTCGGAGAACAAGCAAAAACATCTCAGACACCCCAATATTAAAGGATTGAGGCCTCCATCCCATTTTTGGTTTCAGAAACAATCAGGTTCGCATAAAAAATTCTAATTTTGGGAAAATTATGGCCACAGGCCTGTTTGTTGTTTCTCTTTTTGCTTTTTTCAGTTTTCGAAACAAGAAAAATACAACAACAAACGTTTCAAAGTTTTTTAATTATGCCATCACAGAAACTCAGCTTACAGCAAAAATTGCTTCAGAAGCTTTCACCTCAGCAAATTCAGGTGATCAAGCTCCTGGAAATCCCTACTGTTCAGCTTGAGCAACGCATAAAAAAGGAACTGGAAGAAAACCCGGTTCTGGAGCTTTCCAGCGATTCCCCTTCCGAAGACAGCGACATGCAGGATGAGGACATATCGAATGATACCGATAACGATGAGTTTTCGTTGGAAGATTACATGGATGACGATGATATCCCGGAGTACCGGCTTTCGGCAAATAACTATTCAAAAGACGATAAACAAGTTGATATCCCCTATTCTGTTGGTACCAGTTTCCATGAATTTATGAACGAACAACTTGGCCTGGCCGAGATGAACGAAGAACAGCAAAAACTGGCAGAATACATTATCGGAAATATTGACGAAGATGGCTACCTGCGCCGCGACCTGCTCTCGATAAGCGATGACCTTGCTTTTAACCTAAACATGGAAGTAAGCGAAAAGGAACTGGAAGAGATTCTGGATATTATTCAGGATTTTGATCCCCCCGGTGTTGGCGCACGTGATTTGCAAGAGTGCCTGTTGCTGCAGATTCAACGCAAAAAGGGCACTGAGGCAACCTGCCTGGCCATGAAGATCATTCAGGATAATTTTGACGAGTTCACCAAAAAGCATTACGATAAGATTTTAAAGAAACACGAAATCTCAGAAGATGAGCTGAAAGATGCCATCACCGAGATTTTGAAACTGAACCCCAAGCCAGGCAGCTCGTACAGCAATCCGCTCAACAAATCGAACCAGGTCATTGTGCCCGACTTCATTCTTGAGAACAACGACGGAGAGTTACAGCTTTCGTTAAACCAGCGAAATGTCCCCGACCTGAAGATGAACAGCACTTACATGGATATGCTGAAGGCCTACAGCGCTAACAAGAAAAACATTTCGCGCGACCAGAAAGATGCCCTCTTGTTTGTAAAGCAAAAGCTTGATTCGGCCAAGTGGTTTATCGATGCAATCCGCCAGCGGCACCAAACACTGCTGGTCACCATGTCCGAAATCATCGATTTTCAGAAAGAATACTTTCAGGATGGCGACGAAACCAAACTGAGGCCAATGATCCTGAAAGATATTGCCGACCGCACAGGCCTTGATATTTCAACCATATCGCGGGTTTCGAACAGTAAATACATCCAGACACACTTCGGGATTTTCCCGTTAAAATATTTCTTTTCCGAAGGGATGCAAAAAGATACAGGTGAAGAGGTTTCAACTCGTGAGATCAAAAAAATCCTGGAAGAGTGCATCTCGGCAGAAGACAAGCGCCGGCCGTTAACTGATGACCGACTGGCTCAAATCCTGAAAGAAAAATCGTACCCGATTGCCCGGCGAACAGTTGCCAAATACCGGGAACAGTTGGGCATTCCGGTTGCCCGCCTTCGAAAAGAACTGTAAACATGGGATTCCTGCTTAAAGAATACAACCTTTTCAATAGTGCTGCTATTTCAGGAACAAAGCATCCGGCTTTAATCCGATAAAAATAAAAACAATGATTACGAAACAACAGGTCGCACAAGCCATATCCATCCTTTTTCATCCGTTGATCATCCCCACGTTAGGGTTCCTGCTCCTGATGAACTCGGAGTTTTATTTTGCCCTGCTCACTTTTGATGCAAAAAAATTTATTCTTCTTGTCATTTTCCTGAGTACCTTCCTGTTGCCACTGATCACACTTTGGCTGATGATCCTGAATTCGCGGATGAAGCTGGACCTGAATAAAAGTACCGACCGGGTGTTGCCGCTTTTGGCCACTGCCGTTTATTACTACCTCGGCTATTATTTTCTTGGCCGTATTCCGGTTTACCCCGTTTACCGCATCTTCATGATCTCTTCGATATTAATTATCGTAATACTGATCCTTATCTCGCTGCGTTGGAAAATAAGCGCCCACATGGCCGGAATCGGAGGTTTGATTGGGGCCGTTATCGCGTTGTCATTGCGTTTGGGGATCAATACGTCAGTCACTCTTGGGATGCTTATTATCATTGCCGGCTTGGTCGGTACCGCCCGCCTTGTCCTCGGAAAGCACAACCCACTGCAGATTTATGCCGGTTTTTTCCTTGGCTTTTTGGTCAACTACCTGATCCTGGTTTTAATTTAAAAGAAAACGGGACTCCTGTTTTTCAGTGAAAATCTGGAACCCCGTTTTGAATATTTTTGCCCCCAATTACAGGGAGTTTAACTACTCGACAAATTTGTACCCGATACCTTTTAGGGTTTTGATATGATCGTTGCCAATTTTCTCACGCAATTTACGGATGTGCACATCAATTGTCCGGTCGCCAACAACAACGTTGTCGCCCCAAACAGAATAATAAATCTCTTCGCGGGTGAATACTTTTCCCGGTTTTGAGACCAAAAGCGAAAGCAGCTCAAACTCTTTTCGCGGAAGGATCATTTCTTCACCACTCATTTTGATCAGGTAGCGTTCTTTGTCAATCACCAGGTTACCAATGGTAAGCGTGTTACTGTTTTCGGCCGGTGTAGATGAAGCAGCCCCACCTCCCCCGGTGCGTTTCAACAGCGCTTTTACCCGGCTGACAAGAACTTTTGGACGAATTGGCTTGGTGATGTAATCATCAGCGCCTGCTTCAAATCCTGCAATTTGCGAATAATCTTCCCCCCGTGCTGTAAGGAATGCAATGATACTGCTTTGCAACGCGGGAATCTTTCGTATTTCTTCACACGCGGCAATACCGTCCATCTCAGGCATCATGACATCCAGGATGATCAGGTGAGGCAATTTCTTTTCAGCTATTTTGATGGCTTCCATCCCATTTTGGGCTGTATAAACCTTAAAGCCTTCTTTTTCAAGATTATAACTAATAAACTCCAGAATATCAACCTCATCGTCAACCAGCAGGATTTTGTATTTTTCTTCGCTCATATTGAAATTATTATCAAAATGCTAATGTATTCCGAACTCGTCAAAAAACAATTAAATATCTGTTAAAAAACAATTTCACGAAAAATACCAAAATCATTTGGCTTTTTCAAGGGTGAAGGTAAAAGTTGTCCCTTCATCCACAGCTGATTTAACGTTTATTGTTTGTTTGTGAGCTTCAATGATGTGTTTCACGATTGAGAGGCCAAGTCCGGTACCTCCCTGTTCACGTGAGCGTGATTTGTCAACCCGGTAAAACCGTTCAAAAATGCGGGGTAAATCGTTTTTCTCAATCCCAATCCCGTTGTCCATCACTTCAACCATCATGGAATCATGCAAATCGTAAAAAACAATCTTTACAAAGCCTTTCTTTTTCCCGTATTTAATCCCATTTGCCACCAGGTTGGTCATCACTTCCATGATGCGTTTTTTATCTGCCCTGACCATTACCGGTTTTTCAGGCCGTTCAAACAAAAGCTGGATTTTGCGTTCATTGGCCATCATCAACTCCATTTCGATCACTTCATCAGCCATCTTCGCCAAGTCAAAACTCTCGACACGCAATCTCAGTTCGCCCGATTCCAGCTTGGTGATCGATTCAAGATCTTCAACAATCGAGATCATCCGGTCGATACTTTTTTCGGTTCGTCTCAAATACAGTTTATTGATTTTCGGGTCATCCAAACCACCTTCGAGCAGGGTTAAAATATAGCCTTGTATATTGAAAATAGGTGTTTTTAGTTCGTGGGAAACATTCCCGACAAATTCTTTCCGGTAGCGCTCCAGGTCTTTCAACCGGGTGATTTCCTGTGTTTGGTTTTTAGCCCATTCTTCCACTTCCCGCTGCACATCGGCAATTATATTTCCGTTCGGGCCTTTGGGTTCGCTCTTCCTCTTCCCGGAAACCGGAATTTCTTTAATCACCTTATAAATGGGTTCGATTTTATCGTTGATATATTTTTTCAGGATAAAAACGGTGGAAAAATAAATAATCAGGAAAAACCCGGTTACACAGAATAAATAGATATAAAGTGGTGTCTCCGAATAGCTCAAAACAATTGCCAGAAACATACTTAACACTGTAAACATCAGTGCCATATAAAATGCAAGCTTTTTTACCGGATAGGTTTTCATCTCATCATAATCTTTGCGGCAAAAATATAACAAAAAACAACTTTCGATCTCATTAACAGTAAATTGACAGTTCGTTAACATTAATTTAACCCATAACACCCTGCACCTCTTTACTTAGCTTATATTTTTGCACGCGGTTATTATCAATCTTAAGTAAATGGAACAATACTACCTTATCTTGGTTGTAGTCTTGTTTGCTCTGGCCATTTCTGACCTGGTCGTTGGAGTAAGTAATGACGCAGTAAACTTTCTCAACTCAGCAATTGGATCTAAAGCAGCACCAAAATGGTTAATTTTTACTGTCGCCAGCATCGGGGTACTGGTGGGTGCAACCTTTTCGAGTGGCATGATGGAAGTTGCACGTAAAGGCATTTTTCACCCGACATGTTAATGTTTTACGAAATCCAGCTCATTTTCCTTGCCGTAATTATAACGGATGTGATACTGCGGGTCAAGTTT
>JBNKTK010000097.1:0-15110 GCA_050298035.1 Mangrovibacterium sp. | reverse complement strand
GTAGAAGTGCGAAAATAACGCCAAAGAAAACAGGCCAATTCGTCACATTTTGGAAAAGAACAGGTAAAGGCCCGATTGCACCGTTTGATGAAACCGATAAGATTGATTTTTACATTGTAAATGTAAGAACCGAAAAACGATTTGGCCAATTCGTTTTTCCTAAACCAGAACTAATCAAACAAGGCATTATTTCAACCAGTCAAAAAGATGGGAAAAGGGCATTCCGGGTTTATCCGCCTTGGGAAACAGCAAAAAGCAAACAGGCAGAACGAACCAAAAAATGGCAATCCGAGTTTTTTTACGAACTAAATGATGAACTTAGTTTGAACCGGGTGAAAAAGCTATATGTAGTCTAATATAGCCTGCCACGATTAACAAAGAAAAAAACTATAACCCTGGGGGATTTTACAACAGAAACAATTAGATAGAGTATGAAAGTGAAAATTTCGAGAATCTAACTGATTTTTGTAAAACATTAACAATGAACATTTAATTTAAAATATATTCAAGTGAAAATTAAACAAATCCTGACACGAATTTACGTCAACGACATTAACACTGCAATTGACTTCTACGAGAAACTCACCAATGAAGAGTGTGCCAACCGGTTTGAGTATAAACAGGTTGGCCTGGAAATTGCCAGAATTGATAATTTACTAATTATTGCCGGGAACAACGAAGCTTTAAAACAATTCAGAAATACATCTGCAACATTTTTAGTAGACTCTGTTTCTGAGTATAAGGAATTTCTGATTCAAAACGATGCTGAAATATTACAGGATATTCAGCAGGTTCCTACCGGATTTAATATGACAATAAGACACAAGGATGGAACCATTATCGAGTATGTGGAACATAAGAAAAGCTAATTGATTTTAAACCAGAGAGCACAGTTAAGCGCATTTCAGATATAACAATCATGGTTAAAAATGCAAAAATGAAGTTGGGAATTTAACCCGGATTATGTATTAAGGTTTTGTTACGAGCATGTAAATAACAGTAAATCAGGATGTTTTCGAGAGAAGCAGAACACCGCTATGATGATGGAGAAAGACAAAACGAAGTGTCTGATTTGAAATTATTTCCACGCGGAATAGACAGTTTAATACATAATCCGGGCTTAACTAAATGTAACATCAAATCAATGAGCAAAAACAATGTAATGCACCTGGATTCAATTCACGACAACCTAATGATCGAAATTCCTGGCGGAAATGTTGAACTAAGAGATGACCGGATAAATCAAAAATGGATGGTTGAGATTGCCCCATTTTTATTGTCAAAATTCCAGGTTACACAAGACCTTTATTTTGAAGTAACCAAACAAAACCCAAGTACTTTTAAAGGAGATAGAAATCCTGTTGAAACAGTTAATTGGAGAGAAACCGTAATTTTTTGTAATAACCTATCCCTTAGGTTGGGATTTACTCCATGCTATTTGCTTAGCGATACGGACGAAGAAGTACATCTCGATCAAACAGCTAATGGATTTCGGTTACCTACCGAGGCAGAATGGCAATATGCTTGTAAAGCCGGAACAACTGGTGTGAGGTATGGTGACTTGAACAAGATTGCCTGGTACAAAGCGAATTCAGGAGACCAAACACACGAAGTTGGATTAAAAGAACCAAACGCATGGGGTCTTTACGATATGTTGGGAAATGTATGGGAATGGTGTTCCGATCTTTACGACATTGAAGTTTACGGAACCTATAGAATTTTCAGGGGTGGCGGATGGAGCGATGAAGAAAGAAGTACAATGGCTACCGCCAGGCGAAGGAGCCATCCGACAAAGTTCAAAATTGACGATCTTGGGTTTAGAATTGCAAAAAATAAAACTTAGCACAACAAACTTTCAGCAAAAATAAATAATACCAATGCTAAAAACCTCTTTAAAAGCGTTTAATGTTTTAACCGATGATGAAATTGAAAATTTCGTTCAATTTTTTACGCCAAAAAAATTAAGCAAATCTGACTTTTTCATAAAAGAAGGCGAAACTTGTGATGAAATCGCATTTATAAAATCCGGTCTCTTCCGTTCATTTTATGTTACAGATAAAGGAGAAGAAATTACGTCGTGCCTTAAATTTCCGGGAAGTTTGATGACTGCTTATTCGTCGTTCATTACGGGGCATGGTTCATTTGTAAATATGCAGGCAATTACACCTGCTGAATTGTTGGTTGTGAAAAAAAAGGTAATGGAAGATTTGGCGAATGGCAATCCGAATTGGATGAGATTTCTCAGAGTTATAGCCGAACAGCAATACATTGAACTGGAAAAACGGACCTTCCAGTTTCAAAGCGACACTGCTATCAAGCGATATACAGATTTAATGGAAAAGCACCCGGAATACATACAAAACATTCCTTTACAATACTTAGCTTCATATCTGGGTATAACCCAAAGGCATTTAAGCAGATTAAGGGGAGAACACAATTTTTAGACATTTGTCCGGCTAAAGAAATGTGACCATGAATATTTTTGTCAAAAAATAATTTAACAGTTAATTGATGAAAAATGAAAAAAATCAGTATTCTTTACCCCAACATTTCAGGCTCCCGTTTCGATTTTGACTATTACATGAATACCCACATGCCGAGATCAATTAAATTGCTGAGTTCTCACCCCGATTTTAGAGGAGTCTCCGTAGAAAGGGGTGTTGGCAGTGCTGTTCCTGGAACTGAAGTACCGTTCATCGCGATGTGTCATTTCCTGTTTGACACAGTGGAAAGTTTTATTGAGGCCTTTACTCCCCATGCCGAAGAACTTCAGGGTGATATGAAAAATTATACTGACATTGAACCGATTATTCAATTTAATGAAGTACTAATTTCACGGTAAATAATTCAAAGTTGATTCATCTTAACTATTGATTTGCTCCTTCCCCCGCGAATGATCAGCCAAAACGCAAAACCGATCTCTGCTACAGCCATCGGCATACCAAGGATTTTTTCAACCGTTTTAAGCTGGCTTTCAAATTCAGGAAAAAGCAATTTGGAACTATGAATAGCGATGTACGAAGCGGCAGCAAAAATCAATAGTATTCCCCACAGATTATGGATAAACCCCGACCGGGACACAAGAATCCCAAGCAGAAATAAATGAATGCCAAAAATTATCAAACCAAACGACCAGGCATTTTCAAAAGATGCAAGAAATGACAATACATTGTATGCATTTGGGGTTTTGTTGATTTGTATAAGATAATAAATTGCAATCCCCAGAATGGCAGAGTAAACAATCCTTGCAATAGCAGCTGATAATGACAACCTGGGGTTTTCAGGTTTAAAGAAGGCATAAAGTGCCAAGGCAACAATTACATCGGATACAAGAATAAAAAACCAACCAATAATCTCTGTTTTATACAGTGTTGTATTGGATTGCAGATTGTCAAAAGTGGCTTCCGGAGTTCCCGTAATTACCAGGGTGTTATGTGCATAACCATAACTAAATGCCGCTAAAAAAGACATTATAATAAGCACTGTCCCGGCAATTAAAGCAGACTTTCTTTGGGTATTCATTTTTACAGATTTTCGGGATGAACAATAATGACCACATTCCCCTTTTTGTGTCCTGCGGCAATGTAAGTGTGTGCTTCGGCTACTTTTTCAAGCGGGTATTGTCTGTCGATAACCGTTTTCAGGCGACCTTCTTTAAAGAGTTCGACCAATTTCAATAGAAGATTTCGAAGTTCTTCATCTTTGCAAAGTCCGGTAGCTGCAAATTTGGCTTTCTTTTTAGCAAATTCAGACGTCCACAGCATTTGCAATATCAGAGAAAACTTAAGCACCGGGGATAAATACATGCCACGATCAGTCAGGATGTTTTTACATCTCCGGTACGAACTTTTCCCAATGGTATCATAAACCAAATCATAGGTTTTACCGTCTTTTGTAAAATCCTTCTTCGTATAATCAATAACAAAATCGGCTCCGAGCGATTTTACCAGTCCAACATTGCGGGTGCTGCAAACGCCTGTTACTTCGGCACCGTAGTATTTGGCAATTTGTACAGCAGCTGTTCCCAGGCTACCGGAAGCACCATTAATGAGTACTTTTTGACCCGATTGGATTAGAGCAATTTCTTTCAGAAAATTCAGCGAAGTCAGGTGTCCATCACAAAAAGTGGTTCCATCGGCATAACCCAGATTATCTGGCATAGGCAGGATTACCCCGTTTTCAGGAATCGTAAAATATTCGGCATTGGTGCTAAACCCAAGTGTGGTCTCGCCAAACACTCTTTCGCCGGGCTTAAATAACGTTACATTTTTGCCTGTTGCTTCCACCACGCCGGCAAAAGCAGTTCCCGGAATCGGATGTTTTGGTTTTAATAATCCGGTAAACAAGCGCCCGAAATAGGGTCGGCCTGTTCGCATCATGCCGTCGGCTGTGGTAACTGAAGCAGCATGTACTTTTACCAACACCTCGTTTTCCTTGGGTTTTGGCCGGGGCACTTGTTGTAGTGTCAGCACATCTGGTTCCCCGTAGCCTGTTGCAACAATTGCTTTCATCATTTTCTTCATCGTACTTGCATTTATTGTCAATAATAAGTTTGATTTACAATGAAATCATGAAGCAAATGTAGTGGAGCTGTGATTGGCAAAAGTTCGGGAAAACAGTGCAGATGTTCGGAATTATAATTTCGGGCTAAAAAGCATAAATTTGGTCTCAGGTGGGCAAAAAGAAGAAACCCCCGTGTCAAGTCACAAGGTTTGAATTTTTTATAATAAACACAGTTATTTCTAATCAATCTGCTCCGCTACGTGCCACAAATCATCCATATTATAATGTTCCAGTGAATTACCGCAATGCACAATAATAATTTCCTTATCAGGAATAACATAAATATTTTGACCAAGGTTACCGTTTGCCGCGAACTGAAACGTAGAATCGCAATTGGTGTTTCCCCACCACTGATACGAATAATAGGTGTGTTTGCATCCCTTTCCCAACCAATCCGGGTAAACGCTGCGAGGGATGGACTTGTCCTCCCTGGTTGATGCCAAAGCCCAATCCTGAGAAATGATTTGCTTTCCATTCCAGTTTCCCCCATAAAGAAAAAGCCGGCCAAAGCGGGCGTAATCGATAGCTCGAGCAATGAGTCTGCTGGGCATGTATTCAAAGCCATGTTTCTTACTGTCTATGGAAAATAATGCGTCGTATTCCATGATTAGCGACCACAGTTTTTCCTGCAGGTATATTGATACTGTTTTATGGGTTGCCCGTTCGATGATCAGTCCCAGGTAACTTGTATTGTAATTACAATATTGAAATGATTTGCCTGGTTCGGAGGCGATGCCCACTTTATTCAACAACAATTTCCGCACATTAGGATGGTAATAGCCAACAACTTCGTCGTGCCAGGGAAGATGAATATGGGTACCCGGGAAATAACCTTCAAAGTATTTCAAACCTGACCTCATTTCTAGCAGGTTTTTAATGGTGATCTTTTCGAAATCCGGATTTCGCTCCTTTAGTTCAGGAATATATTTTGTCATCGGATCATCTACACCGGAGATTAAACCGTCATCAATAGCTGCCCCAATTAAAAACGATATAAACGATTTTGCCATCGACTGGGAATGAAAGTAGGAATCGCGTGAAAAACCGTTAAAGTATTTTTCATATAAAATGGTGTCTTTGCGAATGAAGATCAGGGCCGTGGTCTGTGATTTCTCCGCCCACTCATCAAAGGTTTTAAAACCAGAATGTTCAACTCTGTCCAAAAACAACGATTCAACGTAATCTTCATCCAGCTTCTTCGCAAACTGAAAGGTATCCTTTGAACCTTCAATAACACGGTTTTCATATTTCTGGTAGTCATAAACATCGGCTACGTTCTGGGTGATCAGGCGATAAACATATACCGGTGAATATTTGATTGATAGCACCACCAGGATTGCTACTATCAAAATGAGGGGAGTCAGAAATACTATTTTAATTGCCTTTTTCATAATAGATTCATTTAATCATTTTCTGATTTTCAATAAATAGTGTCACTAAGAAAACGAGGTTATTTCAAAGTGGCGTAGTAAAAAACACCAGAAACAAGGCTTGTGAAGTCAGGAAAAACGAAGTTTAACTTGTGTAAGTGAGTATTTTCCTGACGAGCATAACGCAGTTATTGGTGTTTTCTTATAGCCACTAAATAGTGAAACAAATGTAAAGGCATATGAACAAAGAATCGTTCGGATTTATAATTACGCACCCAAAAGACTGTTAATGGTTTTGTTTCAAAAACTCTTTTGGTGTCACTCCTGTTTCCTTTTTGAAATAAGTATTGAACACGGTTTTCGAATTAAAACCACTTTCGTAAGCCAGGCCAATCAATGAAATATGGCTATTCTCCGGGTTGAGTGCCAGTTGTTTAAAATATTCGATGCGGTAATGATTGATAAACTCGTTAAAGTTTTTACCCATGCGTTCGTTGAGCAGCCACGATAATTTGTTCGGGTGGATTTCTACCTGGTTGGCCAACATCCGAAGCGAAAGGTTCGGAATAAGAAACGGTTCTTCTTCGCTGATAAAACGGACTAAATTCTCCACATAAGCATCCGCCGTTTCAGCATCCAAAAGCGGTGGTTTTTCTTGCGATGAATCAACGTTATTTTCCGGGAGTTGATAAAGTTGATTTTTATAGGAATCGTAACGCGAATCACTTTTCAATCCGTTTGCCAAAGGATCGGTATAACTTAGCAATAAAACCGATGACTTCAGCTTGATGGCTTCGTCCAGCCAGGCAAATGCTTCATCGGCCTTGCCCATGTTAGCATAGGCCAAATACAGGTATGAATGTGCCTGAAAGGAAGTCGGTTTTTGAGCTTCAGTCAGTAACCGGGTAAAATATTTCTCAGTTTCTGCTTTGTCCTTTTTAAGGATGTGAGCCAGGCAAACCGTCCCCAAACGTTCATCGGGAACAACGATTTCTTTTGGCATTTTCCCCAGGAAACTGATTGCCTCGTCATATTGTCCTATTTTCAGCAGGCAATAACTACGCACGATGTAAGCCGGAATATTATTGGGATTTTTCCTGAGACATTCGTCCAGCAAATTCAAAGCTTCCGAATAATTTTCAAACCGATAATGATAATATGCCCGGTAAAATAAGGTTTCCTGCGAAAGCGGGTCGATGCTGTGCGCCACTTCCAGATGCTGTTTCGCTTTGTCCCTTTCGCCGGAAATAATATACATCAATGTCATAAACTGCTGCGCTTCAGGATAATTTGGCTTCAATTCAATAGAGCGCAGTGTATGCTTTACAGCTTCCTGAAAATCGGCATCGTAAAAAAAAGAAACATTGGCCAACAGGTAATGCACACCGGCATTCTCCGGGTTCAGTGAATACGCTTTGTTTGTATAGTCCCGTGATTTCGTCCAAGCCTCTTCGCGCGGCATCAATTCCGTGACAGCAAAAAAACTGTAGGCATCTGCCAGGCCAATATAGGAATCGGTATGGTTTGGGTCGATCGCAATGGCTTTTTCATAGAATTCGATGGCTTTGCGGGCATCTACCGGATTCCACTTATTAAAATGATAGCGGGCTTTCAACGAATATTCATAAGCATCAAGGCTCTCCGTTTTCTTTTCAACCAAGTGATCCTGAATTTCAAAATGGCCATATTGCTCCCTGAGTTTATCCGCAATCAACAAGCTAATTTCGTCCTGAATTTCGAAGATATTCTCCAGCTTCCGATCCCATGTTTCCGACCAAAAATGAAAATCTTCCTCAGCATGAATCAACTGAGCAGTAATCCGAACCGTTTTGGCTGCCAGACGGACGCTTCCTTCCAGAATGGCGGTTACATTCAATTCGTTGGCAATTTGCCTGATAGGAACATGTTTGTTTTTGAAGAAAAAGGAAGATGTTCGTGAAGTGACTTTCAGCTGCTGAATCCCGGCCAGCGCATTAATGATTTCTTCGGTAATGCCATCACTGAAGTATTCAATATCCTCGCTGCTACTCATATTCACAAACGGAAGTACGGCGATTGCCAATTTATTTTCGCCTGATCGTTCCATTTGTCGTTCTTGTCTTGTAGCGCTCATCATCTTAGATTTGGAAGTTGAAAAGCATCTTACCCAAACAAGACTGATTAAAGATATATGCTTTCGAATACAGGCAAAGATAGTCTATTGGTAAAAACATTTCCTTTTCAACCGGCTTTTGTATTCGAACGCTGAATTTTCATGTTTGTTCATTATTTGACACAATTCCCCCGTTTGATTTCGTCAACTAGCATCCTTCAAACGAACTGCGCCCGTTATGATGCCGATAAATGTTTTTATACCGATTGAATGAAGTTTTTTATCGATTTGAGTTTTCCTCAACCGGAAGAAGCCGTGAATCTTCCAATGCGGCGGTTCGGTGACCAATGCCTTTCATATATTCCTGGTTTGACTCGAAAGCCAGAAAACTCCCGGCACTGTTTTGTTTTACCAGAAGAACTGCATCCCATCGTTCCTCCTCAGGCCCAATCAGGAAATTTCCACCTTCGCCCATAAACAAAATCTCGCCGCCGGATGCTTTCAGAAATGGTAACGTGTGATCGATATATAGCTGGTAAGCTTCTTTTCCGCTAATTGGTTTTTCGGGCTGTAATTCAGGCGATGTTGAATAATCGGCCATGTCGCGAAAACGTAGCAGATTAAGCATTACAATATGCCCCTTTATTCCACGCATAATAAAGTTGCGCCCTGCTTCCTGTGTTGGTGATAAATAGGTTTGTTTCATCTTGTTGCCTGTTTTTATATTCCATTTATAGTCTCCCTTAATGAGATACGAAATCAGTATTTAGTAATATCATTAACAATGTGTTATGAAAGCTTAACGAACCATTGATTAAAAGACAGTACAAAATTATAGTCTGCACAGCAGATAAATGTTCGGAATTATAAATCCGAACAATATCTCATAAACTGTGTAACAAGAAACGTTACACCGTAATGGAAAATGACGATTTTCTGAAGCAGTTTAAATCAGGAGTAGAACTCAATGACTTTTCAAAACAGATAAGATCTTTTTAATATTTACAGAATCCAAAATATTTTACAGGAATACAAAACGTAAAACGGCTTGATGTTCACCTACCAGAAAATTAGTATAACCTTAAAGGCTGACCAATTCGTAATATCGCATTTGCCGAAATATTGTTTAAACTGCAAATTGTATTGATAGACATCTTGTACCGACGTGAGATTTTCCAAAGCGAATCGCCGCTGCGCACACTGTAAAATTCAGGCACAGCAACGTTATTTCCATAACCTTTAGGCCTCAATTTTTTATGAACCACAGCCAGTGATTTCTCTGTTTGAGCTTCATCCCTTATTTTATTCTCTTTGAAGTTATAAACCAATTCCGGATCAAACTTTTTCCCATTCTCACGAATTTCGAAATGAAGATGCGGCCCTTTGGCGTTTCCTGTACTTCCGGCTAAAGCAATGGCCTCCCCTCGTTCAACTTTTTCGCCCTTCTTTTTCAGGAATTTTGACAGGTGTCCGTAATACGTTTCAATATTGTTTTGATGTTCAATAATGATGATATTGCCAAATCCGGTTCCCCGATTTGAACGCACAATGGTTATGGTTTTAATAATAACCTACTCTCGGTATGATTTTGAATGGACTTCGGCCCTCTTTTAAGCTGAATTGACCACCCCTACAGCACGACTCTTCGTGTGGTTATTACGGATTTCTTCAATATTCAAGAATTTATTTTTCAGGGGTGAATTTATAGAGGAGCACCCCATGAACAGGAACTTTAAGTGAAAGCGAATCCTTGTGGGTGCTGATGCCGGCAATATCTTTTTGCCGCCATAAATCGCGCACCGTTTGACGACCTGAGATTCCGAGCTCTTCAAAATCATTGTAAGAAATATCCACGACTTCGAGGCCAAAGTTGCAGAAACCAACGGCATAGCTTCCATCCTCCAATTCTTTCACATAAATGCGCAATTCGCCTATTGTTTGAAGGCAGGTCGCTTGTTTACCCAACGGGTCCTGATTTACGGCAATTACTTCATCGTTAGTTAATAGGTTGAGGGTGAAATCGTCCAGTTTTTCCATGTCGCAGCCAATCAGCAGTGGTGCTGCAAAAAGGCTCCACAAACTCATGTGCGTGTACTGTTCATCAGGTTTCAGCTTACTTGGATGCGGATTTCCCCAGCCCACAGTGCCAATCACCAGCATGTCCGGGTCGTTCCAGTTGCCCGGTTTAGCATACGGTGCAGCTTTATCCTGCGACAAAGCAATACCGCTCATACTTGACCAGGTGTCCGTAATATCATTGGTTGTTCGCCAACAGTTACCCTGAACAGAACCGCCCCATTTCCATACATCGGACATCCCGTATTGGCACAAGCTGTAAACAATATCACGCGGCTGCTCAGCCAGGTAATCACCCATAATTTCGAATGGTTTTTTAGCGGTTTCCAAATCCCCTCCCCCTTGATAGGACAAAGAAGACACTTTATAAGGGTCGTTATCCGGCATACCATCAATTACGCCGCCGTAACTACACCAATCGTATTTTAAGTAGTCGAAGCCCCATTTGGCGTAGGTTTCGGCATCCTGCTGCTCGTAGCCGTAGCTACCGGCGCAACCACCGCACGACCATGGACCAGGGCTGGAATACAAGCCTATTTTCAAGCCTAAACTGTGTACATAATCGGCCAACGCTTTCATATCGCCGAACCGGGCATTTGGCACGATGTTCCCATTTTCATCACGTAGATCACCGCGCAGTAACTGGTCTTTGGAGTCACGGTGATTTTGCCAGAAGTCGTCGATATTGATATAAGTCCAACCGTGGTTTACCAAGCCGCTTTTGAACATGGCGTCGGCAGCGCGTTTTATTTTCTCAGCCGAAACTTCGCCGGCAAAACAGTTCCAACTGTTCCAGCCCATTGGCGGGGTTAGTGCTATCTTACTGCCACACTCAATCCGCAGTTTTTTTGCATCCTTGCCCTTCGCATTCTCTGCGCCAAGTGTAACTTCAAAAGTTCCGGGTTCACACAACTTACCGGTAATAACGCCGCTTTTCGGATCAATTTCCAATCCGGCAGGTAATCCGGTTGCCGAAAAAATCATCGGGCGGTCGCCGGTTGCGGGTACACGGAACTCGAAAGGCGAGTTCGGACGGACACCAAACACACGGGCACCATTAATTTTCGGTTCGGCCGGGGCAGAAGGCGTCAAAATATACGGCTCGCTGGATACAGGATTATACGTTTTGAAAGTGCTTACGCCATTGGTTTTAAACTTGGCATCTGCCCAATCGGCGTGGTCGTAATAGTTGCCATTGCCGCCGTCGGTTACCACCAGTTCCAGCTTCTTTACGCCGGCAAGCGAAACGGAACAAGCCCTGGCTTCATCGCGCAAACGCATTACCCCGCTCGACCATAGCTTTTTACCATCGCCGTAAACCACAAATTCAGAGGCAGGTTGATGTCCGGATACTTCGTCATCCATACCAACCTTTGCGGTAAACTCAATGGCCTTTCCTTCCAATAAAATGGTCAGCGAACTTTCGGCGTGTGTCCCAAAGCCCCGGTCATAAGTTTTACCGGCAATTGTAAACACCCTGCCATCAACTGTTTTATTCGAAGCAGGAACCCCATAACCTTGGGTCGCAGCGCTCAAATCCAGCTCGTCGAGCCATACGGTTTGAGCCAGCGCCGAGCTGATTGTGATTATGTAACAAGTAAAAAATAAAGCTATCGCTTTATACATTTTATAGTTATTTCCCATGTGTATTTTATTGTTTTATATTCCTACTTTACAAACTTCCACCAGTCGAAGTTGAACAGGTCGCCTTCACCGCCTTTAAATACGAAGTAAACATCGTGCGCCCCTTCTGTTTGTTTCACCTTGATGGATTGGGTTATCCAACCGCGTTCGTCACCCGTTACATCAAGTGTTCCCAACAGTTCTCCGTCTTTTTCGTCAACACGGATTTCAATGCAGCCACCGGCCAAAGCTGCAACACCAGCTTCAAACTTTTTGGCCCCTTTACCAAAATCGACATTGCGTACCCGAATGTAATCCCCATTATTAATTTCAGTTACATAAACACCGCCTAAAATAGTGTCGTTAATTGTTTTCACGCCCTCTGTCCAGTTAATGGTTTCGGCTTCTGTCCGTTTAAACGGGTTGAGGGTACCAACCGGTTCAATCCCTTTTTTCTGCCACCAAGGCAGTTCCGGGATAGTTCCGTCGGGGTTATATGTGAACTCATCCACACAGATTGAACGCCGTTCGTGGTGTTTATCGGTGAGCAGAAAGTTCAGTTCGTAATTGAAGCCAAAGACATAAGACTTCCCTTTATAATCGATAATGCCGGGGTGGTTTCCCGAAGACTTTTCGTTGGGGCGCATAATGTAACCTTTGAATTCCCATGGGCCGGTGGGACTATCGCTCATGGAGTAACCAATCCCTTCGGGGCAACAAGTTGAAGCATAAGCCAGATAATAATGTCCATCCCGTTTGTAAATCCAGGGGCCCTCCTGGTAATGATAAGGGTCTTTCTCTCCTTTTACTTTAACAAACTCCGGACTAGTTTCAACCTTACCGGAATAAGAAATCATGTCCTCGTTGAGTTTTACATACCATACCTGTGGGTTTCCCCAGTACAGGTAGGCTTGTCCGTCATCGTCGATAAAAACACTGGGGTCAATATCCTGCCAAATATGATCAGATTCAATTAAGCGTTTTCCCAGCGGATCCTTAAACGGGCCGTAAGGACTGTCGGCCACCAATACACCTATTCCGCTTCCCTGCACCGGGCAATACAGGAAGAATTTTCCGTTCAGGGCAATACATTGCGCAGCCCAGGCCCCATTGTCCTGTCGTCCCCAGCTGAAGTCTTTCAGCGTCGCAATCACCCCGTGATCCGTCCAGTTTACCATGTCGGTAGAGGTGTAGCAGCACCAGTCTTTCATCCGAAATCCGCCCATGCCTTCGGGCGCAGAATCTTCATCGTGCGAGGTGTAAAGATAAACCGTGTCGTTATAGACCATGGGGGCCGGATCGGCCGTAAATATGGTTTGTATCACCGGGTTTTGGGCAAATCCGGCCGAAGTCACCGTTATGGTCCCCAATATCGTAACTATTTTTAACGCGTTTTTCATCCTTTATTCTTGTTTAAAGTATTGGCGTTAGAGACTTACAACTATTTTATCCCCTTTGTAAATAATAGTTTTGTCGTACTTTCCGACGGCTACGTCCCCTGCACCTTTGTTTTCCGAAACTTTTACAATATTGAATTTCCGCTCGCCGGGCATTCCCGGGTATGAGCCTTTCCGATCTTCGATTGTCAAGGTTTTCTCCGTATCGTTCCAGCTAAAAGCAATGGTTGAATACACGCCTTTTTCGTAGTTGTAATTATCGTTCTCGTCTTCGTACAGGGTGAATTCACCATCAGCCCCCTCGTAGACGCGGATTTCAAGCTCATCCCACTTCTTTTCGGTGGCATATTGCACTTTTGGCCCCATTGGTAATATCGAACCAGCTTTTACATAGAGCGGAATAATATCCAGCGGGGTTTCTTTTGTCACGGTCTGCCC
Organism: Mangrovibacterium sp.; assembly: GCA_050298035.1. Taxonomy (GTDB): domain Bacteria; phylum Bacteroidota; class Bacteroidia; order Bacteroidales; family Prolixibacteraceae; genus Gaoshiqia. The sequence goes on along the minus strand of JBNKTK010000097.1, from coordinate 1,551 downwards.
GCCCTGAAGTTTTTCACCTGTCCAGAAATCATACCAGTCGGCCATTTCAGGCAAATAGACAGCCTTTTCCGGCACATCTGGTTCTGTTATCGGGGCTACCAAAATTGATTTCCCAAAAAGGTATTCATAGCGTTGAGCAATAGCTTCTGTATCATTACGAAAATCCATCACCAGCGGGCGCATTAAGGTTGAGCCGTTTTGAGTAATCTCCCAGGCTTCGGAATAAATATAAGGCAACATTTTATAGCGTAAATTCAACATCTTGCGCATGTTGTCTTCCACTGCTTGTCCGTACTTCCATGGTTCTGTTTCGCTCATATAACCGTGAATGCGGAAGACCGGGTTGAACGCTCCCCACTGGAACCAACGGATCAACAATTCGTGATAGTTCTCGTCGGTATATTGCGATGGCCCCGGACGGAAAAAACCGCCAATGTCGGTTGTCCAGTACGGCAGGCCGGAAATGGTGTAATTTAGCCCGGCCACAATCTGACGCCTGTAGCTGTCCCAGTTGCCGCCAATATCGCCCGACCAGTTAATGACGCCGTAACGTTGCTGCCCCAGGAATGCCGAACGGGTGAGAATGCAAACCCGTTTGTCGGAAGTAGCTTCGCGCTGCCCTTCGTAAACGGCCTTGCTTACCATTAACGGGTAAGTCAAGCGGTAAAAATCGCCCAATCCGGCATAGGTTGTTTCGCCTTTCAGCGCATCGTTTTCCGGTTCCACAGCATCCATCCACCACGAATCAACTCCGTTGTCGAACATGTTATTTTTTAAAGTGTTCCAATATGCTTTTCGGGTCTCGGGGTTGAAATAGTCCAGCCATTTTGTATTTGGGATAAAGCGTTCTTCGGCCACATAAGCCTTGCCAATTTCAGAATTCTGGTCGGGATTCGACCAAATAGAAATATTGAAATGAGCATGTAAATCATGTAACTGTTGAATAAAACCGGATGGATTGGGATAATTCGATTCGTCGAACTGCGGCACACCCCAGCCGTTTTTTCCCCAGTATTGCCAATCCTGAACGATGACATCCATCGGGAGCTTTCGCTTTCGGAACTCCTGTACCGTTTCAATTAACTGGTTAGATGACGAATATCGTTCGCGGCATTGCCAGAAACCGTAGGCCCATTTGGGTAACATGGGGGCATTGCCCGATAAATTCCGATAAGTGGAAATCACCTTGTCTGCCGACGGGCCGTAAAACACCACGTAGTCGAGCTTTTTGGCAACCGGTGACCGGAACGTGGTAGTATTGTCCACCAACTTCCACGACAGTTTCGGCTGATTATCGGCTTTGCAGATTAATTGTACCTGGTGTTCTCCTGCGGCCAGTTGAACCAGTGTTCCGGCAGTTGGCGGCAACCACATATTACTTTCATCCAGGCAGGTCTTTCCGTCGATGGTTACGAAATGGCGATTGCCCATATTGCCCAAATCAAGAAGGACAGAATATTCCCCGTCCTTTTCAACCTGAAACGTTCCGGTGTAAAGCGACTGATTTTGCGATACTTTTTGCGTGCCGGAAGTCGTAGTTACCTCTACCAG
>JBNKTK010000096.1:0-15503 GCA_050298035.1 Mangrovibacterium sp. | reverse complement strand
TCACACCGTCCTTGTGTTGATCTCAGCTCAGGTGGAGATGAGGGGATTCGAACCCCTGGCCTCCGCCGTGCAAAGGCGGCGCTCTCCCAAACTGAGCTACATCCCCATATTGTTTACGGGGTAGTGGGCCTGACTGGATTCGAACCAGTGACCCCTGCGTTATCAGCACAGTGCTCTAACCAACTGAGCTATAGGCCCTACATTTGTATTTTTGAGAATCAACACTCGGTTGATTTTCGGATTGCAAGTTTACAACATTACCTGAAAATACACAAATAAAAAATGAAGTTTCGCAAGCCTAAAATATTTCTTAGCCCTTATTCTACGGCACTTTCATCTGCTTGCTCCTTCTGCTGATCTAAACGGCTAAACAAGCGCCAGTAAAACAGGATGATGCAGAAAATACCAACAGTGATTGCAGAATCGGCCAGGTTAAATACCGGGCGGAAAAACAGGAACTCCTGCCCTCCCCAAAATGGAAGCCAATTGGGGAAATGTCCACTTACCATTGGGAAGTAGAACATATCAACCACTTTCCCGTGCAGAAATGGCGCATAGCCGCCTCCTTCGGGAAAAAGTTGAGCCACCTGCCCAAAACTTTCATTAAAAACCAATCCGTAAAAAGCACTGTCGATAATGTTGCCAACAGCCCCGGCAAAGATCAAAGCGACGCAGGCAATAAACCCCATCGGGATATCGTCTCTTTTTACCAGTTTTAACAGGTACCATCCGATTCCGGTAACAGCAACAATCCGAAATACACTGAGGAAGATCTTACCGTAGTTTCCGGCAAATTCAATCCCAAAGGCCATCCCGTTATTTTCAACAAAATGGATGAGGAACCATTTACCAATGACTGAGAATTCTTCCCCCAGGTACATATGCGTTTTAATCCAGATCTTCAGGAACTGATCAATGAAAAGAACCAGAAAAACGATAAGGAATGACTTGGTTAACTTTGACATGGTATGGTTATGTGTGCATTCATAAAAAAATGATTGGAAGGTATCGCTTCCAATCATCATTTATCATCAGTTGTCTTTTACTTTTGATTCTTTTTAGCGTCGATACTCAATGTTGCATGAGGAACAGCGCGCAATCTTTCTTTTGAGATCAACTTTCCGGTTTCGCGGCAAATTCCGTAGGTTTTGTTTTCAATCCGGACTAAAGCTGCCTGTAAATGCTGAATGAATTTCAACTGACGTTGCGCCAGCTTACCGGCTTCTTCCTTTGATAATGTCGCAGCGCCCTCTTCCAATACTTTGAAAGTCGGAGAGGTATCCTGAGTATCGTTCCCATCACTATGGGTAATGGAATTTTTGTACAACTCATAGTCCTTCTGTGCCTTAGCAAGCTTTTCCAAAATGAGTGCCTTAAATTCCGCTAACTCAGCATCCGAATATCTGGTTTTTTCTGTCATACCCTAAAGATTTAAGTTCGTTTTTACGGATCGGAATACGTGTTATACCGGTTCCTAAATTATAAAATAATTTTGAATTGAAACAGTTCGTTAAACATTCCTGCCCCCTTTGTTATCCCTTTTTTTCAACAAGGATACAAGCCTCAACGTCCTGGTCAATTTCCACTATATTTCCCTGCCCGTTATCCAACTGATCAACAAGAACCAGTTCCGAGGCAAGTGTTTGATTACTGATGTATTCCCTGAAGTTGGTAACAGCCTCATTGTAGAAATCATGCTTCACAATCTTCAGCGAAACCCGGTCAGTCACTTCAAAGTTACTTTCTTTACGAATGTTCTGGATTTTATTGATGAACTCGCGCGCAATACCCTCTTGTTTCAGTTCATCGGTCACATTGATATCCAATGCAATTGTCAGCTCACCTTCTGTTGCGACAAGCCATCCCGGAATATCTTCTGTTGTAATTTCAACATCATCCGGGGTCAGCAAAACATCCTGACCTTCAACCGGCAAAGTGAATGTACCGCTCTTTTCCAGTTCCGAAATATCCGTTTGGCTGAATTGGGCAACCGAAGCTGCAATTTGCTTCATGATCTTTCCATACTTTGGTCCGAGGGTTTTAAAGTTTGGTTTGATCTTCTTTTTGATAATGCCGGCAGTATCGGTCAGATATTCCACTTCTTTCACGTTCACCTCGGAAAGGATGATGCCTTCCACTGCTTCGAACTGTTCTTTAAAACGGGCATTCAGCACCGGCACCATGACTTTTGCCAGAGGCTGGCGTACTTTCAGTTTTTCCTTGCGGCGTAAACCCAGGATCATGGAAGAAGCACGCTGGGCAATGTCCATTTTCTGCTCCAGGTCTTTATCGATCAGCGACTCATCGGCGATTGGGAATTCTGCCAGGTGAACACTTTCGTCAGTTTCTTTCCCGGTTAGTTTATTCAAATCGGAATAAAGCAAATCGGAATAGAACGGCGCCAACGGAGCAGACAGCTTGGCAATGGTCACCAAACAAGTATACAGGGTTTGGTAAGCCGAAATTTTGTCTTTATCGTATTCTCCACCCCAGTAACGTTTCCGGCTCAAACGCACAAACCAGTTACTCAGGTTTTCAGTTACAAACTCAGAAATAGCACGACCGGCACGGGTCGGTTCGTAAGTCTCCAGGCTTTCACCCACTTCTTTGATCAAAGAATTCAGCAGCGAGATGATCCAACGATCCAGTTCCGGACGCCCGGCTACCGGGATTTCATCTTCTTTAAACCGGAAGCCGTCAACATTGGCATACAGTGCAAAGAAGTTATAAGTGTTGTACAATGTACCAAAGAATTTCCGTCGCACTTCATCCACACCTGCCACATCAAACTTCAGGTTGTCCCAAGGTTGTGAGTTGGTCAGCATGTACCAGCGAAGCGGATCGGAACCGTATTTTTCAATGGTTTCAAACGGATCGACGGCATTGCCCAAACGCTTCGACATTTTGTTGCCGTTTTTGTCGAGCACCAATCCATTCGAAATGATGTTACGGAAAGCAACCGATTCATCAATCATCGTAGCAATGGCATGCAAAGTAAAGAACCAGCCACGGGTTTGGTCAACCCCTTCGGCAATAAAGTCGGACGGGAAAACGCCACGACCTTTACCAGGATTATATTTCTCCTTATTCTCGAACGGATAGTGGTTTTGCGCATACGGCATTGCTCCCGAATCAAACCAAACATCAATCAGGTCGGGCTCTCGGAACATTTTCTCACCATTATCAGCCAAAAGGACAATGTCATCCACATAAGGACGGTGCAAATCTATTTTATCGTAATTTGCTTCTTCATATTGCCCCGGAACAAATCCTTCGTACGGATTTTTTTTCATCACCCCGGCAGCAACCGATTTTTCAATCTCAGCAAACAACTCTTCGACTGAACCAAAACATTTTGTTTGAGTCCCATCTTCGGTTCTCCAAATTGGCAGCGGGGTGCCCCAGAAACGCGAACGGCTCAGGTTCCAGTCGACCAGGTTTTCCAGCCAGTTGCCAAAACGTCCCGAACCGGTTGATTGCGGTTTCCAGTTGATCGTATTATTCAGGGCTATCAGTTTATCTTTCACAGCTGTTGTGCGGATAAACCAACTGTCGAGCGGATAATATAACACGGGCTTATCAGTCCGCCAGCAATGCGGATAGCTGTGCACGTGTTTTTCAACCTTGAAAGCCTTATTTTCTTTTTTCAACATCACCGCAATGTCAACATCAACATTGGTATCATCATCGGTGAGTTTTTCATCGTAAGCATTTTTTACAAACCGTCCACTGAAATCGGCATAAGATGCCGTATTTACATTGGTCTCAACAAATGCCGGATCCATATTCTCGATCAGGAAGAAACGGCCAACTTTGTCGACTAATGGTTGTGGTTTCCCTTCCTTGTCGGTCACCAAAAGCGGGACAATTCCGCTTTGTTTGGCCACGCGGTCGTCGTCGGCACCAAAAGTAGGAGCAATGTGCACAATCCCGGTACCATCGTCGGTAGTCACAAAATCGCCGGTAATAACCCGGAAAGCATCACCAACCGGCTGCACCCAGTCAATTAGCTGATGATAATTGACTCCAGCCAGTTCTTCTCCCGAATATTCGGCCAATACCTGGTAAGGGATTTTTTTGTCCCCGAACTTGTACTCATCAAATGAGAGTTCTGTATTTTTCGGATCGAAATGACTAAACAGCAGGTCTCTGGCCAGGATCACGGTCATTGGCTCACCGGTGTACGGATTGAATGATCTCACCTTCACATAAATGATTTTAGTGCCGACACAAAGTGCGGTGTTTGAAGGCAATGTCCACGGGGTAGTTGTCCAGGCCATGAAATACAACGGCGTATCAACTCCCTCGTAAAGGAACTCCGATTTTTCATCGCGGATTACAGCAAACTGGGCAACGGCGGTCGTGTCTTTCACATCGCGGTAGCAACCCGGCTGGTTCAGCTCGTGCGAGCTCAAACCGGTTCCGGCAGCAGGAGAATACGGCTGAATGGTGTAGCCTTTGTAAAGCAGGCCTTTATCAAAAAGTTGTTTCAGCAACCACCATACCGACTCGATATACCGGTTATCGTAAGTGATATACGGATCGTCCATATTCACCCAATACCCCATTTGGCGAGTCAGCTCTTCCCACTCTTTGGTGTATTTCATCACCTCGCGGCGGCAAGCGGCATTATATTCTTCAACGGTAATTTTGCTACCGATATCTTCCTTAGTAATTCCGAGCGACTTTTCCACGCTCAGCTCAACAGGTAAACCATGCGTGTCCCAACCGGCTTTGCGGTGAACACGAAAGCCTTTCATGGTTTTATAACGGCAAAAAGTATCCTTGATCGCACGGGCCATCACGTGGTGGATGCCCGGCATTCCGTTAGCAGACGGGGGACCTTCGTAGAAAACAAAAGTCGTGTTTCCTTCCCGTGTTGAAATACTTTTGTGAAAGGTATCATTCTCTTCCCATCTTTTCAGTACATCTTTATTGACTTGGGAGAGATCTAATTGCTTGTATTCGCGGAATTTATCGCTCATCAGAATCCTTAATTTGACCTATTTTATAAAAGTCTACAAATATAGAAAAATTTTGAGTACAGGAGACCTCATTCCCAAAAGGGACAGGCATTTGAACTTATCGTTAAGAGCGGAGCCCATTTTCAGGGAATCCGGAAGAAAAATAACTCGCAGTGGGGTTAAAACCGAAAAGTCACGGGTATTATAATTCCATCAAAAAGGCAATCCGAAATAGCCCACCTGTATCAAAGTTCGAATCATCTTTGAAGGTTAGCATGTAGCTGAAGTTTAGGCCAACCGATGCAGCATCGCCCGGGTTCTGTAACATCAATTTCAAATCAGGGCCAAAATACGGTTGCCGGAAATAGTTGCGGTTAAACTCCACAACTTTCTCGCTACTCATTGTTGGTAAATCTGTCAGCACAGTTCCGGATTCAGAAGATAAATGTTCAAGCCCGGCCAGTAAATATTCCACCCTAGGTCCAATCTGGACATAATAATTTCTTCTAAACCTAAGCTGAGCATGCAGCGATAAATTAATGGTGGAAAAGATATATTCGCCTGAATAATTGGTAAAAGCGCCCAGACCACCGGATTCCCGATCCAAACTGTAATACTTGATTGCAATTCCTGCTGATTTTGCCCAGGAAACCCGTTCCGGACTTTTTTTATTCCACGTTTTATTGACCCCAAAAAAGAAGGTTTCATTTTTATGATCACCCGAATGACTGTAATTCGCCACATCCATTCCTGCAACAAACTGGGTCATCCGGTTTTGCTGAGCAGATAACCTGACAAATCCTGTCAAAATAAAAAGCAGTAGAACCAAAAATCCCTTTTTCACTATTTTACTTATGAGTTTACGAATTGATAAAAAACAATAGGCTCCTAATGTAGCACAAGTTTCCAGATTTCTAAGTGACTGAGGGAAGGTTTCCCAATGATACAAAAAACAACGGAGCCTTTTCGTCTATCAATAATGAAAAAAGGTTGCCGGGAAAAGCAACCTTCAGGGAATTTCTGAAAATGGGAAAGGAGGGATAAAAAAAATAACCCGGTCATTTTTGAATAAATAACAGGCTTATTTCAAGTTCCTGTCGCTGTTTTACATTTTGAGCAACCAAAGACATGTGATTGACTTTCAAATTCAGTTTTATTGACATTATAAATGTATGGCGCCAATTTGAACTAAAAATTACGGTGTTTTTATTCCTGCATTATTGAATTATTAAAAAGACCAACCCTCTTGTTAGCTGTAGATTAAGAAAATTAATTCAAAATTATCTATCTTTTCATTTTGATAAGAATAATCTTTCAGCGGACAACTATGGCATTCATCACATCAACAAAGCTTTTTACCAACTTCACCGAATTGCTTTTCCCCCGTATTTGCGTGGTTTGCGGACAAAAGCTCATTGAAACGGAAAAACATATTTGCCTGAGGTGTTTGCTCCACCTACCCCGGAACAATCACCATCTCCAAAAGGATAATGTGATGGAACAATTATTTTTCGGCCGGATTCCTGTTGAACGGGCCTGCGCTTATTTCGAATTCAAAAAAGGAAGCGACTACCAGAAAATTTTGCACCACCTGAAATACAAAGGGCAAAAAGGGATTGGCGAATTTATGGGCGAACGGTTTGGCTCCGAAATTCAGTCGGTTCCCGATTTTGAAGGCGTTGACTTTATTTGCCCTGTGCCCCTGCACCCGAAGAAAGAACGAAAGAGAGGCTACAACCAAAGCTATCATATTGCACTTGGCTTATCCCGGTCGCTTGGTGTGCCGGTCAATCAGTCAAACCTGCGCAGGGCAGTGCACACATCAACCCAAACGCGCAAATCCCGCTTCGAGCGCTGGCAAAATGTTGATGGCATTTTTGAACTGGCAAAACCGGAGCTTTTTGACGGGAAACACATCATTCTGGTTGACGACGTTATTACGACAGGAGCCACTATCGAGGCCTGTGCCCTTGCCATATTGAGTAGTTGCCAGGCAAGAATCAGCATCCTGACCCTGGCAATCGCCTGACAACCGCCTCAAAAAAAAGATGTGACCATCTGAATGACCCCATCCTTCTCCTAAAATTTCTTGCCTCTTACTGCCCGTTATAAGTACACGAACCCCGGGACACATCCATCACAGCAAAAAAACCGAGCGCCCCATTGCTGATATTGCCTTTCAGGTTAGCAGCCGGCCCGCTAAACAAGGGAATTTTATCGTTTACCTCCTGGATCAGGGCATTGATGTAATTGTAATATTCTTCCGTAATTCCGGCCATTTCCAGCGTAATTACATCACCCGGGGAAACGATTTCTCCTTTCTCCTCATCGAAGTACTGGACAATTGGCCCGTCAATTTTGTTCCCATTGAAGAATTTATCATCCGTTGTCCAGTAATTGCTAATTGTATCCGTAAACAACACATTGTTTTTATATACTTTGAACAGGTAGAAATCTTTGGTTTCTCCCGGTTCGTGGGCATAAAGTTCCACTTCCCACCCCTTCCATCGGCTGTTGTAGGTCACTGTTACATTCTCAACCGGGACAGTACTTTTCATCTCGGTTTCTGCCGAATAGCTTTCCATCGTTCCATCACCGTTAACATCAACATTTTCAATGGTCAGCCGGTAAGTTTTACCGGGTACCCCGGCATAAGTTTGCGGGGTCAGGTAAGTACCGGGCTCTGCAACGTCTTCGGTTAGTTGAATGGTCTCTGTCCCGTCGCTAAGCCGAACGACTGCATTTGAAATCGGAGGTGTTTCCTGGTTATAAAAATAAGGCATCGATTTAGACAGGTAAACTGCATGGGCTTTCACATCATTAGTAATTTCAGCGAAGACCACCAACCGGGGCTCACCTGCATCTTCCAGGTCAATATCGACCCGTTCGGTACATGCCACAATAAACAACTGGGCAACAAGGATAAACAGCAAATATTTTAATTGTTTCATGATGGCTAAAATTTAAAATTGTAAGAAACTGATGGAATCAACGGGAAGAGATACGTCTTTTCAGCATAGGTTTCCTGTGGGTTCACATCGTCCTGCTTAAAATTGAGCACCCAGGTGTTTTTCCGGTTATAAATATTGTATGCCGACACCACCCACTCGCCGCTCCATTTGCGGTGATGCTTGTTTTTCCCCTGGATGGTCACCGACATGTCGAGTCGGTGATAGGGATCGTACCTTGCCCCGTTGCGCTCAGAATAGTAGGGAACAATAGAGCCGTTTACTTCATAGCGCTGAACAGGCAGAGTTACTGGCTGCCCGGATGCATACACCCAGTTTGCCGATATAGAAACACGTTTGCTCAGCTCATAATTCAGGACGGTACTTATATCGTGGGGCTTGTCGTACGGTGCCACGTAGGTTTTCCCGTCATTAATCCCCGGGATTTTCCGCTCTGCCCGCGACAAGGTGTAGCCCACCCAGCCGGTCAGCCTTCCTTCAGTTTTTTTCAGAAGAAATTCAACGCCATACGCTTTCGCCGAACCCACACGAACCTCGCCTTCCATATGCTTATTCAACAACAGTTCGGCATGATCGGCAAAGTCGATTGTATTTTTCATATCCTTGTAATAAGCCTCAACAGATGCCTGATAAACTCCTTCCTTAAAATTTTTAAAGAAACCCAATGCAAACTGATCGGCTACCTGGGGCTTGATATTCGGGCTGGCCGGGAACCAGACATCGAGCGGGCTGCCCGCCGTTGAGTTGGAAGCCTGCTGAATATTCTGCCGCGAACGGTTGTAGTTGAACTTCACCGACACATCATCGGTAAGAATATAATTGACCCCAAAGCGCGGCTCCAGTCCAAAATAGTTCTTATACACATCGCCGGCTGCATAAACCGTTGAGTCGGTAACCTGATATTCTTCATTGAAATGATAAACGGTAGCTTCGCCAACATTTTGGAACAAGGAAGCCCGCACGCCATACTTGACCACCAGTTTATCACCAACTTTCAACTGGTGAGACAAGTACCCCGCATGTTCAAGCGAATGGTTCCGTTCAATCGTGTATTCCGAAAATACTGTCTGCTCTCCAATTCCTCTGGCCGAGCCAGGATTGAACCCGTGATAGAAACTTTGGAGACCAAACTGCAACGAATGTTCCGGATTGATAAAATAAGTGAAATCGGCTTTCATCCCAACATCTTCCAGATCAGATTCCCAAAGCCACGATTCCGGCTGATCGTCGGATGTGCCCAACTCGTAGTCGTAACGGCTCCAAACCGAGGTCAGGTTCATAAACAGTTTTTGGTTGAAAATATGATTCCAGCGCACTGTAAAAGTTTTGTTTCCAAATCCCATCCTGAAATCGGGACTCTTCATCACATCGCGACCAAGATAGCCACTCACGTAAAGCCGGTTATTATCGTTGAAATGATGACTCAGCTTCACGTTCATGTCATAAAAATAAAGCTTGCTGTCCTTGACTTCTTCATCGCTCGAAAGTGGCAAGAACATATCCAGATATGTTCTTCGGCCTGAAAAAAGAAAAGTCGTCTGATCTTCTTTTATCGGCCCTTCCAAGGTGAGCCGGCTCGATATGAGGCCAATGCCACCGGTGCCGGAGAACTTTTTCGAGTTCCCGTCCTTCATTCGCACATCAAGCAGCGACGACAAACGCCCTCCATATTGTGCCGGCACATCACCTTTGTAGAGCTTCAGGTCATTGATGGCATCGTTGTTAAACACCGAGAAAAAGCCCATCAGGTGAGAGGCATTGTACACCGTAGCCTCGTCAAGCAGGATCAGGTTTTGGTCGGGAGTACCGCCACGGACACTAAAACCCGAACCGCCTTCACTGGTCGACTGGACACCGGGCAATAACTGGATGGCCTTGATCAGGTCAACCTCACCCATCATCGCGGGAATTGATTTAATGACTTTCGGCTGAAGTTTTTCTACCCCCATCTCAACACGTGTGATGTTTTTGTTTTTCTTTTCGGCTGACACGGTCACTTCGCTGATTTCTTCCGACTCCTGTCTCATGTCAAAATCAATCACATGGCTTTGGGTCAGATCCAGTTGCTTATCAGTATCTTCGTAACCAATGTATGAACAGGTTAACGTGTAGTTACCTGGTGGCAGCGAAATGGAATAAAAGCCGTATTCGTTACTGACAGTGCCCACACCTGATTCTTTAATAAACAGTGTGGCGCCAATAAGTGTCTCCCCGTTTCCGGCGTCCCTGATGTGACCGCTGACAATCTTTCGTCCCGATTCGTCGTCATCGCCTGGTAAAGCATAAATTGATCCGGTTATGCTGGCAAACACAACCATCAAAAAGAGTAATTTTCTGAACATTGTTTAATTGTTTTGATCGATTGAACTATTGTTTCTGTTTTTGGCATCACCCATTAAGACAACTGCATTTTAAAAGCGTTGCAATTTTATTTGTTAAAAAATCATCGCTATTTGTTCCACGAGGCACAAGTCATTCATATACAGGGAGAATATTAAGGAATGAATTCAGAAAAAAACAAAAGTTCACTCTATTTTTTCCCAAACCGATAGTAAAGGCAGGTGCTTATTACATTGTTATATTGATCGTCCCACCAATACCAATAAATATCGCCTTCGAGATCCCGAATGGGAAGAAAAGAATAAGCAAACCGCAAATCCAATGTCAAACGATCGGTAATTTCAAACCGGCTTCCCATGAATGCCTGAAAATCGAAGTTATTGAAATCATGCCTGTCCTCCTCGGGGAAAAGCCCGTAGTTGTTGTACTCGCCACTATGCATCAGATAACCGGCAGAAAGGCCGAACAGGATCGAGATATTTTCGCTGGTGCGGAAACCCATATAAACAGGCAGGTCGATATATCCCAGGCGCATGATGTATTTTTCCTTCTCCACATCTTTTTCAGAAGGGCTTTTGCGGCTGCCTTTTTGCGCATATTTAATTTCCATGCCGGCATAAACGGTACGCGAAAGCTCGCGCTGAACATAAGCACCGGCTATGACACCTGGTTTGTGGTAGCCTTTGGTAAAGTCGCCTTCAACCTGCGAGGCATTCAGCCCACCAATCAACCCGCCTTCAAAATTCTGTGCCCGCAGGAACAAAACAGTCAGCAGAAAAAAAGAAAAAAGCATCAATTTTCTCATCATAGCGACAAAAGCATTTTTTTAAGTTTCTCAACTCCCTCACCGGCCTTTTCCTCAATAAAGATAACACCTTTTAAGGAAACAGGCGGCCGTGCCGGGTCGATGACATAAATCGGAACATCATCGCGGGTATAATGTACCAACCCGGCGGCAGGATAAACATTCAGCGAGGTGCCGACTACGACAAAAACATCAGCCTGCGCGGCTATTTCAACGGCTTCTTCCATGGCTGGAACTTCTTCGCCAAACCACACAACATGCGGACGAAGCTGGCTTCCTCTTTCGCATTTATCGCCTAGTTTCAATTCCCAACCATTCAGGTTATAAACCAAACGAGGATCGACAGAGCTGCGTACTTTTTTCAGTTCACCGTGCAGGTGGAGCACTTTTGAACTGCCGGCCCGCTCATGCAGGTCGTCCACATTCTGAGTGATAATATGGACATCGAAATGCTTCTCCAACTCTGCCAAACCAAGATGGCCTGCATTGGGTTCACATTCGTACAATTGTTTGCGCCGGTCGTTGTAAAACCGGTTCACCAGTTCCGGGTTCCGGGCCCAGGCTTCCGGGGTGGCTACGTCCATCACATCGTATTCTTCCCACAGCCCGCCCATTTCGCGGAAAGTACGCAAACCGCTTTCCTGGCTCATCCCGGCACCTGTTAAAACGACCAACTTCTTCATATCTCGTTTTTTTGATTAAAGATAACATCAGTTTGATATAAGCGAAGCAATATTCTTTGACATTAAGTATTTCATGCAATCAAACTCATGTGAAAACAATTGAAAACGATGGAAGACAGCAGGACGCTGCACAAAAAAAGCCGCTCCGGGGCGAATCCCAAAACAACAACGTTCTTACTCTAAATAGTCACCCTTGATTATCAGCCTGAAATCCATCACTTCTCACCGGGTATCGTGAAATAAAAGGTTGATCCTTTCCCTTCATCGCTTTCCACCCAGATTTTCCCGCCATGCCTATCCACAAAATCTTTGCACAGGATCAATCCCAGCCCCGTCCCTTTTTCATTTTGGGTGCCGGGAGTGGAATAGTTCCCGTCGATATGGAAAAGCTTAGGGATGACATTGGGAGGGATTCCTTTTCCGGTATCCTGCACTGAAACCAAAAGTTCGTCTTTCTTCTCCTGTACTGAAATTGTGATCCTGCCATCAGGCATGGTGAATTTTATGGCATTCGACACAAGGTTCCTTAACACGGTACTGATCATGTTTTTATCAGCAAAAACGGGAGCGCCATCGACAAGTTCTTTTGTGATGCTTATCGATTTTTGTCCGGCGACATCGGCAAATAAATGCATTATTTCATCAATCAGATCGTGCAACCTGAAATTCTGAGGGTCAAACTTCATCCGGCCGGTTTGCGACCGCGACCAAATCAACAGTTCATCCAGTAAGTCGACGGCAGATTCGGATGACTGTATGATTATTTCGGCAATTTCTTTGACTTCTTCAACTGTATTTTCCTGTACGTCCCAGGTCAGCAGTTCGCTAAGCCCAAGAATGGCATTGAAAGGACTTCGCAAGTCGTGGGCAATGATCGAGAAGAATTTGTCTTTTTCGGCATTAAGCCTTTGGAGTTGCTCGTTTTTATTCCGGATTTCATTCTGAGCTTGTTTTTGTTCGGTAATATCGTGTCCTACACCTGCCAAACCAATAATTTGGCCGGCTTGATTCCTTAATGGTAATTTTGATGTTAGTAACCATTTTGTTTCACCTTTCCTGTTAACGGTATATTCTTCCTTGTTCAGAATTGGCTTCCCGGTTTGTATAACCGATAAATCATCGGCATAGAACCCTTCCGCCATTTCTTTTGGGAAAAATGCAAAATCATCCCTGCCCAAAACCTCTTCCTCCGATTCAACACCCATATTCCGGACATCGGAAATATTAACAAGCGTTTTCCGGCAAGCAGTATCTTTGGTATACATTAAATCAGGAACATTGTCAATCAATAACCGGAGCAATGTCCGTTCATGCCGCAGGGCTTCTTCTACATGTTTTCGCTCAGTAATATCGGTGATCATATTGAAGGTAGCAGGAGAGCCTTCCCAGTCAATCCTTACACCAGCCATCTCCAGCCATCTCATACTCCCGTCTTTCCTCTGTATCCTCAATTCATACCTGGGGATGTCCTCTTCCTCCTTAATGCGTTTTACATAGTTTGCCATTACCAATTCCCGATCCTCCGGGTATATATAGCTAAGAAACGGAAGGGTCAACAGTTCTTCATGGCTAAGGCCTGTAATTTCGGCCACCTTGGGGTTGGCATATTTAAGAAAACCATTCTGGGCAACCAAAATGCCTTCTTGAGCAGTTTCAACCAACAACCGGTACCGATGCTCACTTTTCCGGAGGGCTTCTTCGGCTTGTTCTTTTTGGGTAATATCATTAAAAGTCCAAACTCGTCCAATAACCCTCCCCTTTTCTATCAGCGGAGAGGAATACCTTTCATAGATTCGTCCATCCTTAAAATAGAGTGTATCTGAAACGGTATCTGTCGAATCGTAAAGTTGCAGCACCCTATTTACAAAGTACTCAGGATCAACCAGCTGCTCTTTCACTGTATTCAGTACAGCTCTGCTATTGCCTGATTTTAGTGCTGATGGAGGAACTTTCCATATCTTAGCGAACTGGTCGTTGGCTTTAATAATTTTTCCATTGTTCTCTACAGCCAAAATTCCTTCAGCCGTAGATTCTAAGATTACCTGTAAATTATTCTCACTTCTACGGAAAGCTTCTTCGACCTGTTTGCGCTCAGTAATGTCCCGGAAAAGGCCAAGGATACAAGGACTGCCATCAATGATGATATTGGCCGAATTGACATCGGCATACACGATACTGCCATCTTTCTTGAGACATGGGATGTCCGGGGCCAGGGCTTTTGTTCCATGTACCTGAGATTCAAATTCTTCAATGACGTATTGAAAATCTTGTTTTGGATGAATATCTGCCAACGCCATTGTCTTCAATTCCTCTTCCTCATATCCAAGCATTTTACATATCGCCGGGTTTGCATACTTAAAGGCGAGTGTTTCGATGTCGGCCACCAGGATACCATCAGCGTTTTTATCAAAAAGCATGCGGTACCGCTGCTCGCTTTCATGCAGGGCTGCTTCGGCTCTCTTGCGCGCGGTAATATCCGTGGTAACAACCACCACTTTCCAATTCAAAAAATCAACAGGGATTGCGCTCACATCTGTCCAAATGATATCGCCATCTTCTTTGCCAATACCGATTTCGACATGACTAACCTCTTTCTGTTCGCGAAAGGCGCGTACGCTTGCAAACTCTTCGGGGGGCATTGGTGTCAGGTCGGGGCGAAGATATATCCGTGACTGGTAAGTCCCTTTCTGCAAATCATCTTCCGAAATATCCAGGATTTTTTCAATGGCAGGGTTAGCTTCCACAATGTTACGGTCTTTATCAAGTACCGTGATACCCACTGGCATTATTTCAAAAATAGCCTTGAGCCTCCTTTCACTTTCACTTGGCGTATCTTCAATTTTTCCCTGCTTTTCCCCCGGGTTGCCCAGTTCTCGTTCTATCGCCGGGAGCAACCGGCTAAGATTGTCCTTCAAAATGTAATCGTTGGCCCCTGCTCTCATCGCTTCTACAGCGATATCTTCCCCTTTTGTCCCCGAGATTATTATGAACGGGATATCAACACCCGATTCTTTTAAAAGCTTTAACGCCTCCAACCCGGCGAAACGGGATGTTGCATAAGCAGAAAGAACAAGGTCCCAAGGCTTCCCGATTAGCGCTTTTCTCATTTCCCCAGGAGTCCCGACACGCTCGTATTCAAGGCAATAACCCCCTTTCTCAATTTCATTCAACACTTGGAGGATATCATTTCCAGGACTTTCAACGATCAATACACGCACTACTTTTTCCATATTTTCTTCTTTTTAGGGAAGGACACAAACGGAACACTGAACCTTACAGATCAATAAGCCAGGCCTGACCCGGAAATTGATCATTTGTGCAGGTTTATCTTGTACGACATGAATTTATGAATATTTATCCAATTGTGAAATAGTACGTTATGAGATCGTTCCTATTTTAAATGGAAAGAACAAACTAAGCAACAACAGCGTACATTTCCCTGCCACTTTCCGCTATTCATGCCGGCTGCACACAATTTCGTATTTAATGCCCTCCGGGTCTTTAAAGAACAAGGCATAATAGTCAGGGCTGTATTCAGGATACAATTTGGGTTCATTGACGATCGTTGCACCAATCTCTTTCAATTCAAGATAAAGCCGGTCAACTTCTGCCCTTGATTCAGCTTTAAAAGCCAGATGATGTAACGATCCGGGCTTGCGGCGGTGGATCGTGTCGTTAGCAAAAGGTTTTCTGGGTGACGTAATTGCAAAGGCCAGTAACGGATGAGAGTACTCCACGACAT
>JBNKTK010000095.1:0-15599 GCA_050298035.1 Mangrovibacterium sp. | reverse complement strand
TGGTGCGACCCCGGCCGGGGTCGAATGAAATCTTTTGCCATTCTTCTATAAACATGTGATGCCTCCGGCATCTGAATTTACAATTCACCAATCCATTTTGCTCATCTCATCAATAATGGTATAAACCACGGGGCAAACCTCGCAGTTTTTTTGTGTGAGGTTGAGGATCTGGTAGAACCGTTTCCGGTCGGTATGTGGATATTCGCGGCAGGCCCGGGGGCGGTTTTCGTATACGCAGCAATAGTTGTCGCCCATCAGGAACGGGCAGGGCGTTTGCTGAAAAACGAAATCCTGGTCTTCATCAATATAAAGATACTGGCTGATAAAGTCGGCCGTTTTCATTTTCTGGCTTTTGGCCAATCGTTCGGCATCCTTGTCCGTCACAATCGGGCTGATCCCGGAGCAGCAATTGGCACAATCCAGGCAGTCGAACAAGTCAAATGCCTCGTCGTGCAGCGATTGAACCACCTCATCCAGGTTTTTTGGCTTTTTCTTTTTCAATTTCTGAAACAAAGCCGAAAAATCCTGCTTGCGGTTGGCGGTCATCTGCTTTAGTTGTTCCGCTGTGTAATACTGAACGGGTTCCATGCTACTGCTTTATCTTTTGTAATGAGTGGGCAAAAATAGAATGAAATGCAGAGTTTCAAAAATGAAGGTGAATTTCTGGTACGGTTAAGGCTCCATTTGGAAGCCCAATGAGACGGTTGATCCCAAAAAAGTTTAAACACAAAGTCACGAAGACACGGATAAATCATTTGAAAAGTAATGATTTGTGTCTTCTAGGCTTCATGTTTTTTTATTCCGAGACTTTTATCAGTCTGTTTACCTTCCTCCTGTCGGAAATTGCTATTCCGAAAATCCAATCGGGATCAACAACTTAAAGCTGACATTTCTGCCCATATTGTAGATGCCGGTTCGGCCGGTCGCATAATTCATCCCGGCATATTTCAACCGGCTCAGGTGACTTTGGTAGGCCACATCTGTTAAATTGTTGATGCTGAAGAAGAGTGAGCACAAGGTGTTGTGTTTGTTGACCAGGTCAACACCGGCGCCAATGTTCAGGAGCGCATAGCCTGGCGTGGCCGTCTCTGTTCCGTAAGCCGCGTAAAAGTGGTTTTGCTTCCAGGTGTTTTCAATGCCAAATTTCAGGTACCCGTTTTCGAGGAAATGGTTGATTTCCCCAAACTCGGCTTTTACTTCCGATTGCCAGCGTGAGGCTGGTGTTAATGGCAGGTAGTGCGCTGTGTCGGGCTGATTTTTCAAGGTGGCATTCACCAATGAAAAGGTGTTTTCAATATGAAGCCAGTCCAACGGGTGCGGGTGAATGTCAACCTTGAGCTCGCCGCCATAAAGATGAGCTTTCCCATCGGTGAATTTGAACACAGGCGTATCGTTAATCAGCGAATCCGCTCCGGATACCATATTCAATTTGTGGCTAAAAATGAAATGGTCAACCGTGTTGGCAAACAAATCCAATTCCACCGAAACGTGTTTCGTGTTCAGCCCAAGAACCCAGTCGAACTGGAGACTGCTTTCCGGTTTCAGCTCCTGGTTGCCAATTTCGTAGCGCAGTGTCCCTTCGTGAATGCCGTTTGATCCAAGTTCGGCAATGTTCGGTGTCCGGAAACCTTTCGAAATATTCAACTTAGTGAAGGTTGTCTGGCTGATTTGCCAGCTTGCGCCAAGACTCCCTGAAAAGCCGTTGAATGTCCGGTCGAAAGCCGCAAACCGCTCCACGGCTTGCGGATCGAAAGCCCGTGTTGCTTCATCATTTTCATCAATATAAAGCGAGTGGCTGTTCATCGTGCGCTGGTCGAACCGTAACCCGCCGCTAAAGTCAATATCTCCAATCTGTTTGTTGATGACTGTAAATACCCCCGCGTCAAACAATTTGTAGGCTGGTACCAGGAATTCGCTCCCCTTGTTTTTCGAATTTTGCCACATCCCGTTTATGCCTGTGGTAATTTTCCAGCCGTTCATTTCCGGCAGTACATATTTCACATCATAGTTCAGCGTGTTCAGTAAAAAGTACAGCCCGTATTCGTCGGCTGATTCAAACTCTTTCCGGTGGTTTTGCTGAAAACCGAAAGTTGTTTGCAGGTTGCTCTTGCGGATGAAAAAGCGGCTGTTCCACACGGCTTTGTAGTGAGCAATTTTTTGGAATGGCGCCCCCGGGTGGTATGAATGGAAATCGTCTGACGTCGCAAATGCCTCGCTTTCTTCTCCGCTTTCGGTAACGATTATCTTGATGAACTTGCCCGTCTGATAGTCACGTTCTCCTTCAATAATTCCCGGTTCCAACTGGTACACGCTCAGGTTGAGGTGCGAAAATCCCCAGCTCCGGTTCAATCCCAGCATGGTGCTTGCAGCATCTTCCCGGAAGCCGGAATTGTATACCCAGCCGTCGTAGGCATTTTTATAGGCATGGGCCATTTTGTTGCTGTACCGGGCATCCCAGATTACCCCGTTTTTGTTGCCGGCAATATTTGCCGAATAGCCAATCAGCCCATTGTTCGACTGGTAATTGCTGATGACTGTTCCTTTGATTGTGCCGCTTGGGAGTGTCGGCGCCGAAATCATGTTGATCACCCCGGCCATGGCATCTGAACCGTAAGCCAGGCTGGCCGGCCCTTTCAGTATTTCAATATGGTTCACGCCGTACTGGTCGATTTCAATCCCGTGTTCGTCTCCCCACTGCTGGCCTTCCTGCCTGATACCGTCGTTTACGACCACAACCCGGTTGTATCCCAATCCGCGTATAACGGGCTTCGAGATGCCTGCTCCGGTTGTGACCTGCGAAACCCCGGGGGTATTGGCCAGTGCATCAATAATGTTGGTTGACGTGTTTTGGAGTAAATGCTCCCGGGGAACAATGGCTATTGGCGATGGTGTGCGGGTGTTTTCAACGCCTGCCGATTGTCCGGTCACAACTACCTCGCTGATTTCGGTTATCGATTCTTCCAGCGAAAAGTCGAGCGTGGATGTAGTGGCCAGGTCAACTTGCCGGGTAGTGAGTTTGTAGCCCACGAAACTTACCTGCACCAGCAATTTTGCAGCAGGCAATTTTTCCAGCAGATAGGTGCCGTCTGATTTGGTTACGGTGCCGGTTTTTAAATCTGGGAAATAGATGCTGACCCCCGGCAAGGTTTCACCGGTGGTTTGGTCGGTAACTTTTCCCGATAAGCTGGCATTTGTTAAAACGGTGTTGGGGTAGGCCATCGCGTTACCTGCAAAAAGCAATAGGATGATAAATATTTTGAGAAACTTATTTTGCATAGTTGTATTCTTTAAAATAGAACTTCGACCGCTTCCTGTTGCCTGTGCAACCGGTTGGTTCAAAGCGAAAATGTTAAAATGAGATGTAACATTTAAAGGAGACAGGGACTCTTCCCTGAAGCCTAATTGCCGGTTATTCGGTAATAGCCAAATAATCGGGTGGATTTAATGTTGTTTTGGAATGAAAAGCTTAGGCAGCCGGAGGGGCGCGAAGCGAAAAATACCGGATGTGTTTTTGTTCCGGTGTGACGGGAATGATAATTGAAAATACAGGCGATCCTTCCAGTTCAACCACAACTTCGGGCTGAGCTTCCGCCAGGAAACTGTAGAAATCAAAATCGAAAATAGGACAGTAATCTTCCGGTTCGCCAATTGTGGCGCTGGTTGAAAACAGTTTGCCCCCATGTTCGCTGTGGTGAACGTGGAGCGTTTTACTCGCCAGCGGGAACAGAAATACCAGCAGGTGAATAATAACGAACAGTAGAAAATTGTTGCGATAACTTGTTCTCACGGCTCAAAAGTAGGGAAAAAGATGTTTACTATTCAAGTTTTATCAAACAAGCAAACCGTGAAAAAGGTTAAAAGAAATCGAAGAAAATCAGGTTTGGAAAACCGGCATTTTCCCATTCTTCCGTTTTCGCCGTTTGTACTGGGACAAAAACAACCCGGAAATTACAATGACAATCCCCAGTATCTTTTGTGCATTTATTTCTTCACCTAAAATGAGAAACGAGAAAATAACCACGAACACCGGCATGACATTGATAAACATGTTTGATTTATTGATGCCCAGGTTTCTGATGCTGTAGGTGAAAAAGATAAAGCCCAGGATGGATGCAAAAACGGCCAGTTTAACGATAGCCGAAAAAGCTTCGGGGTTAAATGGCGTTTGAAAAGTTTTTGCCGACTCGAACATGGCCCAGAATGGCAGGAACATGAACGAACCAAACAGGTTTTGATAACTGATAATGGTGTAGCCATTGTAATGGTTGGTTAGCTTTTTCAGGATGATGGTATAACCAATAGTCGACAACACCGCGATAAACTCGAGCGAAACGCCAAGTGGTGAGGCTGCAAATCCAAGCGTGCGGTCGAGCACAACCAGTGCAACCCCCAGGAAAGAAATGACCAGCCCGACGAAAGTTGCCCATCCCACCTTTTCTTTGTGAAAATACCAGGCAGCTACCGGTGTAAACAACGGAATAGTGGCCACAATGACTGATGCAACCGTCGGGCTCACGTATTTCAGCCCAAAGCTTTCACCCATGAAATAGAGGAAAGGCTCAAAAAACGAGAGCAAAACCATCCAGCCCAGGTCGCTTTTCTTTACCTTCTCCAGTTTTCCGGTCAGCCGGGCAACAACAAACATGATGGCTGCCGATAACGAGAGCCGGATCAAAACCACGGTCATCGGTTCGTAGGCTTTGTAAGCTACCTTGAACCAAACAAACGAAAAGCTCCAGAAGAACATTGCCAGAAGCGCTGCCCCGTAAAATTGAAAGGTCTTGTTTTTCATTATCTCCCCGACAAATTGAGGGAGCAAAAGTAGGGATAAATCCGCCGGAAAAAAATGAATATTATTTACTCAATCTTGTAGGGGCTTGCGGTCTGTGGAACTGGATTTCCGCTTTCTGCCTGTTTATATCGTTCACAATTTTTCCAGCCTTTGTAGCCCCGGTTACAAAAAACATTCTTGATCAGAAAAGGTGAAATCCGGTCAATTGTCAGTTTCTCCTGGTAGACAGGGCAGTCTGTTGAAAATGGGCATAGTTTTCCAAGGTTTTGTTGTTCTGTCATCGTTTTAAACATTTATAGTACACATTCATGCTTTCGATTTTTCCCGATATGTTCGTATTGTTTTTTAGTAAGCCGGAGAAATGGTATCCTTGCTTTATAAAGGTTCGGTTCATTCCGGGACTTTGAACCCGGGCGATGGTGTATAATGTTTTGTATCCGTGTTTTATCATTTCTCCTTCCATCTCTGCCAGTAAGATGCCTGCCAGGTTCTGCCCCCGGTGTTCGGGCAATACGGCAAAATCGGTCATTTCTGCGTTTTTGTTTTTTGTGTCGAGTTCAGCCGATGAGAGAGCAATCAGTTGTTCGTTGTCCCATAGCCCAAAATAGATAACCGAACCATTTTGCATCGTCTCTGCCAGGTAAGCCGGGTCGGTAATGGGGAAGGGGTAGCTTTCAAAAACCTTGCTGTACAATTTTGCCATTTCATCTGCAAGGTTGGGGCTTGTAATACCGACTTTGAATTTTGATGCCGCTTGCCTGTTGTTATTGTTTGGGCTGCCAGATAATAGGCCGGCAGTCAGTTCAAAATCGTTATTTGTGATGATTGATCGTCGTTCATCCGGGTACCTGACCATGAAGAAAACATCTTCATCATTACTGTAAAAGTTCGGGATGTAGGCTTCGGTGGTATACCCGGCCTGAAGAAAAAACGGTTGTGCCGATGCCGGGACTTTGGCTATGATCTTACCGTACTTGTTTTGTTTTGCCAACTCATCCATTGCTGCCGCGAGGGTAGCCGGGTCTTCTTTTGAGTATTTCAGCAGATAGATCCGGTTGTTTTCTTTTCCGTGCTGGATGGTCGAATGTCCTATCTTTTCAATTAAATCCATTTATTCGTCCCTCCGGTTATGGCGTTCATTGTTCTCCGGAATTAATGAGATGGAATCGTCTGAATCTGAAAGAAGTTTTTCGATCCCGAGGGTTTTTATTTCATCACCCTCACTCAAGTTGAGTTCCAGTGTGCAGTTTTCACAATTCCGGTCACAAAACTTGTTCTCGTAATGTTCCGGTTCCTTGTACGTGGTAATTACCCCTTCGTAATTGCGCAGTACCACTTTGTTGGTCGACCATGAAATAATGTAATTTGGCATGACCGGGATTTTTCCGCCTCCACCCGGTGCATCAATAACATAGGTAGGAACGGCAAACCCGCTGGTGTGCCCAATCAGGCTTTCCATGATTTCGATGCCTTTCCCCACAGGGGTGCGAAAATGTGATAGCCCCTCGGATAAATCACACTGGTAAAGATAGTAAGGTCTCACCCTGTTCTGGACGAGTTTGTGTACCAGTTTCTTCATAATTCGTGGGCAGTCGTTCACATCGGCCAGTAATACTGTTTGGTTTCCAAGAGGAAAACCTCCGTCAGCCAGTTTGCGCAAGGCTTCTTTCGACGATGACGTAATTTCTCTCGGGTGGTTAAAATGAGTGTTGATCCAAAGTGGCTGGTATTTTTTTAGGATTGAGACCAGTTTGTCCGTTATCCGGTAAGGAAGGACGACCGGCATTCTTGTTCCTATACGAATAATTTCGATATGTGGAATTTGGGTTAATTCGTTCAGTAGCCAGTCAATTTGTTCGTCTGGCAACATCAACGGGTCCCCGCCGGATAGAAGTACGTCTCTCACTTGTGGCGTATTTTTGATGTATTCGATCCCTTTTTTCAACTGTTCATTCGATGGGATAAAATCAATATCGCCAACCTTTCTTTTCCGTGTACAGTGCCGGCAGTACATTGCGCAAATGTTGCTCACGTGGAATAAAACCCGATCAGGGTACCGGTGGGTTATTCCCGTTACCGGGCTATCGCTTTCCTCTGATAACGGGTCTTTTAGCTCGTTGTTGAGTATGGTTAGCTCGTGGGTGTTTGCGAATGATTGCTTAAAGACCGGGTCGTTCCTGTAGTTTTCTTTTGAAATCAGTGAAGCATAATAAGGGGTGATGGATAAGGGGAATTTATCCAGGGTTTCGGTAAGCTTCTCTTTTTCGTCGTCCGTGAAGTTGATTCCGGTTAGTGTTTCAAATTGTTTGATGGTTTTAATACTGTTCTTTAGCTGCCATTTCCAGTCCTTCCAGTTTGAGATGGTCGAGTCGGGTTTGATTTTGTTTGCTAAAGCTTGTTGTGTGCCATTAAAAATCTCCATAATTTCTTCAAATAGTTTCTGTAGGAACAAAATTACGGTTTTAATGAAGGGATTCAAAATCAGGCTGACTTTAGACCTGGTTTAATTAATCGCTGTTTTTTAGAGCAGGTTGATAATGAGTGGCCTGGTGGGGTTATTTAGAATGCCCCTAAAATAGGATGAAGATTTGTCTGCAGTTTTATGCGAACGATTATTTGAAATTGTTCCGGTAGAGCATTCTTTGATTTCTACGGAGCTTCCTCTTTGTGTATCGGCTCATTGATCGTTAGCATCGGGGCCGCTTCAATCTCTTTAATATTCAAAATCGAGACCAAGGTATTCAGGCTTTCCTGAATTTGCAGAAGCTTATTGTCCGGGAGCAACTTTAGCTTGCTCGAAAGCTGGTCGTGCAGAAGGGGAGGGACTTGATCGAGCAACGTTGCCCCGTTATTGGTTAAAACAATATTGACAACCCTTTTGTCTCCTTGTTTGGGGAGTCTTGCCAGGTAACCTTTTGTTTCCAAGCGATCGATTATGCCACTGGTGGTGCTCGAATTTAAATTCAGGAACTGACGGATTTCTCCTTGCGTTGACTGAAAATTCGGAGAAGCATGTAAATAGCTTAAACAGAGTATTTGCGGGATGCTTACGCCATGTGCTTTTTGAATCTTTTTCGATTCCAGGTTTATCGAACGGACTATTTTGCGAATTGTGATTAAGATTTCAGTCGTATCCATGATGAGATTCTTTCTATAGGACAAAAATAGAATGAGTTTTTTACATTTGAAAAGAAAGAATTCACATAAAAGCAAAGCCGGGACTAAAAAATCCCGGCCAACTGATTTGGTAAAACAGACAACGTGTAAAAATCAAAAAATAAATGTCTGTCGTTCTTCCCTTATTTGCTGCAAATTTTAAAACTTGCCGAATTTGAAAACCAGGCCAATGTTCATCCCGTTCAGCAAATCCGGATCGGTCAGGTCCATCTCAATATCCGAAGTAAACCGGTAGCTGGCTGTTGCGGCCATCCGGAAATGCCGGGTCATGTTGAACTCGAGTTCAACGGCGGGCTCAAACACCCAAAACACATCGCTTAAGCCGTTTTGTTCCCACCAGTAATCCCAATGGTTGTGGTTTTCAATGTAGGCTACACCGCCCATCCCAAACAGGATCGGAAATGATAAATGTACCGGAACTTTGGGGGCAATAATCGGTTCAAGGATCAGACCACCGTATCCGCCGGCCAGGTTATAATCCAGGTCATTGTGGAACGGATCGTTGTAGTTGATGTCGTTTACAAAACCGTAACCACCCAATCCGATTGCAAAGGAATGGTTGATGATCCATCCGCCGCGAGCCCCCATCACAAAAGCGTCTTTATTGTCGATTTCGGTATATGACATGGTGATGGCCCCGTAACCGCCATTCGTCCGGTTGGTTTTTGAAAAGATGGTGCCGATCTCCCCGTTATCGTAATCTTGTGCATTTGCTGCCTGAAAAAGTAGTGCAAGCAGGAAAAATGATATTAATTTTTTCATGGTTGATTATTTATTTGTTTTCTCAAAAGACATATCTGATTGTAAAAGCAATATCGAAAGGTTGTAGCTGAAAAAAATTCTTGCCAAAAAGGTTGAAAAAGGGTTTGGCTTCGAGCCCGACTGTTAACGGGAAATCCCAGAAATTGTATTCAACCCCGGCGAGCGCGTCAAGACCGGCAACCGGACTGGCCCGGTATTCCCAGTCGTACCGGGTGCTGATGTCCGGATCGTAAGCTTTCCAGCTTTCAAAACCCAGGTGGGCGCCAAAACCGTAGATGAAAACCAGCTCATCTGAAAAATCGAATGCTCCCTGTTGGTGAAATTCTTTTAAGCCGGTAAGCTGCAGCCCGTGATGGCGCGAACTTAAAAGTACCCTGTAGGACAAGAAATCGTTCGCGAAAGCACGGTATTCAAAGCCGGATGAGATCCCTCCCCGAACCCCGATTGCACGGGTTGCATACTGGGCATTTGCAGTACTTCCCATTAAAAGAAAAAGTAAAATGATGAGGTAGAATTTTTTCATAGATATTTGTTGAAAACGTTAGTTGTCGTTAATCACTTTGCCGCTGCCCGAGATGCTGCTGTGTATGTCGGGTGTATTGATGAACAGCACATTCCCGCTTCCTGAAATGTTGGCGTCAAGCAGTTTGCTGACGTTTACAAAAGCATCGCCCGATCCGGATATTGTTACCTGGCAATAATCCTGTTCCAGGTCGTAGCTGAATATTTCGCCCGACCCGCTGATTGCCATTTCCGAGTTGTCGCAATAGCCGTCGATGATGATTTGCCCTGAGCCGGAAACAAAGGCTTTCAGTTCGTGGACATCAACCGAAGTTTTTATTTGTCCTGAACCGGACACGAAAACTTCGAACCGGTTGGCGGTGAAATTTCCGGCATCAATCATTCCCGAACCGCTTAACCGTAGCTGGTTGACGTGCGGACTGTACAGGTAAATGTCGATTGGCAAATTATTGTCCAGGGTGTGCAATCCCTTTGTCCTGATTTTTAGCCGGTCGCCGTCAAAATCGGTTTCAATGTAGGACAGCAGGTTCGATTCAGCCGTCACTTCAACCGATGGTTCGTCGCCGGGCAATACATAAACGTTAAATGGCCCTGAAGAGCTGACTTCATCAAAATACCGGGCATAACGGGTTTCGGTTTGAGGGCGGCCATTGCCTTCGATCCCGAATTCATCCAGGCAGGAGGTTAGTCCCGCCGTCAATGCCAATAATAGCATCAGTAAGGTAAATTTCATTGTTTTCATGTGTTTTCTGTTTTGTTGTTTTCGTAAGCTTTGAGGCGCTTTCCTGTTTTCTATTTTTACAGACACACTTTTTCCGGTGGGGTTGCAATGAGGTCTGAAAAAATGATGTTTTTTTTGAAAAAAATCTTGATTTGCTGTGCGTTGTCTCTGTTTCCTATTGTTCGAAGACAAATCAAAATTCAGTTTTTATTTTCTCAGGGAAGTGGCGATTTCCGAATCAAAAAGTAGGCTGGTATTTTTATCTTCCTTGAAAACCGGGAGACTTGGGTGTCGCGGTTTCCGAACCGCGAAAAATGTTTCCGACCTTTGAGCATGGGATGCGCGAGCGAGAGTCAGGTACAACCACCTTGCAAGCTAAAATGAGAATGCTACATGCACCACATTTGTTATACGCTTGATTCTCGATTCTGCAATTGCCCCGGTTTTGGAATAAACCCGCTCAATACGTTTTTAGCCTGACACTTCCCCCGGTTGTATTCAGTTTGAGTTTTTCTTTTCCTTCAGCCTTTTTCGAAAAGAAACCATGTAAAAGGTAGGTCTGCTCCTTTACATCAACCTCTTCCCGTTCCAACACGTTGAATGACGGATCGAGGTTCATATCAGACTTTGTTTGTGAGATTTCAAAGTTGAACTTCGATTCGGGGGGGAAATACATGTTGATGTCGGTTGAACGGCAATTAATGTAAAGGTCGCTGAAAGTTGCAGCTATTTTTTCAATATCCACATCTCCGTAGTTCAGGCGCATGTTTGCCCGGTCGGTCAGGTTTGTGATCCGGAAGTCTGAAAAGTTGGCGCCTGCATCAATTTTGTCCGTTTGTTTAATCCGGAACTTATCCCGCCGCGAGTCGGTGGTCAGGCTTTGGTTTTCAATCAATTCAATTTCCGATGACTTGCTCGACACGTTCAATGTCCCCGATTGCTTGATGTACAGGTCGCTGTAATTCGAATAGATTTGTGCACCGGTAAGCTTGTTGATTGATGCTCCTGCAAAGTTCAGGGTAATGGTCGCTTTTTTTGCCAGGTCGTGTGCTTTAAGCTTACCGTTACTCAGGTCAATTGATATGTCGCCGTTGTAATCATCCAGGTAAATGTCGCCAAACTTATTTTCAATCTTCAGGGAATTGGTTGCCGGTAACCAAACTTTGTAGTTGATTTCTACACTGCCGTCATTGGGCAGTAGCGTTTCTTTGAAGCGTTGAAATTCGCTTTCGAGCTGGGTTTTGTTCCGGTCCGGCAGTGTGCGTGCAACCAGGTAGTGGGGCGTATTGGTAAAATCGAAGTCAATATTATCGAGCGTCTTTTCCAGTTTCGACAGCTTTTTTTCCTCAACGAATATCTTCACTTCGATTACAACCGAGTCCTTTTCCCAGGTTGAAAGTTCAATTTTCCCGTACTTGTTTGTAATCTCAATACTTGTTGCCGGGGTTATTTTAAATGATTTTTTGAACTCCCGGCTTTCGGTAAACTGTGCCATGGCGGTGTTTAGTCCGGCAAAACTAAACAGCAGCAATATGGCTATTTGGCGACCTGTATTCTTCATATTGACCTTTTTTAGCAGTTAATTTGTTCCAACACCTCATCTACCAGCTTCAGCCGAAAACGGTTGTTTTCGATCATGGCCTCAATCACGTTCTTGTTGGAAACATTATCTTTTAAATCGTTCTTTAGTTCGTTGTACATTTGTTCCAATTCATTTAAATCATCTTCTACTTCCATCTGCAACTCCGGATTCAGACGGTAACATTTCCTGATTTCTTGCAACTTCCCGTTCACTTGTTGCGCATAATAGGCTTCGGCTTCCAGCAGTTCCCGAACTTCGGGATCGGTGTCGGCTGCCAATCGCAACCCATCGTTGTTGAATACCAACGAGTGGACCAATACGGCCGATCCGATCAGGGCGACTGCAATTACGGCGGCAATGCTTAACCAGCGGCGGTTAAGTGTGCGTTTCGTTGCCTGTTTGGGAAGTTTCTGGTTCAGCTTTTCCCATATTTCCGGCGACGGGGAGTGAATCTCGAATTCCTCCCGGTGCGCTTTTACAAAATCTTCTAACCGGTCATTCTTCATGCTGTTCGCATTTGATGTTCTTTCAATAGGTCGTGAACCCTGCGTTTTGCCCGCATATACTGCGATTTCGAGGTTGACTCGGTGATGCCAAGGATGTTGGCAATTTCGCCGTGGTTGTATCCCTCGAGCAGGTACAAAGAGAAAACGATCCGTCCACCTTCCGGCAAATCATCCATGGCTTTGAGGATGTGTTCTGTCGTAATTTCAGGGGCATTCACTTCATCTTCGGTGGAACGGTGATCTTTTATTTCGTCGCAATACGTTAGCTCGATTTTTCGCTTTTTCAACGCGTTGATACACGTGCGGATGGCAATGGTTTTTAGCCAGCTGCCAAAACCTGACTCGTAGCGAAAACTGTCGAGCTTGGTAAATGCCTGCAGAAAAACTTCCTGCAGCATGTCTTCGGCGTCCTCGCGGTTGTTCATCATGCGGAAACACACGTTGAACATCGCTTTGGAGTAAAGCTGATACAGTTGAAAACGGGCTTTGTCGTTGCCCCGTTTACAATCTTCGATCAGTGATTGGTGTATGAATGCCGCTTTTCCCAAATTGTTCTGTTTTCGCTATTACTGACAAGAAAAACCCGCCAGGGTTGCAAGCAAAACTAAAAATATCACATAAAATTTAGAAAATCATATTTCTTTTAGCAGATTGATCTGGGGTGGAGGTAATCTTCCCGGTCCGGCAGATTCCAGTCTGCCAGAGGTTGTCCTAAAGTAAACTTAAAAAATGCTTTACTTACATTTTGAAAGTTTATGCCTGAAGGGCATACTTAATTCAGCCCAAGGCAACGCCTTGGGTATATAATAATTTTGCATAAATAACGGGCTGAAAGCCCAGTTTAAATAACTTAAATTGATTAAGTTGTCCTTACAGGACGTGTGGTTTTCCTTTCCGGCTTTTAGTCCCAACGCGTCACTTCGTTTTGCATTGGGCTGAATTCAACTGGGCTTTCAGCCCGACTTCCCGTAATTTGCTTACGAATTGTAAGCATAAAAAAACAAGAGGCTGACCATTTAGACAACCTCCTGCCACACGCCTTTTTTTACTTCGGCCGTTCAGTTTCCCCGTTATCCCGGGCTATGGTTTGTTGGTGATTTCGTAAATTGTATAGTGGGACAGGAAATCCCCCGCCAAAAGTTAAAACGGATAATATATGGAAGATATTGAAAATGTTGAATTGACCTATTTGCACCTGGATGATTACGAGGAAATGAAGGAGGCCATGATCGAAGCTTATCCTGCCATGCCCGAGTATTATTGGAAGGAGCAGCATATCAAAACGTTGATTAACCACTTTCCCGAAGGCCAGGTAGTTGTTAAAGTGAATAACCAGATAGCCGGTTGTGCCTTGTCGATCATCCTGAATTTTGCCCGGTTTGAAAGGCAGCACACCTTTAAAGAGGTAACCGGGAACTACACATTCAATACGCACACCCCCGATGGCGACATGCTTTACGGGATTGAAGTCTTCATAAAACCGGAGTTCCGGGGGCGCAGGCTGGGGCGCCGCCTGTACGATTATCGCAAGGAACTGTGTGAACGGCTTAACCTGAAGGGGATTGCGTTTGGCGGGCGGATTCCGAATTACCATAAATATGCCGATGAGTTGACTCCCAAACAATACATCGAAAAAGTTAAGCGAAAAGAAATTGACGACCCTGTCCTGAATTTTCAAATGTCCAACGATTTCTATCCGTCAAAAATCCTGAAAAATTACCTGATTGGCGACGAGGCTTCCAATGAATATGCTGTTTTGCTGAAGTGGGACAATATTTACTATGAAAAAGAACAGACAAAGCCTGCCGTTACCAAACGGATTGTCCGCCTGGGCTTGATCCAGTGGCAGATGCGCCCGTACAATAACCTGGATGACGTGATAAACCAGGCTGAGTATTTCATTGATGCCGTTTCGGGTTATCGCTGCGACTTTGCACTCTTTCCTGAATTCTTCAATGCGCCTTTGATGGCTGAAAATAACCGGTTGAGCGAACCTGAAGCCATTCGCGAACAAGCCAAATATACCGAACCAATTGTTCAGAAGTTATCTGAGTTTGCGGTTTCGTACAACATCAATATTATTTCGGGAAGTATGCCCGAGGTGAAAAACGACCTGCTGTACAACGTGGGGTATGTTTGCCGGCGCGACGGGTCGATGGAGCGGTACGAAAAAATCCATGTTACACCGGATGAGGTGAAAGTGTGGGGATTGCAGGGCGGGCATGACGTAAAAGCCATTGATACCGATTGCGGGAAAATAGGCGTGTTGATCTGCTACGATATTGAATTCCCGGAGCTCGGCCGCTTGCTCGCCGACGAGGGGGTCAATATTATTTTTGTCCCCTTTCTGACCGACACCCAAAATGGTTACTCGCGGGTACGCACCTGTGCCATGTCCCGGGCTATCGAGAATGAGTGCTATGTGGCCATTGCCGGTTGTGTGGGCAACCTGCCCAAGGTGCACAATATGGACATCCAGTATGCCCAGTCGATGGTTGCCACCCCCTGCGACTTTGCATTTCCAATGAACGGCATTAAAGCCGAAACAACCCCCAATACGGAAATGATCCTGATTGCTGATGTGGACATCGACCTGTTGTGGGAGCTGAACCAGCTTGGAAGTGTCAGGAACCTGCGTGACCGCCGCACTGATATTTATGAGGTGAAAAAGAGGAATGGGTGAAAACATCTGTCAAAGTGAAGAGTTTAAACACAAAGACACAAAGTCGTGAAGAAAATTATCCGAATATTAAAACATTGTGTCTTCGTGTCTTTGCGTTTGATTCATGTTTTCGGGACTTTTTAGTTTCATTGTTGTTAGACCCTTCTGGTTTCATTTATTTAAATTTTCTCCCCACAAAAATTCAATTGATCAGGTAATTGCCGGTAAAAGGGATTCAACCCACTCCGTCTTTCGCTACGCGGAATCCACCTCTCCAGTCATCACCAGTTTGACGCGTTTTTCGTTAAGCGCTTAGCGGGTAATCCGCTTAGCGCATTAGGGTGAATAAAATTGCCTTGCTTGGTATGCTTCTTTTCTTATTTGGAGATGGCTGTGTGGCATAAACTAAAATGAGTCCAGGGCAACCGCATTTAAAAAATTTTACCGCGAAAAGCACGAAAACCACAAAATAAAAAAATTGCATAGCAATTTTCAACATGTCAAAGACATGTACTTTTAGCGTTTTTTGTGAATTTAGTGGTTATAAAATATTTGTTTATGACAATAGCAGTAGAGTGGAAGTTAAATGCGGTTACCATGAAAATGAGTCACGAAAATTATGTTGAAACTGTGAGTTTTGTTAACTTGCAGCAAGTGTTTTTTTAGAGCTAAACATTATGCTTGGAGGTGGTGCAAGTACCATATTAGATATGATCTCCCGATTTCGCTACAACAGGGGGCAGTTACGAAGGAAAAGTATGTTTAGAAAAGAAAAGACATTTTTGAGGTTAGATAAGGATGACTTAAAAACTCCGTCAACAAAACTACATTATCGAAGTGCCTCAAAAGAAGAGCTGGATGTGGTACGAGCTAAA
>JBNKTK010000094.1:0-15607 GCA_050298035.1 Mangrovibacterium sp. | reverse complement strand
TGACCGCCTCGGACAACTGCGACAGCGATGTATCAGTCGTCTACAATGGGGAAGTTAGAACCGACGGATCATGTGCCGACAGTTACACGCTAACCCGCAGCTGGACTGCCACGGACAACTGTGCCAACAGCATCACGCATACACAGACGATCACGGTACAAGACACGACCGCGCCGACCTGGGACAACACGATGCCATCGGACGTAACCGTCGAATGTGACGGAGTCCCAGCCGTTCCTGCCTTGAGCGGGCTGACCGCCTCGGACAACTGCGACAGCGATGTATCAGTCGTCTACAATGGGGAAGTTAGAACCGACGGATCATGTGCCGACAGTTACACGCTAACCCGCAGCTGGACTGCCACGGACAACTGTGCCAACAGCATCACGCATACACAGACGATCACGGTACAAGACACGACCGCGCCGACCTGGGACAACACGATGCCATCGGACGTAACCGTCGAATGTGACGGAGTCCCAGCCGTTCCTGCCTTGAGCGGGCTGACCGCCTCGGACAACTGCGACAGCGATGTATCAGTCGTCTACAATGGGGAAGTTAGAACCGACGGATCATGTGCCAACAGTTACACGCTAACCCGCAGCTGGACTGCCACGGACAACTGTACCAACAGCATCACGCATACGCAGACGATCACGGTACAAGACTCTACTCCTCCAAGTGTTACCGGTACTTTGGCAAGTATTAACCAGGACGGGTGCTCACCTGAGGATGCCCCGGCGGCTACTAACACAATTGCGTACCTGACTTCAAATGGATTGACGATTTCTGATAATTGCAGTTCTAATGGCGATTTGACTGTGACCAGCAGTGATGGTGAAGCAACAGGAAGCTGTCCGTGGACAATCGTTCGAACATATACCGTAACGGATAATTGCGGCAATTCGTCAACGGCTGAGCAGACTATCACAGTAAAAGACAATACAGCCCCGACATTCACGGCTCCTGCTAATATAACAGTATCCCGGGATGCTAATTGTAATTACGATGCAAGCACGGCTGTGACAGGCGATGTGACTAATGAGTCTGATAACTGTTCGTCAGGATTGAATGCAACCTATCAGGATGTTACTTCAAACCCGAATCCGGGCACTCTTGTTATCAACCGGGTATGGTCATTAATTGATAACTGCGGAAATGCTGCTCCTGATCAAACTCAGGTTATCACAGTTATTGATGATATTAAACCAACAATCACCTGTGGCGGAAATATTGAAATTACTGTACCATCAGTTAATGGATGTAGTAGTTTTGTTACAGTGCCTTCTCCGGTATATTCTGATAATTGTGGAGTTGCTTCGGTGAGAAATGATTTCAACAATTCATCAAACGCGAGTGGTAATTATCCGGTTGGGGCGACC
This sequence comes from Mangrovibacterium sp., assembly GCA_050298035.1. GTDB lineage: Bacteria > Bacteroidota > Bacteroidia > Bacteroidales > Prolixibacteraceae > Gaoshiqia. The sequence goes on along the minus strand of JBNKTK010000094.1, from coordinate 14,225 downwards.
CTTGTAACCTGGACAGTTACTGACAACAGCGGAAATACAGCCAAGTGTACACAAACTGTTACAGTAAAATCAAGTCCGTTAGCAGTTGATGACATTGCAACTACAGACGAAGATATTGCGATTGATATTCCTGTTCTTGATAATGACCTGGATTGTGATGACAATTTGCAGCTGTCTACTCTGGAAGTTGTAGATGGACCTTCTAATGGTGTGGCAACAGTGAATCCTGATGGAACAATCACTTATCTTTCAACTAAAAACTATAACGGGTCTGATGAATTTACCTACAGGATATGCGATGCTGACGGTACTTGTGATGAAGCAACAGTAAAAGTTGTGATAGGGCCGGTTAATGATCCTCCTGTCGCTGTTGACGACATTAACAATACTTTTATTAATGTTCCGGCAGTTGGCAATGTATTGACCAATGATTATGATGTGTCCAACGACCCGTTGACTGCTACGAAATTGACCGATCCGGCACACGGTTCGCTTACATTTAATTCTGATGGGACATATGTTTATACTCCTAATGCTGATTATTTAGGTGAAGATGTCTTTACTTATCAGATAAGCGATGGTAAAGGTGGAGTTGACCAGGCAGCAGTTTATATTACGGTTCTTGATGACCATTCATCCGAGAATCAGGCTCCTATAGCTAATGAGGATGTTTACACAGGACAGGAAGATATTCCTGTTACCGGAAACGTTCTTGATAACGATTTTGACCCGGATGGTAACCTATTGGTGTTGAATACTGACCCGATCGTTCCACCTGTAGTAGGGAACTTAGTTATCAACAGTGATGGTAGCTTTATTTATGAAGCTCCTGAAGGTTTCACGGGTCAGGTCGTGTTTACTTACGAAGTGTGTGACGATGTAGTCCCGGCGAAATGTAACACAGCCAATGTGATCCTGATAATTGATCCAAATGCAAACAATAATACAACCGTGGCCGTTGATGATGGATATTTTTCAAAGATTAACAGCATGCTTTCATCTGACGTTTCAAAGAACGACTATGATCCGCAAGGGGACAACATGCAGTTCTCGTTGTTGAGTTCAACGTTACATGGAACAGTAACATTTAACCCGGATGGAACATTTACTTACCAACCTGAATTGAATTATATCGGGTCTGACTTCTTTACTTATCAGGCTTGTGATGACGGAACACCGGTAGCATGCAGTAAGGCTACGGTATATATCTCGATATCCGAGGTAAACCATCCGCCTGTTGCAGTTGACGATTTCCTCATCAGAGATGAAAGCTCCGCAAACATTCTTACTAATGATTATGATCCGGATGGAGATGGAATTGTATTGAATACAACGCCGATTTCAGGGCCATTACACGGTACACTTGTTCTTCATAGTGATGGGACATTTGATTATACACCTGAGACGAATTATTTCGGACTTGATTCATTTGTCTATGAAATCTGTGATGATGCTTTTGTGCCGTTGTGTGACCAGGCAACAGTTGTACTGACACTTGATTCGGATAAAGATGGCGTCGATAACACTATTGATATTGACGATGATAACGACGGTATTCCGGATGTCCAGGAAGGAGACCTTCTTGTTGATACGGATAACGACGGTATTCCGGATAGTTTGGATATTGATTCCGATAATGATGGGATCGTTGATAATTATGAAAGTCAGAGCGATATGGCATATACCCCTCCTCTGGGATCAGACTCGGATGGAGATGGTTGGGACGATGCCTACGATCCGGACAATGGAGGAACACCTATAGATATTGTAGATACTGATCACGACAGTGTTGCTGATTATTTGGATACTGATTCAGACAATGATGGTATCCCTGATAGTATCGAAGGAAATGATGGTAACCATGATGGAGTAGCCGATTTCTTACCTACCGGAACCGATACTGATGGTGATGGATTGGATGATGGGTATGATAATGTTGTTCTTGGAGGAACCGGAAGTAACTCGTTGGGCAGCAAAGTTGCAATGGGCAATACCGATGGAGATACGGTTTCGAACTGGAGGGATATTGATTCGGATAACGATGGTCTGACCGATGATAACGAAGTATTTGTCAATATTGATAATGATTCGGATGGAAAAGCCAACTATCTGGACATTGATTCCGATAATGATGGAATAGCTGATAATATTGAAGGCCAGTCAACAGCCGGTTATATCGCTCCGACTGGGACAGACACCGATGGAGATGGATTGGATGATGCCTATGATACAGACAATGGTGGCACGCCGATCACGTCTGTCGATTCTGACGGTGATGCAATGCCTGATTACCTGGATGAGGATTCAGATGGTGATTCAGTTCCTGACAATGTGGAGGCTTACGACCCGGATGGTGATGGCGTAGCAAATATTATAGCTAGTGGTGCTGATGATGATGGTGATGGGTTGGATAATGCTTACGACAGCGTTCCAGGATTTACCGCTGATGGTAATGCTACCGGCCACAAAACAGTACTTCCGAACTCTGATGGCGATGCCGTTCAAAACTGGCGGGATATTGATGACGACAATGATGGTATCACGACCCTGGATGAAGCAAATAATGCGTCGGATACTGACAATGACGGGCATGTCGACTACCTTGATATTGATTCGGATAATGACGGTATTGTTGATAATATCGAAGGCCAGGAAGATTTGGAAAACTATGTGGCTCCAAGCAATACTGATTTGAACGGCAACGGGCTGGATGATAGTTATGAACCAGGAATTGGTGGCTTGAAGATTGGAGTTGTTGATACTGATGGCGATGGAATGCCGGATTATATTGATGAAGATAGCGATAATGATCAGGTGCCTGATTACATTGAAGGGAATGACCGAAATCTGAACAACATTGCTGGTTATCCTCAAATTGGCGACGGTTACCCGGATATCCAACGATCTAACTCTGACTCGGATGGCGACGGACTTGATGATGCCTTTGATGATGTTGACGGCTTTGCAACAGCGGGGAACTCGGTAGGCTCTAAAGTGAAGAATCCGCTGCAGGATACCGATAGTGACCATCTCCCTGACTTTAGGGATACCGACGATGATGGTGATGGCATACCAACACCGGAATCCGAATACGGAGAAATCCTTGCTGACTGTAACTGGAACAGCATTCCTAATTATCTTGATTATGAGTCGTGCGATTTATTGATCCCTGATGCATTTTCACCCAATGGGGATGGTATTAATGATTATTTCAGAATAAGGGGGATTTATAGTTATCCTAATGCCAAACTTGAGGTGTACAGCCGCTGGGGAGTTAAAGTATTTGAGATGGATAATTACGGAAATGTACAAATGTACGGAGACCCGGATGCATGGTGGGATGGTCATGCAAATATCAATGGTAACCGAAAAGATGAAATATTACCGGCAGGAACTTACTACGTCTTACTGATACTTGATAATTCTAATGTCCATAAAGGAATCGTATATATTAACCGGTAAATAGGAGAGTGATGAAAATTATGAAAACATATTCAAAATATATCGTTGGTATTATACTGTTTTTATCAAGTATAACTGTTTCTTACGGACAACAAGATCCGATGTACAGCCAGTATATGTTTAACATACAGGCATACAACCCTGCTTATGCAGGTACCTGGGAAAGTATAGGAGTAATGGCTCTGGGAAGATATCAGTGGGTTGGTTTTACTGGTAACCCGGAAACAAAGACTTTTACAATTCAGGCACCATTGCGAAATGAGAATATTGGCTTGGGGTTGTCGGTGATTAATGACAATGTTGGTTTTGAACAGAGGTTTGCCTTGTTCTCCGATTATTCGTATAGGTTAAAGGTTGGAAGTGGAGCCTTTTTAAGACTTGGTATTAAAGCCGGGTTTACAAATTATCAGAATGACTTGTCCAAATACACATTGTATGTGCCAGGTGGAGTACACGATCCCTCTTTTGATGGAGTAATAGAAAGGAAGCTTATGCCGAACTTTGGTGTTGGGGCTTTCCTTTCGTCTCAATACTATTACCTGGGATTTTCAGTTCCCAAGATGTTGAAAAACGATTTTGAGTCGGGAATAGAAAATTATACCACTAGTTATGAGATCAGGCATTTTACCTTAATCGGAGGATATGTCTTTAACTTAAGTGAATCTTTGAAGTTTAAACCTTCCTTTATTACAAGATATGTGGCAGGATCACCAATTGTTGGTGATATAAATGCCAACTTCTTGTTAAAGGAAAAATTCTGGATTGGCGCGATGGTTCGTTCTGTAGGTGAATATGGTTTTAATGCACAGTTTATAATAAATCGTAAATTGCGGCTTGGATATGCAATTGATTTTGACACCTCAAGGATCAGGTCTTATAATGATGGAGTTCATGAGATAATGGTATCTTACGAGTTGAATTTTGTTCGCACCAGATATACTTCACCTCGTTATTTTTGATGATTATGAAAAAATTCAATACTATGAAAAAAAGATATTGGTTTGCCTTAATATTGCTGACACTGGATTTGACTTGTTTTGGACAATCCCAAAGTAGTATTTTCGAGGATGCAAATTTCATTATAGAGAATGCAGCCATAAATACCCCTTCCAGTGATTTTGGCGCAACAATTATCGACAAAGAGCTAATATTTAATTCATTTAGTTCAGAAGAAGCAGACAAAGGAAAAGCCGGGAAAAAATCATTTTATGAATTGTTTTCAGCTAATCTCGATGATGCGGGAAGTATTATCTCCGAACGAAAAGAGTTATCAAGTCTGCTAACTAAGTACCATGAAGGGCCACTGTGCTATAATTATCAAACAAAACAATTGTTTCTGACCCAATCGAACTGGGAGAATCCACAGGAAGAAAATATTGTTTTTAAGAAAATGAATGTCCGGCTTGGAATTGTTATTTATGAGAAGAATGCTTTAGGATGGCAATTTCAGGAAAAGTTTCCATATAATAGTAATGAATTTTCGATTGCCCACCCTGCCATTAACGTGGCAGGAGATACATTGATTTTTGTAAGTGATATGCCCGGTGGTCTTGGTGAAACCGATTTGTATTACTGTGCGAAAGTCAACGGTAAATGGTCAAAACCAGTAAACTTGGGGAGTAAAATTAATACCCCAGGTAAGGAAATGTTTCCATTCTTTAATACTGACGGAACATTAATATTTGCTTCTGATGGTCACGGCGGACAAGGGAAACTGGATATCTTTTATACAAAGTTTTCACCTTCGTTATCGAATGAGATAAAAACATTTGGAAATCAAATCAACACCGAAGCCGATGATTTTGGAATGATCATAGCTTCAGATCAACGTTCGGGTTTCTTTGTTTCAAACAGGGATGGCGGTGTAGGTGACGATGATATTTATTCATTCAAATTTGAAGAGTTTCCATTTGACTTGATTGCAGTATCTAATTACGACGAGAGTTTGTTGCCTAATACTGAGATGAAAGTTTTAGATCAGAATGGTGTATTAGTAGCACAAGGTACCACCGACGGCAATGCAAAATTCCCTGTCAGGCTGAGGATCAACCAAAAGTATAAGGTAATTGCCAACAATACAGGATTTATGGAGGCAATTCACCCGTTAGATATGACAAGTAAAGGTGAATTTGTTGCAAAAGAAGAAAAGGTATATCTGCAACCAGCTTACGGTATAAAAGGTCAGGTAGTTGATATTCTCGGTAATATACCTATTCCGGATGCTTTAGTTATTATCAAGAAAAACGACCAGGTACAAGACAGTATTTACGCTGATTATAATGGAGAATTCTCAATTAATGTACAGCCCGATCTTAAGTACAATGTAGCTGTATCTGCGAATAACTATTTTGGTACCGATGTCGATATTAGTACAATTGGTATTGAACCAGGCATACAGGAATACTATTTCCAATTGTATTCATTGGATGCGGGTACCAGGATTCAGTTGAAAAATATCTACTTCGACTTGGATAAATACAATATCAGGGCTGATGGTGCAAAAGAACTTGACAGGCTAGCTTCGATTCTGGAAGAATATCCTGACTTGCAAATTATGCTTGAATCGCATACCGACAGCAGGGGTAGCGATGAGTATAATATGGAACTGTCGCAGAAACGGGCTAAGTCAACCTTCGATTATTTAGTTTCGAAAGGTATTGATCCAGATCGTTTGGAATATAAAGGGTTTGGAGAGTCACAGCTGGTTAACGGATGTAAGGATGGCGTAGACTGTCCCGAAGAAATGCATGCCGAAAACCGACGGACTGTCGTTGAAATCCTGAAATCAAAAGTTACCAGAAGAAGTAAAGGTAATATCTTCTACTTCTAATAATTACATGCGATTCGTCAAAAGCAGCGGGGGACAGTATTTATTCTGTCTTCCGCTTTTTTTATGTGATAACATGAGTAAATGGATGCATGAAACTATCGTTTTAGTTGAATAACTATTGAATTAGTTTTTAAACTAAAATTTTAGTTGTATTTTTGTTTTCATATTTATGAACCAATAAATTTACTGTTATGAAAACAAAATTTTTGTTGTTATTAGTCCTTGTGTTGATGATCCCGTTAATAGGGAAAGCGCAGAAAACACACACTATGAATGAAGATGGAGTTTTTTCTGTTGTTGATAAGGCCCCTGTTTATCCGGGTGGAGAAGATTCACTCCGAGTCTTTGTCGCACGTAGCGTTGTATATCCGGATGACGCCAAGAAAGAGAAAATCTCCGGTAAAGTTTATGTCTCTTTTGTTGTAGATGAAAAAGGTAAGGTTATAAATGCCCGTATTGCGCGTGGAGTTTCACCATCATTGGATAAAGAAGCTTTACGGGTTGTAAACTCAATGGCCACGTGGGCACCAGGTGAAGAAGATGGTAAAACTGTAAAAGTTGAATTTACGATGCCTATTGCATTTAAGTTGAAGTAAATTTTTTTTACCAAAGGTAACTAAAGTATTAGTTCAGAAACTAATACTTTAGTTACCTTTGGCTTGATCTTTGTTGTTGTTTAATTCTCAATTTAAAAAATCATGATCAAGGAACTTACCAAAGCTGAAGAGCAAGTGATGCAAATTTTATGGAAACTGGAGAAGGGTTTTGTTAATGATATTCTCGATAAGATTTCCGATCCAAAACCCGCATACAATACCGTGTCAACCATCATTCGTATCCTCGAGAAAAAGGGCTTTGTTGACCATGAAGCTTTTGGAAAAACGCACCGGTATTTTCCTCTGATTAGTAAAAAGGAATATACCCGCAACTATTTCAAAAATTTTCTGAGCAATTATTTTGGTAACTCATTTCAAGAGATGGTTTCATTTTTTGCAAAAGAAGATAATATGAGCCTTTCTGAACTGGAGGAGCTGATGAACGAGGTCGGTAAGGATTTGGAAAACGATAAGCCGGAAAGCAATGTTTGATTTTGTCAATTATATCTACGAATCAAGTATCAGCCTGGGACTCTTTACCCTGCTGTATTTTGTGTTTTTACAACGCGAAACCTTTTTCCGTACCAATCGCCTTTTTCTGCTGTTTGCCCTTTGTTTCTCGGTATTTTTACCACTGATCCATTTGCGGGTTTTAGAGCCACAACCGGTTATGCTTGGCGAGATTACTGTTACTCCGTACCGTAATCTGCTCGAAGCCGTTTCTGTTTACGGTACTTCGGTTTCATCCAGCGTTGTTCAGCGTATTTCAACCAGTACATATATCCTGGCTATTTACCTGTTGGGCTTTTGTTTTTTTGCTGTGCGTCTGGTTTTGCGATTGGTTCAAATTTCGTTGCTGATCAGTAGAAACGAGGTGGTTCGGGAGCGGGACATGAAGTTAGTTTTACTCGATCGGGATGTGACTCCGTTTTCGTTTCTTTCGTACGTGTTTGCCGGTAAAAACCTGAAAACACAAAATGGATGGGAAAAAATGCTGATCCACGAGTTTGAGCATGTAAAACAGGGACATTCCTTCGATATTTTAGTACTTGAAGTGATTGCCGTTTTTCAATGGTTTAATCCGTTTTTCTGGTTGCTGAAACGATTGGTCAGGGAAAACCACGAGTACCTGGCCGACAGGGCTGTGATTACACACGAAGTTAACCCGGAATATTACAAAAAGCTGCTTTTGCAGCAGTTCATAGGGCCACAATTTGAGCTGGCCAATAATTTCAATTATTCATTAATTAAAAAACGAATTCAAATGATGTCAAAAATAAAATCATCAAAACTTGCACGTATAAAACTGGCAGGAGGCTTGTTGGTTGCGATTGCCTTAATCATCACATTTTCATTGGAAAATAAAGTGGTTGCCCAGGAAACGAAACCAGAAAAGGTTACAAGGATAACAATTCAGGATGGAGAGAAGTCTGTCACGCTCCAGCCCGAGTCAGATGAAAAAATCTCAGAAATAGCACGTTTCTTTAAAGAATCATCGAATTATGAACTTGTTTCAGAAGAAGGAGGAGAGTTGGTACTGAGACACAAACCTGCAAAAATCGTTGATCATTCAGTTCAAACGAAAATATTTGAACCGGAAAGAACAATTGATGGCGAGCCGGTTTTCTTTATTGTAGAAGAAATGCCGGTGTATCCCGGAGGGGAAGATGCTTTACGCCAGTTTATCGCAAACAACATCCATTATCCTGTCGAGGCACAGGAGAAGGCGATTCAGGGACAAGTTTATGTGTGCTTTGTGGTTGACAAAACCGGTAAAGTTCGCAACGCGCAAATTGCCCGTGGTGTTGCCCCAAGTTTGGATAAAGAAGCTTTGCGGGTTGTTTCGTCTTTGCCACAATGGACACCCGGAAAACAAAAAGGTCAGGCCGTTGCTGTATCCTACACTGTGCCAATAAGCTTTAAACTTCACTAAAACTCACATAAGTCTGTTCAAAATTGATTAAGCCATGTTCAGAAAAATTATTCATTCAATTTGTTTATTGTTGTTTGTTGCTGTTGCTGCAAACGCACAGGATATAGATCTGTTAATCTTAAACAGGAACTATAATGAAGCTTTGGCAGCAATTGGTAAAAAGCTTGAAGCTTCACCGGGGGCAGAGTTGTATTTTAAAGAAGGGGTGGTTTATGAAAAATTGATGAATTTTGACAAAGCTGTTACTTCTTTTGAAAAAGCTTGCCGGGCCGATAGTACAAAAACATTGTACTGGGAAGAACTGGCCGAAGCAAACTCAAGCCTGGGGAACTATTTTGATGCGATAAACTATTTTCAAAAGGCCGTTGATCTGGCCCCCCGGAACATCCAGATTAAAGGAAAGCTGGCGCAAGCTTACTTAAACCTCAAGGACTACGAGGATGCTTATTCCACTTTTTCCGAAATCTATAAGCAGGATTCGCTGAATAACTATTTCAATCGGTATTATGCTTATGCGGCATACCGGACAAACCGGCTTGGGCAGGCTGCAAAGTTATACTACGGTCTTATGGACAAGCATTCGCGCGATTTGACTGTTTATTTAAACATGGCGACAATATGTAATATGATGGAAAAGCAGGATTCGGCTGTTAGTGCCTGTAAATCTGGCTTGGCAATTTTTCCAAACAATCCGAGCCTGCTACAAAAGATTGCTGATACTTACTTTCTTTATAAGAATTATTCTGAAGCAGTTGTCTGGTATGACCGTTTTCGCGAATTCGGTGTTTCCGATTTTGACATTCTGAAAAATTACGGGATTAGCCTTTATTATTCCCGTTCGGAAAAAGAAGCGTTGGATGTTCTGGATTTGTGTTATCAGCAAACAGTTAATGATCCGATTATCAATTTTTACATGGCGGCATGCTATAAAAAACTTAAGCAACTTCCTGAGAGTGTCGGCTTTTTTAAGCTTGCCATCGAGACGGCCACGCCTTCGTATTTAAGTGAAATTTACCATCACCTGGGGCAGGTTTATGGTTGGCAACGAGAGTTTAAGCTGTCTATTGAAGCCTATCAGAAATCAATGGAACTTGATCCGACAAAAACGGAATTGCTGTTTGAGATAGCGACCACTTACGAGGAGTATAATTACAACAAAACAATGGCTTTGAACTATTATCAAAGTTATTTGAAGGAGGCAGGTGAATCGGCAAAAAACGTCAATTATGCACTCGACCGGATTAAGAAAATAAAAGAAGACTTATTCTTTGAAGAAGGAAATTAAGGTTGCGAACCTTGTTGTCGTTTTTCACTTCTTTCATGGGGTGTTAGACGGCAGAAATCCATCGATGACTATTTTTTGTATTTAAGATTCGGCAATGAGTTGAATGGCTTCTTGTCTTAGAATGAAGGGCAGTTGTATCCTCCTGCGTTCAATGCTGAGAAGCCATTTTCTTATTTCTTCACTTTGGAGTGTATACAAAACATCGCGAAATTCCTCGATCTGTGAATCATTGTATTTGTCGGCCGGAATGCCCTGGAAACGGTCTAATTCCTCATCTTCATAATAAATGATTTCGTCCGGGTTGTTCAGCATCTCCTCAAATTCACAAACTTCGTGTGCACCGCAACAATCCAGTGGAATTTCAACAACTTCCTCTGTAGTCGCATCTTTACCTTTCTTGCTGAATTTGTTGGAAAGCCAGGTTCCCAAAGCCAGTAAAACAAATGCAATCAATAAAATTTCCAATAAAATGAGCATATCTCAGGTTTCTTCTTTATGGTTAAAACGATGTGGCCTGCATGTTATCAGCACTTTATGAGATCATTGCAGGCAGGCTTCGATTTTAAATCGATCACAGATTTACGAAACGCGGCGCAAGTTACACTGTTTTGAGAAAATGACAAAAAATAGTTGGTTCTGATAAAATATGAGCAATCGGATCGTTTTGAACTGGTCGGATATTCCGGTGTGGAAAGATCAACTAAAAGAAACCATTAACATTGAAATTATTGATAAAATACATAGGAAGGTGGCCGAAAATCTTCAAAAAGTAAACAGTAATTCTTTTAACTGCTTCTTTGGCTTTTTTCTGTTTCCGGTGTGAGCCGTAACGATAGATTATTGCCCAAAATCAGAAAATGATTTAGCAGGGATTGTGGCTTTGCAAAGCGAAAACTTCAATTCCGTGGTAGGAATTACAAAAAAAGGCGACGACTATGAATTTTCTTACTCAACCAACGGAGCCGTTTTTGTAAATGTAGGAGGAAGCGTAACTGGTGATATTCTTTCAACCAATATCGCTGATGGTTTTACCGGCTGCTTGTTGGGCTTGTATGCCACATCGGTTTAATGCTTTCGTGAAGTAGGGGTTATTGTCGAAATGTAAGTGTTGTTGGAATTGTACATGAAATTCAGACCAATTGTTTTACTGCATTTGAGTGGGGATAATCATCAGCAGGGAATTTGTTATTATCTAAGAATTGAAAATGTATATCTTAAAGTTGAAATTCTACTTCTGGAATTGACATACTTTTAAAAAGCAAAATTTGTATCTTGTAAGGACAGGGTTTTTCTCTGTTTCTATTGTTCGATACAACAAGTCAAGCTTATTTTAATGGGCTTCTGTTTGTATTTGAAAAAAAGAGGAGAGGAATGAACAACGATGCTAACCCTTTGTGAATAATAAATAACTAAACCAAACTAAATAGAATGACAAAAACTCACCTAAGCGCCTTGTGTCTTCTTTTAAATTTTATATTTCAGTTGGCACAGGCACAGCCTCCAAAAGCTACCAACCCGATTATTTATGCCGATGTTCCCGATATGTCGATACTTCGGGTTGGCGATACGTACTATATGAGCAGTACAACTATGCACATGAACCCCGGTGTGCCCATTATGAAATCGAAAGATTTGGTGAATTGGGAATTGGTCAATTATGCCTACGATACATTGGGCGACATTGATGCGACCAATCTGAATAACGGACAGAACGAATATGGGCGGGGATCCTGGGCCAGCTGTCTTCGTTATCACAACGGAACCTACTATGTTTCGACCTTTTCGGGGACCACGCACAAAACGTATATTTATTCAACAACCAATATTGAAAAAGGCCCCTGGAGGTTGGCAACCATCGATGCATCTTACCACGACCATACCATCTTTTTTGATGATGACGGGAAAATATATATGATATGGGGAGGGGGTAAACTTCAGATGGTCGAATTGAAAGATGATCTTTCCGGAGTTAAAGAAGACACCCAAAGGGTACTAATTGAAAATGCCTCCGCGCCGGCCAATGCCGAAATTATGCTTCCGGCTGAGGGCTCGCAGCTTTTTAAAATTAATGGCAAATATTACCTCTTTAATATATGCTGGCCCAGAGGGGGAATGCGTACTGTAATTATTCACCGGGCCGATAAAATTACCGGGCCTTACGAAGGCCGGTTGACATTGCAGGACAAAGGTGTGGCGCAGGGGGGATTGATTGATACACCCGATGGTCGCTGGTTTGCCTATCTTTTCCGCGATAATGGGGCTGTTGGCCGGATTCCATACCTGGTTCCCGTAAAATGGGAAGATGGTTGGCCTGTACTGGGTGTTGATGGTAAAGTGCCCGATACACTGGATTTATCTGTAAGTAAAGGTTTGATTCCTGGTATCGTAGATTCCGATGAATTTAATCGTAAAAAGAATGATGCTGATCTTCCGCTTGTATGGCAGTGGAACCATAATCCTGTAAATGAACTTTGGTCGGTGCGTGCCCGCAAAGGTTATTTGCGCCTGGCTACCGGACGTGTTGATGAAGATTTTGTTCATGCCAGAAATACACTGACCCAACGGACTTTTGGTCCCGAATGTTCTGGTTCAACATCCATTGATGTTTCCAATATGAATGACGGCGATTTTGCTGGCATGGCGTTGTTGCAAAAAAAATACGGTCTGGTTGGGGTGAAAGCTGAAAATGGCCAAAAGAAGATTGTAATGGTAAGTGCCCAAAACGATACTCCCGAGGAAATGGAGAGCTTGCCGCTTGATCAATCAACTGTTTACCTGAAAGCCGAATGCGATTTTACAGATCGCAAGGATGTAGCCGATTTTTATTATAGCTTGGATGGGAAAAGCTGGAAAAAAATTGGCTCACAACTACAGATGGCTTATACATTGCCTCATTTTGTAGGGTATCGTTTTGGTTTGTTTAATTATGCAACCAAACAGCCGGGTGGATTTGTTGATTTCGATTTCTTCCACATTAACGACCGGAGTTCAGGACAATAATTTTTAAAGGGATAAGCCTTGACGAATGTCGGATGGTTCTGTTTTTCGACGGTTTGGAAAATATGTTTTGCTTGGAGTTCTGCAAATTATCTAATCCTTTAAATTGTTTATCCCAAAATTGAAATTGAGCTTATTGATAACAAGTATTTTTGAGCTATAACATACCTGAACCAAACCTGAAAGATGAAAAAACTATCTATTCCTGTTGTTCCTTTTCTATTGTTTCCATTCAGCATTGTTGATAGGAAACAAGCTATTATTTCCGCGATTCTAACGGCAAGCAAACTGCCTTGTTTTATATGGCGCTTCCTTTTTATTAGTTTACTGGCTATCATCCTCCCATTTTGGGGCTTTGCCCAGAACCCAGTCATTCAAACTTATCACACAGCCGACCCGGCGCCGATGGTGCACGACGGCACGGTTTATCTTTATACTACACACGACGAAGATTCGACGGTAAACAACTTTTTCACCATGAACGACTGGCGCTGCTATTCATCAACAGACATGGTGAACTGGACGGATCACGGAGCAATCTTACATTACAAAGACTTTTGCTGGTCCAGGGGTGATGCCTGGGCCGGTCAATGCGTTTACCGCAACGGCAAGTATTATTTCTATGTCCCGGTAAATCAAAAAGGAGACGGAAATGCGATTGGTGTGGCGGTGTCAGACAGTCCGACTGGCCTGTTTAAGGATGCTATTGGCGAGCCTTTACTGATTGGTTACGGCTACATTGACCCGACTGTATTTATCGACGACGATGGTCAGGCTTATTTGTATTGGGGAAACCCCAACCTTTGGTATGTAAAACTGAATGAGGACATGGTTTCTTATGACAAAGAAGTCGGTATTATACAGGTGCCTCTCAATGATGAAACCTTTGGTTATCGCTCAATGAAAATTCAAAACCGCACTGCTGCTTACGAAGAAGGCCCCTGGTTTTTCAAACGCAACAGCAAATATTACATGCTTTATCCCGCTGGTGGCGTACCCGAGCATTTGGCCTATTCAACAAGCGTCGGCCCAACCGGCCCGTGGGTTTACGGCGATACCATTATGCACGTCATTCAAAATAAAGGTGCATTTACCAATCACCCCGGATATATTGATTTTAAA
>JBNKTK010000093.1:9263-15738 GCA_050298035.1 Mangrovibacterium sp. | reverse complement strand
AAAGCCCGGGCTTGGGTTCATTTGTTTGGGAAGAATTCCAGAACGGTGCCAACGACTCGAACGCCAAAATCATTGTCGCCATGTTTGTAATTGGCGGTATCGGTTTTGCGCTCGACCGGATTATTATGCTGGTACAAAAAGCTGTCAGCTTCGAAAATAAAGCCTAAACAGCTGCAGGCTTCAAGCCACAAGCTGCAAGCAATGAAATTCAAAACAACCGGCACTTTGGAATTTGAAACCTGTAATTTGAAATTTAAATCACATCGCATGGCACCATTTTTAGAATTACGCAACGTAACGAAAAGTTACGGAAGCGGCGCCCAGCGCGTCGATGTCCTTCAAAATATAAACCTCACCGTGGAAGAGGGCGAGTTTATTGCCATTGTCGGCTTCACAGGAAGTGGCAAAACCACCCTCATCAGCCTGATTGCAGGGTTGATTGCACCCGACGAAGGTGAAATTCTGCTGAAAGGTGAAAAGATTAGCGGCCCGGGTCCCGACCGCGGCGTCGTTTTTCAAAACTACTCCCTATTACCTTGGCTAAGTGTAGCCGGAAATGTGGATATGGCGGTAAAGCAGGTGTTCCCCAAAATGAGTAAAAGCGAACGCAACGAACATGTTGCCCGTTACATCGGGATGGTGAACCTAAGCCAGGCCCTGCATAAAAAGCCCTCTGAGTTGTCGGGAGGCATGCGGCAGCGGGTATCGGTTGCACGGGCACTGGCTATGGATCCGGAGATTTTACTGCTGGATGAACCACTGAGCGCATTGGACGCCCTGACCCGCGGTTCTCTTCAAATTGAAATTGAACGCATTTGGCGCGAATCGAAAAAGACGGTGGTACTGATTACCAATGATGTGGACGAAGGCATCCTGCTGGCCGACCGTGTAATTCCTTTGAAACCGGGGCCACGTGCTACGCTGGGAACCGAATTTCCGATTGGATTTGCCCGGCCCCGCGACAAAGCTGCCATCAACGCCAATCCCGATTTCAAGAAGGAACGCAACGCCATCAACAGCTACCTGATGGAAATCGGAAAGCACCGTACTATCGCGAACCAGGAAAAGTTCAAACTATCCTACCTGGAACCGCGAATTCCGGCCCTGCGCAAATCAGTTGTTTAACCCGTAAAATCAACCAACATGGATGTATTAACCGACGAAAAAATAATGCTCGAATGCCGGGACTTAAAAAAGGCTTACCCTTCACCAAAGGGCGACTTTGTAGTCCTGGAAAACTTCCAGCTACAGGTCCGCGAGAGCGAATTCATTGCCATCATCGGGCATTCCGGCTGTGGCAAGTCAACCTTACTTACGATGATTGCGGGATTGAACGACATCACAGCGGGAACAGTCGTTGTGGCCAATGAGCCTATTGAAGGCGCCGGTCCCGACCGGGCCGTGGTCTTCCAGTCGCCCAGCCTGTTTCCGTGGATGACCGCACTGGAAAATGTACTGATTGGTGTCAAGCAAGTTTTTCCGCATGCTACAACCAATCAAAAGCTCGATATTTGCAAATACTACCTGGCAAAAGTTGGCTTGGCCGACTCGTTTGACAAGAAAGCCAAAGACTTATCGCAAGGAATGAAGCAGCGCGTGGGCATTGCCCGAGCATTTGCTTTAAAGCCAAAAGTTTTATTACTTGATGAACCGTTTGGGATGCTCGATTCGATGACCCGACTGGAGCTTCAGGATGTCCTGATTGACGTCTGGTCGAAAGAACAAATCACTGCCATTATGGTCACTCATGATGTTGACGAAGCGATTTTTCTTTCCGACCGGGTAATTATGATGACATCGGGGCCTTACGCCAAAGTTGGCGAGGTAGCCCACATTAAGCTGGAGCGACCGCGAGACCGCAAAACAGTCGTTGAACATCCCGACTTTTATAAATACCGTCAGCAACTGCTGACATTTTTAGACCATTAAAAGCAAACTATGCTCGGAGCAAACTACGGATGCAGGGCTTGCAATAACAGCAATTGCCTGATAAAAAAACACATCGACAATGAAGCCATCCAGGAATACCTGGATCGGAAAAGTACCTTCAGTTGCAACCAAGGACAGCAATTTATACTGGAAGGTGCCCCGGTAAACGGCCTCTATTTTATATACAGCGGCGCCGTGAAAGTGTACCGCCAAACAGCGAACAAGGAATCGCAGATTATCCGCTTTTCGAAAAACGGTGAAATTGTCGGGCACCGGGGTTTTTTGACCAATTATCGCTACGACATTTCGGCGGCCGCACTGAACGATGCCATTCTCTGTAACTTTGCTACCGACGTGCTCATCGAAATGCTCCATAAGGCACCGCCGCTCATGTTCGATTTCATGTTGTTTTATGCCGACCAACTGCAAAAAAGCGAAGCCAATGCCAAACGCTTCGTTCAAATGTCGGTCCGCGAACGCGTGATAAACGGGCTGCTGTTCATCGAAAACAAGTTTGGGCAAAACGATGGCTTCATTAATATGATTCTGTCGCGCCGCGATATTGCCGAATTTGCCGGCACTACCACCGACCAGGTTATCCGGGTCATTTCAGCTTTGAAAAAAGAAGGACTTATAACGGCTAAGGGGAAAAAGCTGGGTATTCCCAATATTCAGGAATTTTCTGCGCAATTGGAAGACACTGCTTATTTCCTCGAGGGTTAAACTGAATCATCTATAATTCAAGTTGTAAAGGAGCACAAATGTGCTCCTTTACTTTTTTACAGAAAACCATTAACAGAAATTAATACAAATTAATCGGCAATAGCTGCTCCCCTTAAAAAAGAAATTTCTACTTTTGCAGCGCTCAAAGCAAAACTTTTAAAATGGACGAAGGCCCGTATCATACGAAATTCAAGTTATTAACCTCGCTGTAGGTGGCCTATTCGTGTGCCTCCTGCAGACCAAACAAAAGGAGGCAAGATCATGTTAAAAATCTTCAAAAGCTTTGGTGGCTATGTTGAAATCCCGCAAGCAGAAAAAGGATGCTGGATTAACGTAGTGCAACCATCACCGGAAGAAATAGAAAGACTTCAATCCGAATTTTCAGTTCCTGCGGACCTTATTCAGGATATTCTTGACGTGGACGAACGCCCGCGTTACGAAGTGGATGACGACTGGACATTAATCATCCTTCGCATCCCGGTGGAAAGCCCCAACAACGGCATCCCCTATTTCACCCTACCTTTGGGAATTATCATGATCAACAACATCACAATCACCCTTTGTTCTACACCAAACGAGGTTCTCCCGTTTGAACAACCCATGTTGTACCGTGGTCAAAACCAACTCATCCACGACGAGGTAAATTTCATCATCAAATTATTTTTACGCTCTGGCAGCACCTTCCTTCGCTACCTAAAGCAAATAAACCAGCAAACAGCTCAAATTGAAAATGAGCTGGAAAAATCGATCCGAAATAAAGAGCTGAACAAGCTGTTGAAAATGGAGAAATGCCTGGTTTATTTTATCACCTCGCTGAAAGCCAACGAAATTGTACTTGCAAAACTGCGCAACTCGTTGAAACGAAGCATTACCGAGGTGAATGAGGATTTGCTGGAAGATGCCATCATTGAAAACAAGCAGGCACTCGAAATGTCTCAGATTTACAGTGATATCCAAAGCGGCATGATGGATGCGTTTGCCTCGGTCATTTCCAACAACCTGAACGTGGTGATGAAACAATTGGCATCCATTTCCATCATCTTGATGATCCCGACATTGATTGCCAGTTTATACGGGATGAACGTACCCAATCACCTGGAAGGGAACCCGTGGGCATTCACAATTGTCATCATTATTTCGGCACTAATGGCCGGCATGGGTATTATTATTTTCCGCAAAAAAGACCTGTTCTGACAAGAAACTGGGTGTACGACAAAATTCCTTTTCAACAATAGTTTGGTAAAAATGACAATATTAGAAAACTATAAGATTGTATTTTTAACAACGAAAAACACGAAAGACACAAAAAAGAAACGTCTTCGACGTTTCTAAAATTGCTACGCAATTTTTTTCGTGTTTCTCAAGATAAAAGTTAAATGCTCCATATTAACCGTTTTGCCCCCACCTTTGGATGTGAACCAGAATTAATCAACAGTCCTAATCCCATCCCGGTTGCTTTTAGATAGTTTAAGACTTGTGCCTGATGTTCATTTGTTTTTTACGGCCTTTATTTCCACAATCATCCTTCCATAGCATATGAAACCTGGCTTGTAAGTTTGTTTTAATGCCTTTCCTTTATATTTTCAGTTCCAACTCAAATTGGGAAGAAAAAGGTATTCCCTGCAACAAAAATTCATTTTCCAAACACTCTTGACACGCTGCCTCCCAAAAAACACGAAAACACGTCTTTGACGTATTGAAAAATTGCTTTGCATTTTTTTTGTGTCTTTCGTGTTTTTCGTTGTTTAATTGAATAAAAGGAATTTTGTCGTACACCCTAAAAAACTGAGGTACCTATTTCATCTGAATTACCTGGGAGTGAACAACATTATTTGATGTTCTGATCGGGCAAGGTTGCTTTTCGAAATAAACAACCCGGAAATATTTCAAATGACCGTGGCTTCCGGTCACCGGACAGGCTGTTGTTTCGACAAGAATTTAATAACTTAGCAAACGAATCCAGATTTGTGTGTCATGAAATTCATTTTAAACAATAAGCTTTTCCTCTTGATAACCTTGTCCCTGTTCATCTTCACAAATGCGTACAGCCAGCGAAGCCGTCTGATAAGGAACCAGGGATTTTATTACACAGTTGAACCAACGGTTGGGTATGGCTTGAATATGAAGACGGACCATGTCATTGATCTGTCATCGTTTTCGCCTTTCAACCTTGGGTTAAAAGCTTCGGCAAACTGGTTCCTGAATTATCACACATCCATTGGCGGAAGCTTTGGTTATATGCACTACGAAGAACCAACGATGACCACATTCCCGCTTATGGCCAGTATAAAATACTATACAGGGAAACCGGCAAATACTCCGTTTATTTATGCTGAAGGTGGTATTTCGCTTCGCACTGACAACGACTCCAATCACAAACAATACAAAGGTATTCCTTGTGAATTAGGTATTGGTTACCGGCTAAAATCAAATAAGAAGACAAACTTCCTAATCTTTAAACTCGGGTATGGCTATTTTAAAGCAAATAAATGGAGATGGGAACTGACCCGGCAAGGGCAAGCCGAGGGTACAAATGAATACCAATGGTATTATCTGACACGCCACACAATTAACCTGAGCATTGGCTACTACCGTTCTACCCGGCTCTAACAATTACAGGAACAAGTAATCCAACGCGACAAACGAAAATTCAGATCACAAGCCTGTAAGTCAACAACAGCCCCCACTCTCAGTCCTACGCCTGGTACTTTGCTTCGCGGTTGGCTTTAATTTTTTCGTCAACCAGGTACTCTTCAAAATCCATGTATTTGTCAATCGTTCCGTCCGGAGTCAAATCAATCACGCGGGTACAAACCGTGCTGATAAATTCGTGGTCATGCGATGCCATCAGAATCTGGCCGGGGAACAATTTCATGTTGTTGTTGAACGACTGGATGGACTCCATGTCCAAGTGGTTTGTCGGGTGATCAAGCATAACAGTATTCGGATGCTCCAACATCATGCGCGAAATCATGCAACGCATCTTCTCGCCCCCCGAAAGCACCTGTACATTCTTTTGCAAATCATCGCCAGAGAACAGCATTTTACCAAGATAACCACGCAGGAACGCTTCACTTGTATCGCTTGAATATTTGCTCAGCCATTCAAACAAGTTTTCTTTTTTGGTGAAATATTCGGTGTTGTCCATTGGCAGGTAAGCCTTTTTAATTGTAACTCCCCACTCAAATGTACCGGAAGTTGGTTCCAGCTCCCCGTTAATAATTTTGAAGAAAGCAGTCATCACACGGTTATCTTTTCCGAGGAAAACAACCTTGTCATCTTTTTCAATCGTGAAGGTGGCATCTTTAAAGAAAACTTCACCATCCTGCTCATAGCTCAAGCCTTCCACCCTCAACACACGGTCGCCAGTTTGGCGCTCAGGCTGAAAGATAATTCCCGGGTAACGACGGGTTGACGGTTCAATTTCTTCAATATTGAGTTTATCCAGCATCTTTTTGCGGCTGGTTGTTTGTTTCGATTTGGCCACGTTGGCGCTGAAACGACTGATAAATTCCAGTAATTCCTTTTTCTTTTCTTCAGCTTTCTTGTTGGCAGCTGCCTGCTGACGCAATGCCAACTGGCTCGACTCGTACCAGAAGCTGTAGTTACCCGAGAAAGCACGGATTTTTCCAAAATCAATATCAACCACATCAGTACACACGCTATCCAAAAAGTGACGGTCGTGCGACACAACGATAACTGTATTCTGACTGTTGCTCAGGTAATTCTCCAACCACAAAACGGTTTCAAGGTCAAGGTCGTTGGTAGGCTCATCGAGCAGCAGGTTGTCCGGATTACCGAATAAAGCCTGTGCCAGCAATAC
>JBNKTK010000093.1:0-9253 GCA_050298035.1 Mangrovibacterium sp. | reverse complement strand
AATACGCGTACTTTTGCCTTTGCCTCAAGGTCTTTCATCAATTGGTAATGAAAATCTTCCTTAATGCCCAAACCACTCAACAACATGGCTGCATCGCTCTCCGCGTTCCAGCCATCCATCTGAGCGAATTCGTCTTCCAGCTTAGCAGCCAGCAAACCATCTTCTTCTGTGAAATCTTCTTTTGCATAAAGGGTTTCTTTTTCCTTTGTCACCCTCCAAAGTTCCTTGTGTCCCATCAAAACAGTATCAAGAACCGAGAACTCATCAAATGCAAAGTGATCCTGTTTAAGCACCGACAGACGCTCGCCCGGCCCCATCAATACCGACCCGCGGGTAGCATCCAAATCTCCCGAGATCAATTTCAGGAAAGTAGATTTTCCGGCGCCATTTGCACCAATCACCCCATAGCAGTTTCCGGGGGTAAATTTCAGGTTCACATCAGAGAAAAGTGGTTTTTTGCCAAACTGAATGGCCAAATTCGAAACAGTAATCATTCGTCAAGTCTTTCTTTTGGATTAAGGGGCGCAAAGGTAATATAAATCCCTACCCTGCCATCTTTTTTTGGTTAATTAATCCTTAAGCTTCACATTTTGATGGAGTTTACCGATAGAGAAGAACATGAAATGCAATATTAAATATTGACCACCAACTATCGTTCTCAGCATCCCACCATTCATTTTTTAAAAGGAGATGAAAACATAAAAAAGCCGGTAGCAAAATTGCCCCGGCTCAAGTATAATCGGTAAAAACCATTCATGAATTATTCAACATCAGCATTTACCAGTTTTTCAGCTTTACCATGCTTGCGTTCCGAAATTGCTGCACCCGCAACTATTAGCACCACAAGAACAATTGCATAATAAACTGCCGATGGAACCGGTGGGGCATCGCCCTGCGCATAGGAGTGCATGCCGGACAAATAGTAATTTACTCCAAAGAAAGTCATCAACACCGAGCTAATCCCAATTAAAGACATAGCACTCAAAACGAAGTGACTGTGCAATCCGGGTACTTTTCGCAGGTGTAAAATGAAGGAATAGACCAGTATGGTTACCAGGGCCCAGGTTTCCTTGGGATCCCACCCCCAATAACGTCCCCACGACTCGTTTGCCCACACACCACCAATAAATGCCCCAATGGTAAGCAAAATCAAACCAACCAACAGGGAAAGTTCAATTACAATCGCAATTTCAACAATCGAATAGGATGTACTTTTAATATTTTTCGGTGTTCGGGAAATCATGATAATCATGTTGAGCAAACCCAAAAGGGCACCAATTCCCAGAAACCCATAGCTGGCTGTAATAACGGCTACATGCACGATCAGCCAATATGATTTCAGCACCGGTACCAGGTTAGTTATTTCAGGGTTTAACCAGCTCATGCCGGCCACCATCAGTATCAGCGATGACAGGATGGTCGTTACAGCCAACGTAATTTGTGATTTACGCATAAAAATGAAACCGGACAACATCGTTGCCCAACCAACATAGATCAAGGTTTCGTAAGCGTTGCTCCAAGGCGCATGATCGGAAATATACCAACGAATAGCCAGTCCGGCTGTATAGACAACAAATGCCAATACAACCAAAACCGTACCCGGCAATAAATAGCGTTTTAATTGAATTCCAGGCTTGAAAATTCCGATCAGGTGAAGGATCAATAAAACGAAACCCAAAACACCACATCCTTTTGACAAGAACCCGAAAACATTATACCGGTTATACAAAATCTCTAATTTGACTTTTGACTTTGACGGGATTATTTGAGCGCCATGCTCGTTTTGAAAATCTTTTAGGGCCTGCAATGACACATCAGCCTGCCGGAAATCCCCGGTTTGCAACGCTGACTGTACCGATTTGAAATAGATTGACAGCAATCGGTTTGATTCCGGCTCACCAGATCGGATAATACCGGCAAAGTACTTTTTCTCTGTTTTCCAGGTTTGGTTCCGGTCGCTCGTGTCTGGGAAAACACGCAGGAAGTCGCCATTAAAGATTTGGTAACAAATATTTACACGTTCATCAACATTAATGATCTCCTTGTCGTACTTGTTCCGTTCTGTCGGCTTTTTCTTGTAAGCCACATCAACTAAGCTGCGTAATTTGTACACCCCCTGGTTAACATCAACCAGTTGATTAAAAGAAGTAAAACTACCCTGAATGCCAAGCTGTTTTGCGAGCTCGGAGTTGGCAATCTTAATCAGTTTCTCATTTTTCCAGGATTCAGGCATGACACTCATCCCAAGAAATACTTCAGAAGCTGTCATGCCTTCGTATTTGTTTTTGCGTGTCAATTTCCGTAATACTTCAGAGGCCAGGGTATTTACCGGCTCAATGCGCCCTTTGGGATCCTGCACCAACAGTTGATCAAAAGCAGCAACATGCTTACTTTCAATTTGCCGGGTTGCACTGCCCTGGGCTTTCAAAGCAGCCGGAAACGCAACAAACAGGATAAGCACACCTAACACCGATTTCTTTTTCATTTCCTTTACACGTGTAGCTGCACGTAAAAGATACTGGAAACGGCTGCGTTTATTGAAAAAGGTAAAAATCATCCCCAGGGACATCAGAAAATAACCCAGGTAGGTGATCGCTGTCCCTGCTTTATCATGGTTCACTGAGAGAATTGTCCCTTGCTCATCCGTATCGTATGACGACTGGAAAAAGCGATACCCCTCATAGTCAAGAATATTGTTCATGTAGATCCGGTAAGGCAATTCAATGTTCTCATCCTGATCAATTAAAGTAACCTCGCTTGCAAAAGATGACGGGCTCATAGACCCGGGATAACGTTCCAACTGAAAGTCGTTCAATTTTAGGGAAAACGGAAGCTCAATAATTTTGGGGCCTAAAGCAATTTTCAGGTTTTGTCCGCCCACGGTTGTCTCAACAAATTCCGCCGTTTCGCCTTTCCGATTGTAAACGATGACGCTTTTTTGTTCTCCCCCTGCCCGGACAGTTAGTTGCACTGCATCATCGGACGCTCCCATCTGCTCTTCGGAAGATGTTAAAAGAATGCGCCCATTCGGCAAATATGATTTAAAAACGAAAATATCGTCGCCCAACTGGTACATTTGCCTGCTATTCAGCTCATATTCTTGCCCGGGAGATAACCGTTCTGTCTCCTCTCCCATCATATTAATGACTGTCATGGTATCGGGTGGCACCATAACGATCCCGTTTTCAGAACGTTTTAGAAGAATATTATTATTGGCATCATCACTCTCAAAACTCACCGAGAAAGAGGAGAATTTCTTCCGATCATCCAACTGCAATGCAATATCTTTCCGGACTTGTTGGTCAAGCACAATACATGCAACCACCGGCCCGCCAAGTTCGTCGGCAACAATGGCCTCAATACCTGAAGGGACATATTCAAGGTTCGACAGGTTAATCTCGGTACCATCCACCGTTAGCGACTCATCAAAGTTATTGTAAGTGTATGGCGACAAATCAATCTTCCAGTCTTTTTCAAAAGTATCGTCGCCGCCAGCCCTCAACTGGATATAATTCTGCGTAGTAACAAGGGCATTATTGGTTTCACCTTCCCGAATGTGGATTGAGCCTTCGAAACTAAAAAAACGGGTTACACCAGCCCCTACCAGTATCAGGATGAAAGCCAGGTGAAAAAGAACCATGCTCCAGCGTTTCAGTTTGAAAGCCTTGTAATAAAACAATCCACCAACCAGGTTTATTCCGGTAATAACAAGCAAGACATTGAACCACGAAGCATTATAAATTAAAATCCGGGCTGTTTGGGTGCCGTAATCGTTTTCAATAAAAGTGGCATAAGCAATGGCTATTGCAAAAACAACCAGCAATACAGATGTTGTCAACATTGAAAATAAAAAAGGGGCTATTTTCTTCATAGTATCGATGTCATATGTTGGTTAATGTTAGTCTTCAGGGTTAGTTGAAACCAGGTGAATAATCCGCACATAAAAAAACTCCTTTGTCTTATTCAAACAAAGGAATTTTTTTAAACTATTTAAACTGAATACCTTAGTCCCAGTGTTTAATTTTTGCCTTGTATTCCTCAAAGTTAAATCCTTTAAAATTAGGACTTTCCGAATTATGACAAGTTTTACAAACATTTTCATCGGGAATAACCAGGCCTTTGGTTAACGCCAACTTTTGGTTTTTCATGATGCCTGCGGATTTATAAATACTACCCGGACCGTGGCATGATTCGCAAGAAACACCTTCTTCTTTTGTAAGAGTTGCAACCAGACTTGCATCGACACTTGCAGCAGTTGAGTGGCATTTCAAACACTTAGGATTAGTGGCATCTGCACCTTTCAGGCTCTCCATCGCTTTGGCGTGTGGTCCGGCAGCCCATTTGTTATATTGCTCACCTGTATCCGGTTTGTTATGACACATCTTACATTTAGTAGCACCGATATACTTAAAATCCTGAGCTAAGGCGGCTGAACTTACCATAATCGCCAAGCCGAACAAGAATAGTAATTTTTTGTAACTCATAATTTTACAATTTTAAGGTTAATTATTTTAGTATCATTTTTTATGCCAAAACAGCTATTTTATAAATCATTCTGCACGTTCTAAGTTAGCAACTTAAATTTTGAATCGCAATATTGTCCTCTTTCCTTCAACAGAATCACAAATCATTAATAAAGAGCCGAATGACAAGTAGAACATGATTCAGTTCTCCACTCTTCATCAATATCAACCGGATGTTTAAATTCTAATGGTTCAAAAGAATTAGAGTATTCCATATTATCCGGGGTACCCTGAGCCAATATATTGTGACAAAGATTACAATCCTTCGAAATCACTTTCCCCGATTCGGAAGTATGCCTGTCGTTGTGGCAACGGAAACAACCGTCTGACTCCATGTGCCCGATATTGTTCGGGTAATTTTTCCAACTCGCATTCATCTCCGGGAAAATATTGTTGGCATAGTCATCCTGAATCTCAGCAATGGACTGCTCAACTTCTTCTTTTCTTGTTTCAAGCACCTCCGGTTCTACTGATTCATAATACTCAAAAACCTGACTCTTAATCACAACAAAGGCACTGTCTTTTGTCGGATAATCCTGGTTAAGGGCCATCATGGCAATCAGTTTAATACTCGGTAGTGTTTTAGAAATCCGACCTTCGGCCATTGATTTGTCAATAAAATTCTGAGGAACACGATAATCGTGTGATGGCCGATTGTGGCAATCAAGACAATCCATCACCCTGGTTTCGAGAGAGTCCAGTTCTTCCGGTGTCAAGGGATTTTCAATGTCGGTAAAAATCTCAGACTCGCCTGTTTTTGTATTGGTATATTTCACCCAGGGAATAACCTGCCTGTTCTCAGTCGAAGTTTTATATTCAATCTTTACTTCCGGACTGATATGTTGATGGATACCTTTCTCCAATCCATTCTGCGTTTGCTTCGAACTCGTTTTTATCTGCAGATGAACAACTTCCTCTGTATTTTCATCATCGGCAAGAAATGAATGTTCAATTCTCAATTTACGGTCATAAAATTTCTCCGGCCAGTGACATTCCTCACAGGTTTCCCTGGCAGGACGCAGGTTTGCAATTGGGGTTGGGATGGGCTTCGGGTATTTTTTTGCCATCACCGAATAGACCTGATACAAACCGGATAGCTTACTTTTCACATACCAGCTTGCCCCCGAGCCAACATGACATTCAACACAGGCGACACGTTCGTGCGCCGATCCATGGTAGGTTGTATATTCCGGTTCCATAACCTGATGGCAAAGTTTTCCGCAAAATTCAACAGACTCGGTATAATGAAACGCCTCATAACTCCCTACCGATGAAATTATCAACAAAAAGACTGTCCCTACAATGAAAATAACCGATGCGTTTCTTACTGCAATATTATTAAAATCAATAACCGGCCAATTCATGGCTTTACCAGCTTGTTCTGCTTTTCGGGCTTTTTTCCGAAATATCCTCATCCCTATCGGGATAAGTATCAGCCCCGTTATCATAAAGACCGGCAAAACAATGTATATAAACAAACCGATATAAGAACCACCAAACCCAAAGAAGACATTCAGCAAGAATAACGACAATATTGAAGCAAGATTAAATACCGCCAGAACTGCTCCTGTAATTGATATCCAGTTCTTAAATGAAGATGGTAGTTTCATACGTTCCGATTTAGTTTAGCCTGTTTTTTCATTCATGCAAGATTGAAAAATTTACCAGATATTTCAATCTGACCAGTCAATTTATACAGCTTCTACACAATTGATTTATATGAAATTATACTCATTATAATCCACAAACATTTCATCTGTCGACAAACCGATTTGTGCCATTATCAACAACTTAATCCTACTAATACGATATGATATAATTTTACAATTGACATCTATTATCATAACACAATCAGTGGAATATCAATGAATAAATGATTAATATCACCAAAACAATTCCGGCAAACAAGGCCAAAAAGCCAAAAGCTTTGACCAACCGGATCTTTTCGGGTGTAAATTCTTTGACAACTGTTACTTTTTCCAGCTTCCCGGATTTCAATAATTCTTCATATTCCCGGGGACGATCTGCCTTATACTCTTCCAAAGGTACATGACCGGTAAATATCACCGTATCCATTGGGAATGATTCAGGACGAAGATGCGTGTTGAAGAAATGAATCGTAAAAATAAACCCGACAGCCAACAGTGCTTCGTCACTATGGATTATTTGGGCTACATTTATCAGCCAACCCGGGAAAATTCGTGTAAAGAATTCTGGGAACCACAACATAAGGCCGGTAGCACCAATAACAACAACACCCCAAAAAACAGCAAAATAGTCGAACTTTTCCCAATAAGTCCATCTTCCGTAAGCCGGCCTTGGGCCAATACCGGTGAACCACTTCATCGATGCCCAAAAATCTTTCACATCCTGTTTATTGAACATCAACGAGTTACTACTAAAAATAAATTTGCTGACCCTAATTCCTTTCTTATATTTAATCCGTAACAATGATATTACATGGTATATAAAATATCCGAACGTTGTAAGAGCTGCAATCCGGTGTAAAACACCGGCCACATATGCCCCTCCAATAATCCGGGCAAGGAATTTTGCCCAATCCATATAAGCAAACTTCAGGATCATCCCGGTTAACGCAAGCAACACGAAACTCACGATCACAAAAATATGGGTAACGCGCTGGCTCTTTGTGAACCGTCGGATATAAACCTGCTTCCCTACCAGTTTCACATGTTGCCTTTTCTTGATCATTGCACCAATTGACCGGGGCAACCACAAGAGCGTATGGAGCCCAAAGAATGCAAAAACACTAAGCAAAAGTGATGTCATTATCCAGAATGTATAATAAAGCCATGGAAAATTGCTCTTGTCATAGTGAGTGGCATGGGTCAGATACCCGGTAAACTTCATATTGGCATCAGTATGGCACTTTTTGCAGGTTCTCACAATATTACGCGGCCCGATGGTCGAGTTCGGGTTATCCATCCGCAGGATGTTATGTGCCCCATGGCAATCAGAACAGCGGGCAGCTTCCAGATAGCCGAGTTGATAAACTTTCCCGTGATAAGTCTCCAGGTATGTTTCAGCCAGCTGCTTATGGCACCTGCCACATTGAGCCGTAATCTCTGCCATGAACTTATCCTGATGTACTTCCGATATTTTGTGTGCAGTATGGCAGGTCTCACAGGTTGGAAATTTCAATTCCCCCTGGTTATCGGCATAGGCATGATCGCTGGCTCGATACTCATCGTAAATACCTTTGTGGCATTTTCCACAGGTTGCAGCAAGATTTGCAGGATAGACAGATGACCTTTTATCGTTTTCCTTCAGCTCAAAGTGAGCGGTATGACAATCCGTACACACAGCTACCGATAGCAAACCTTTCTCAGCCAGACTTTTTCCATGGACACTTGTCGAGTAATCATGCAGGGCATCCTGCTCCTTCAATTCAGCACTATTCAATGCCTTGCCGTTTTTTTGATGACATGCTCCGCACAATTTGGGAATTGCTGAACGAAAGACCGGTGAGGTTTCATCCAGGATTGGCTTTACCAAATGAGTTCCATGGCAATCAGTACAATAAGGTGCATTCTCATCTTTCTTGAAATAAGCCTGCCCATGTCCGCTCGCAAAATACACATCTGCTTCTTCGGCGTGACAGTTTGAACAATCAACTTTTCCGGCTGTTTCGCACGGGCGCATCAAATTTGCAGTTACATCAGAATGGCATTTTACACAAGTAATATTTTTATGTGATGAATTGGCCAGATCATTTACATCAACCTCCAATGAGACTTCTTCTTCACCGACAACCTTATGGATGCCCTCCTGCTCATGACAAGCCAAACAGGTTTTGTCGGTTATGGTTTCCAGGATATTCCTCAACTCAACCTTGTGCGGAGGATGGCAATCAGTACAAGCCGGGATGGCTCCCGGTTTTTTCTCCCAAAGCTCCCGGTTGATCACTTTTGTATGCACATCCTCAATTCGGGCATGACATTGCATACAGGTAGCTGCAATATTTTTAGGCGAAGTGCTCGATTGTAAATTGGTATGCGGCAAAATCAGGTGATTGCCATGACAATTATTGCATGTGGCAGTTACTGTTAAGCCACTTTTAAACAATCCGCGCCCATGGATGCCCTGGCTATAATTTTCCAGGATATTGTGTTCTGTAATGTTATAATTCCGGGCAACTGGAGCCCCCTCCTGATGACACCTTCCACATAAATACGGAATATTCATTTTATAGGTCCTGGCCGCAGGGTTGGATGCCCTCAGAACCTGATGGGCACCATGACAATCGGTACAGGTTGGGGCATTTTTATCATTGGCTTTGTATGCCTGACCATGCACACCTTTCATGAATTTGGCCATTGCATCATCATGGCACATTCCGCAATCTACCGGCTGAAGTTTCTCAGGATGCGGAAAATCCTCAACTGCTGCATCCTGATGACAGGAAGCACAATCAATATCTTCGTGAACAGAATTCTTAAGAGCATCGGGCTTTACATACCGGGAAGTTTTCCTTCCGGAGACCATCGTATACAATTCCGGATCATCATGGCAGGCCAAACAGTCATCATTTGTTTGAGCCGATAAAGATTGGGGGGTGAAGACAATCATTAGCGACAGAAAAACCAGAAATTTCCCCGCAGCCAAACATTTCCGTAACTTCCTCAAAGAAAGAACAGTAACATTACAATCCAAAACATGGTTTGTATTTTTCATTCCAAAATTTTTAATTGTCCCCATCACAGATTACC
>JBNKTK010000092.1:0-15756 GCA_050298035.1 Mangrovibacterium sp. | reverse complement strand
GTTGCTCAAAACCCTCATATACGCTGGTATACTGCGGTTTGATTTTTTCACACGCCTTGTATTTAAACTTTATAGTCCAGGCACCCGACTTTATGGACAGGCACTAATTACCGAAATGCCTACTCAAATTACAGAATTATGGCTTATGAACCAACATTGTAGTGTATAGTTCCTTTAATTTTTATTGTAAATGAAAAAACTGGCTATGAGTGAGATTAAAAAAGAGAACAGTATCATAGAATACAATAATATGGTTGGGCAAGAAAACCTTCATCCATTAATTAGTGTTCGTCTATAAAATCCAGCTACTGTGTGGTTGCTCAAAATCCCAATCCTCATATACGCTGGTATATTGCGGTTTGAATTTTTCTCACGCCTTGTATTTAAACTTTACAGTTCAAACACCCGACTTTATGGACAGGTATTAATTAGCGTAATTGATTTTTAGAATGTTGACCCCTTTGAGTTTAAAAAGGCTCAAAGGGCACATTGCCTTGCTCATAATCGGGATAAAAATATAGGGGCTTTTCCTTCTGCCCTCAATGGTGTAAACTTTATGAAGCGCGTGTTTACGGAGACGGTCGCACTCTTTGTCTGTTTTTCTTAAAGACTTAAATTTTCCAATAATTCATTCTGTTTCAAATTCTGCTGAGTTCTAAGCCCGTTGCGATGTTTATGGGTTAGTTCTTAATCTTCCAGACCGAATAATTCACAAGTCCTATAAATTCCGGCCGATATATTAAAAATCCTGACACTTCATTTTTAAGCATTAATTTCTACGAACCCTTTTATTTCACACTTCTTTGAGTTGCTTTTTAGTTCGGTTTTGTTTAAAATAACCTGTAAGGTGAAAATGGTTTGTCATATTATTGAATAAGACAATAAGTAATTTAATAACTAAGGGGACTATATTATGTGGAGGAATAATACTGAACGGACACCATCCTGCAATCATTTATCACAAGGACTAAAAGATTGATTATGAATATCCTGAAGAGTGACGTAGTTGCAGTATATTTAAAGTAAATGGTATTGGGGAGCCGAAAAGTATTATCGATTCATCGCGGCCTTAATAAGCACTACAGAACCAGCGATTATTATCATTCGAGGATATCAGTAAGGACAAATATGTAATAATTGCAAAAAAAGAAAAGGTATTTAAAAACAAAAAAGACAATAAAGGCCGGGTGAATGCAATAATCGAATGGCTCCTCTAAAGCACTAATCCTTTTGGAAAAATCACCGGAGATCCTGATAGATTAAAGTCTCAGCAGAGTTAAAGAAAATCAGAAAGGCTAAGGGTGGATTGTTAATGTACTTTGTACAGCCTTTTTTCCAAAGGCTGTACAAAGACAAGTGTTTTAGATCCTATTACGTGAATGGTATTATTCAGTTCATTGAATATCAAACAAGGAATATCATTTATTTATTAGGGGTGTTCCATTTGTATGTTTGGCTACATACAATATTCAATGTTTGATTACCGCTTTGCATTCGAAAATCTCCTTGTTCCAGGATCCATTTGCCATCTGCACCAACAAATGCTAAATCGCTGCCTTTAATAGATAAGGTAACGGTTTGGGTTTCGCCGGGTTGCAGTTCTACTTTTTTGAATGCTCTTAATCTACGGCTCTCCGGAGTAAGCGATGCCACTAAGTCACGACTGAAAAGAAGAACCGGTTCTTTACCGGGTTTTGTGCCGCTATTGGTTATATCCACAGAAAAATGTAATTCATCCTCAGCTGTAAATGATGTCATGTTCGTTTTGAAATTACTGTATTCAAATGTTGTGTAGCTAAGTCCGTAGCCGAAAGGCCATTGTACCGAGATAACCGCATCGTAGTCATACGCTCCTTCCATTTTGTCTGTTTCTTCGCTCACCCTGTAATCATATGTGGTGAGTTCGGCTTGATGGCGTGGGTATGAATAAGGCATTTTTGCACTCGGGTTGACACTTCCGTCCAATATGTTGGCCAATGCATCGCCACCAAAATTACCTGGCAACAGAATGTTTATGATACCACTTGCCAGCGGCTCAATATCGTTGATGATACGGGGCCTGCCCTCATTGAGTATCAGCACAATTGGCTTTCCTGTAGTAGCCAGGGCTTTTACAAGTTTGCGTTGATTGGGCGAAATGGCGAGATCAGAGAGATTCCCGGGTGTTTCGCAATAAGAGTTTTCACCAATACAAGCAATGATGATATCTACATCGCGTGCTGCAGCAACAGCTTTTTCAATCTCCGGCTCATTTTCTTCCGTATAGCTTCCTTCCGGTTTATAAGTTACTCCTTGCTCCAAGCGTACATTGTTTACACCAAATTTGTTGCATATCGCCTCGTAGATGGTATTATATTCACCGGCGAACCTGTCGGTCAGATGTCCTTGCCATGTATAGCTCCATCCACCGTTCAAACAGCGCATCGAATTGGCATTAGGGCCGGTGACAAGGAGTTTTTTACCTTTTGTTAGAGGTAATATATTGTCCTCATTTTTAAGCAGGATCATTGACTCTTCAGCAGCATGGAGTGCTAATTCCTTGTGTTCATTACTGCCAAAAAGCGGATAATCTTCAGTCAATGTATTAGGTCGATTGAAAAGATCCAAGCGGAGTTTTAATCTGAGAATGCGACGTACAGCATCATCGATGCGGCTCATGGGTACCTTGTTTTCTTCCACCAGTTCTTTCAGTAGTGTACAGAAATTAAGATCGTAAGGCTCCATCGCCATGTCGATGCCTGCATTAATGGCTATCTGGATTGCCTCTTTCTTATTGGCAGCGATGTGTTCCCGTTTGTAAAGATTGTCGATATCTGCCCAATCAGTTAACAACATTCCATCCCATTTTAAGTCTTCTTTCAACCATTTGGTCAGTAAGTCATGGTTGGCATGAACCGGCATTCCGTTAATAGATCCGCTGTTGACCATGATGGTTAATGCTCCGGCCTCAACACACGCTTTAAAAGGTGCAAAACATTTTTCGCGTAGATCGGATTCGGATATGTAAGCCGGCGTGCGATCCTTACCGGTACGCGACATGCTGTACCCCATATAGTGTTTTACTGAAGTAGCGATACGATCGGCAGGGATATGATCAGGGTCATCGCCCTGGAAACCACGAACCGCAGTACTACTCATGATTGAGTTAACCAGACAATCTTCTCCGTAATTTTCCCAAACACGTGGCCATCTCGGGTCGCGTGCCATATCTACAGTCGGGGAGTAAGTCCACGGACAGTTGGCAGCACGGGTTTCATAAGCGGTAACCTGTGCCGATTTGTATGCCAATTCTGTGTTGAACGAAGCCCCGATATTAATATTTTGCGGGAATAGAATACCCCCCAATGTGTAGGTGGTACCATGATTCTGATCCAATCCATAGATACAGGGAATGCCAATTTCTTTCATCGATACAGCCTGTATTTCACCGATAATCTCTTGCCATTTTTCCCGACTTTGAGCAACAGGGCCAGGGGCATTTAAAAAAGAACCAACTTTGAATTCAGCAATGGCCTCGTGAAGTTTGTTATCATCAAGTTTGAATTCATCATTAACAAATTCTCCTAATACATCAATGCTAAGTTCAGTCATCTGACCTATTTTTTCATCAAGAGTCATTTTTTTGATGATGTCGTTTACCTGCTGCTCTATCTGAGGATTCTCCGCAATTGACGGAGGAGGGGCTACCTGCGTAGTGCAGGCAGCCATAATAATTGATGTAAAAATTAGTAATACTCTTTTCAGTGTCATAATCCAATGATTAAATTTTTCATGGTGCATATTACTGTACGGTTATCATATCTACGTAGTAACCATGCCCTATGCAGAGGAATCCGTCTTCTGTTTGAATTTTATCCAACACCTCTTGCGTTAACTCCACATTTTTAGCACCGTCTTCCGAGAATTCTATAACGGAAGTGCCCGGAAGATCATTCCACCAACCGCTGGTTGTGCGTAACTGATGATATTCGGCTTCAGGAGCTACTGAATATTGGATGTTCAGGATAGCACCGGCTGTTATCGAGGCAAAGGCCTCCTTGCCAATCAAATTGAATTTTTTATTTGGACTATCGTCCGGTTCATCCCACGATACATAATGGTGTCCTTGCCAGAGAACTGTGGTTGAAGAAACAGTGACTGTCTGTTCGGTAACTGTTTCGTTATCAAGGTAGAATTGTACGTCTGTTCCGCTTGTTGTTTTTCCGGCCAGTTGGTATGTCCCTTCTTCCAGTTGAGGACTGATAAGTGCAATTTCACTGAACGACTGTTGTGTGAATTCGGTGAACGTTTGTCCTGCGAACGTTAGCGAAACAATTTTATCGAGATTGATACCTGTCATAACCCATTCTGTTTTCGCATTGATTCGGTCGGCTCCAGATGTGATGAGTGACGCATAGGTGACTTTGACGATATTGCCACCATACTCGTTGTTATCATTGTCTACCAGTACCACACGATGATCACCTTCGGCCAAATCAGCAGGAACTTCATATTCGATATAAGCATTGTCTTCAGAGTCGACGTAAACAACATTAGTGATGGTTATTCCATTGATAATGATACTTTTTACGTTGTTGAGATTGTTACCATAAAGTCGAGCCTTCATACCAGGTGCGATAATACGCTCGAAACCTATTTCAGTAGCCCATGGATCATCCGGTAATGGATTTACCTGTACCATACCCTCGCGATAGGTCGATTTTCCGGCTTCGGTCGAAGCTATTACCTTCAGTTTGTATGTACCTGCATAGAGACCGGTATCAAGTTCTGTTCCGGTTTGTACTTCAATTCCGTCAATCTGCCATGAAATGGTGGTATAGTCGGCCGGTGTAACAGTCAATTCCATTGTGAGGTTGGCATCCCTGTTTATATTGGCAATAACAGGGAGTTCACCTTTTACACGATCCGGAAAAATGGGGTCGAGTATACGCGGATCGTCATTGGCGGTAGCTGTTGAGAACGGATCTTCGTCCTGGCATGCTGTAAATGTAAAACTCACAGCAAGTACAGCAAGTAGTATAAAATATATCGTTTTCATATCTCTTCGATTTACTTCTTTTTTGTTATTCTGTAATTATTTATTCCACCATACAGGTGTGATCCAGCTATCTGTTCCACCCATCCGCATTAGTGCCTCTTCATAACTTGCTTTGTTGTATGATGATTCAAGAACCGGGTAGCTGAGGCGTACGGGGATTTCAGAACCTCCGGTAAGGAACTTGCCGAAGCCGTATTCGGCAGGAGATTTAAGCTGGGGATAGCCTGATCGGCGAACATTTGCCCAACACTCGGCAGGATTGGTAAGATGGAGAATCCATGCTTGTGTGTTAATTGCTTGCTTTTTCTGCTCATCTGTGTAACCTATGCTAATATTCGGGATAAACGTGTCGAAATCGCTGTCGGATACAGGTGCACAATTATAATTATCAGCCAGAAAATCCATAGAAGCCCTTACTCCGCTAATATATAAGTCATTAACAGAGCTGCCCCCAACATTCCATTTTAATTTGGCTTCCGCCAATAGAAATTTCACTTCTGCCGAAGTTATTACGACTCCGGGATTATCTCCTTTGAGAAAATTATTGGCCAGCTTAGGTTCAGTTTCACGAGCAACGCTATACTCGACTGAAGCATTGGTTTTGGCCAGCTCTTTCAATATATCGCTGTTATAACCTTCAGGCCATGGTTCCCAAGAGAAAGCTCCCGGATCACAGGGGTGTGTCTGAACACCTTGGGCGATAATCTCATCAGTTAAATCAACACGATTGTCTGTACTTGTAGCACTCATAAGTCCATCGTAATAGAAGCGTGCAATTCTGAAAGTACGAGGGTCGTTAGTGTTATAAAGCTGATTGTAAAAAGTGGAGCAAAGATAGCTCGGATTATTGGCAGGGTCGTTGCCAAAAAGCAACTGCGATAATGCATTACCCCGATAATCAGTATAGGCTTCTTGTCCAAAACTGAATGCAATGTCCATGTATTTGATTAGTGCATCGTCGTCGGCATTCTCCATGATGCCGCCATCGGCTTGCAGTGCCTTTTCAAATTCTTCCTGCGCCTTCTGTGGCACTACCTCAGAGATTCGCATGGCAAAGCGCAGACGAAGAGAATTCGCTAGTTTTTTCCATTGTGCAATGTTTCCGTTGTAAATAACGTCGCCCGTAATTTTGTCTTTGCTGGCGTCAAAATTCTCAACAGCAGCACTCAACTCTTCGAAGAAATTAGTGTATATTTCTTCCTGGGTGTCATAACGGGGATTGAACTTTCCTTCTAGAAATCCCATTCCGGCTTCGCTGTATGGTACATCTCCATAAATATCTGTGATGATAGACATGAGATAGACTCTGTATATCCGCAAGGCCGAATTAATGTTCACCATTAGCGTGTCGTTGGCAGTGCGGTACTCGGCATCCGTGACGTTCTTGATAGCTGTTGGGTAAAATGATGTCCAGAGACGGCTCATCTTACTATTATCGACTGTGTGGCGGCCACCAAAATTTGTTGTATTCCAATTTCCCATTAACTGTTGGGTGAATCCGTAGAGATAGTTGCGATAAATTTCTACCATACCCAGGTCTCCATAAGTTTGTAGCTGTGCACTAGTGAGTTGGGCGTTGGGGTCAATGGAAGTCGCTTTCGAGGGGTCTGTGTTCAAATCCTCCATGTACTTATCCGTACAAGCTGAAAATGACAGAACAAGAGCCACCAGTATTGTTGCAATATATGATAGATTGTATTTCATTGTATATATTCTTTGTAGATAATTAAACTTTAAATTCTTTTAGAATTTTATATTGACGTTGAACCCATAGCTTCTGCGCGATGGTAAGGAGCCATACTCTAAGCCCATACCAGTCGTGTTGTTGTAATTGGAATCCGGATCGATGTTCGGAATGTTTTTCCATATGATAAATGGGTTACGTGCAACGAACGAAACATTAAGGCTTTCTACAACATTTTTTAATAATGCCTTTGGAACTTGGTAACTCAGTGTTAGTTCCCTTAACTTAACATACGAGTTGTCATAGACAAACATGGATGGCGCGTTACGGCTTACATTCATCCAATAATCCTCGGGGTTGATGTAAATATCATTGGAACGATAAGTGCCATCCCCATTGTCAATTACGCCGGGAGCGATAAAACCTCCTGTTGGGCTCCATTCAGAAGAACCTTTGGCAATACCGGCAGCCTGACGTTGTTCTTCAGATCGGTACCATCCCTCACGTCCAGCAATTGTTGCTTTGCTCTTGCCAGATTCATGAGCTGCACGGGCAGACATGGAGTAGAGGTCGGCACCTACCTTTACATCAGCAACAGCAGAAAGAGACACTCTTTTGTAAGTCAGAGTCGTAGTTAAACCTCCGGTCCAGTCCCAGGATGCATTACCCAACACATGATTACTATTGTCGTATTGAGGTAAACCAGTCTTCGGGTCGATGAGTATATCTCCATTTTCATTGTATTTAAAGTCAGGCCCAACAATCGATCCGAAATTCTCGCCGACTTTGGCAGCTACCAGCACATCGAGCCAGGGAGCTTTTTCTAACTCAAACATATCCATATCATCAACAAGCGATATTACTTTGTTGCTATTTTTCGAGAAATTCAGATTTAAATCCCATGAGAAGTTGTCGGTTTCAACCGGGCGTGTATTGAGTGCTATTTCTATACCTTTATTTTCAATTTCACCGGCATTGATCAATCGGTAGTTGTAGCCTGATGCAGCGGAATTGGCCATGCCCATAATCTGGTTTTTACTGATCTGTGTATAATAGGTAAAATCAACACCAACCCGATTATTCAGAAACTTAGTATCCAAACCTATTTCAAAAGAGTTGGTTCTGGTAGGTTTTAAGTCCTTGTTTGGAATCATATTGTTGTTGATATATCCGATGGTGTAGCCGGGATAAGAAAATTTGGACTTGGTGTATACCAGCCCTAACTGGTAAGGATCTGTATCGCTACCCACCTGAGCCCATGACATACGAAGCTTTCCGTAAGGCATGATCTCTTTTATTTGAAGAAGTTCTGAGAATACAAAGCTACCTGAAAATGAGGGGTAAACATATGTGTTATTGCTGGTAGGTAGGGTTGATGATTGGTCACCCCTTAGTGTGGCATCTAAATAGAGCATGTGTCTCCATCCCAAATTAACAGCACCAAAGGCCGAATTAATTTGCTTGCGATAAGTATTATAATCTATGCTGGTTTCGTTGAAGCTCATAAAAGCCACTACATCATGCACTTGCATATCCTGAGCAGTAATAACTGTGGTTTTGTTATTTACTTTGTACATATTCCCCCCGAGGGTAGTACTAAGGTTAAAATCTCCCCAGCTTTTGTTGAAAAGGGCGAGTAACTCAAAATTGTACATTTGGTTTTCGAAGGAATTGTTCTGAAGTCGTCCTGCTTCAAAGCCGGGCGTAGTAGGAGCTTTAAAGTCCTCGAAAGTAAACCAATTGAGTTCGGAGCCGGCTGTTCCCTGTAACTTCAGATGCTCATTGATATTCCAAACTGCTTTCCCACTGAAGCGGAATTGATTTTTCTTCGAGTCGTTGGAATTTTTATAAACATCCCAATAGGGATTCACATTGTAGGGATCCATGCCGTTCCAGTTGGAGTACTCTCCATTTTCATCCTGGTAGGTTCTTAGCCAGCTTTGGTCGTAGGTGGTAGCCAGTGTCATCAGGTTTTTACCAATGTTTGATTTGCTATCGCCAAGCGCGGGGCGGTTTTCTACGGACTCGTGCAGATAGTTAACATTGAAAAAGAGATCCACCTTGTTCAGTGAAGTGTTGGTACCTAGTTTCAATATATTACGACTCATTTGAGTTTCCGGAACAATGTCTTTGTTACGCATGTCAGTATAAGTGAAGCGTATGCCACTATTTCCTGAGTTTGAGTTGATGATGGCTGTATTGCTGGCAGTAAGTCCTGTACGGAAAAAGCCTGAGGTGTTGTCGGGTATGATGCGGTATGGCCGCTCAACACCGTCAAAATATCTCAGGGAATTGCTTCCGTCTGCTTTCGCACCCCAGCTTTTGTTGGTGTTTGATACGGCATCGATACTGTAGGTTCCATTGCTGCCCATACCATAAACCTGTTGTATGTTGTTCCATTTAGCAAGTTGTGTGTCAAAAGTCAACGTTCCATTGTATTCCAAACTAAAACTGTCCTTGCCGTTGGCTTTTTTTGTGGTGATCAGGATAACACCATGGCTGGCGCGGCTGCCATAAAGAGCAGATGCGGCAGGGCCTTTAAGTACAGACATATTTTCGATATCATCGGGGTTAATGCCTGAAATACCATCGCCAAGATCGAAACCTCCGGATGTACCTGCACTTCCGTAATTGGTATTGTCCAGAGGAACACCATC
This sequence comes from Mangrovibacterium sp., assembly GCA_050298035.1. GTDB lineage: Bacteria > Bacteroidota > Bacteroidia > Bacteroidales > Prolixibacteraceae > Gaoshiqia. The sequence goes on along the minus strand of JBNKTK010000092.1, from coordinate 6,377 downwards.
GATTACATACAGCGGCTGATTATTTCCGGTCATTTCAGTGTTACCGCGCAGGAGAACGCGGGTAGAACCTGAGGGGCCGCCCGCTGTTTGACTGACAACAAGTCCGGGAACACGCCCTGCCATTGAATTGATGACATTGGTTTCCTTGGCTTTTGTAAACGCATCGCCTTTTACTTCCGCCACATTATAACCTAGTGCTTTACGTTCTCTCTTGATTCCCAGTGCTGTAACAACCACATCGTCAAACATTTCAACAGATCCTTCAAGAGTAATATTCAGAGGAACCTCACTGGCCGCAACTTCTTGTGCTTCGTAACCGATAAAACTAATAATAAGGGTGGCTCCCGGACTGACATTCAGGCTGAACTCGCCATTTGCATCAGTTATAGTTCCGTTGCGGTTATCTCCTTTTTCAATAATATTTGCTCCTGTTATAGGGCCTAGATTATCTCTTACTAATCCCGTTACTTTGATGTCTTTTTGCTGTGTGGCAGAATACATTGATTCTGCTGCTTTCATTTGAAATACGCTTCCGAACAGGCACATAGATAGTAGCCCGCAAAACAGAATGTATTTGTATGCTTTTATATTCATTGAGTTTATTGTTAAGATTAATAAATTTTTACCCAGTCGATATACATATTCACTTTTTGTCCGTCTTTTAAAGCTGTAATATCATTAATATCAGTTATACCGGTAAAAGAACCACCAACAGCCAGATCAAACAAAATGAAGAAGTTGTCTTGGAAATATGCAGCGCGTCCGCTGGATTCGCTGATGTCGAACGAATGAAATTCTATATTATCAACCGATACTGTTAATCGGTCTTTGTTCCAGTCTAATGCAAAAACATGGTATTGGCCATCTTGCAAACTATAAGCGACATTGGCAGCCTGATATTCTTGCTGATGTCCCGATTCGGCATCGTTTCCGTAGTGGATTGCAGAGTTCAGGAATGTTTCTGTAGTCGCTCCTGCAATTCCGCTGTGTTCACCCATCTCCATAATATCTATTTCTCCGCATTGCGGCCAAGGCTTACTGTTGTCACCCATCATCCAGAATGCCGGCCAAAGGCCATTGGCTGTTTTGGGCAGCTTGATGCTTGCTTCTATTTTTTTATATTTAAAGTTCTTTTTTCCCTGGGTATTTACGCGTCCGGAGTAGATTTTATTGCCTTTGCGTTCGGCTGTCAGAATCAGCACCGATTTACCTTCATCAACACCCACCGAAACATAGGCTTTATTGTAAGCTTGCAATTCCTGGTTTACCCATCCGGCTTCATGCACTTCTTTGGTCCAGATGCTTTCATCCAAAGTTTCAAAATCATCATTGAAAAATAAATCAGGGTGTTCTCCAATATCCTCATCACCTTGTGATGAACATGATTGTAGAATTAAACATGATAAGAGTAGAAACAAAGCTGTTTTTTTCATATTACAAATATTTAGTTAATATTATTCTGTGCTATTATGAGTGTGGACTGCACCAAACATTTGCCGGATGTGCATACGAATAGATCGTTTTTAGTTAGTCTTTTGCTCAAAATAGCAGTGTAAAAATGCACATGACAGGTAAAAACAATGGGCTGATAACTGACAAATAAGGTTTGATAACTGACATTTTCTTTAAATCCTCCAATGTAGAGTCTTCAAATTCCTATAGATCTGCATGTGTTATGTATATTCTTGCAGGTTGTAGTTGTGTTAATAAAAGGTAGCAAGCCATCGACATGTTAATCGAATAAATTCCGTTCTTTAATTGATTACTACGCTGAATCGGATTGATTGTATCTGCTGGGTTGTATGCCAAATTGTTTCTTAAATAGCGAACTAAAATATTTTGTATTTACAAATCCGGTGTCTGTAGCAACTTCTGTTACGTTTTTACCTTCTTTCAATAGTTCGGCAGCTTTCTGAAGCCGGATGATGCGTATGAACTCTTGTGGTCCTTTTCCGGTCAACGATTTAAGGCGGCTGTAAAAGAGCGTTCGGCTCATGGCCATTTCCTGGCAAAGCGTATTGATATTAAAATCCATGTTGCTTATGTTACCGATGATAATCTGAGTCGCCTGTGTGATAAACTGACGATCGCTTTCCGAAAGTATATCCGAATCTGGTTCATCCGTCTTATTGTCATCGGTTTTTATGGTTGTATTCTGACTTTCATTAGTATCTGGATGTATTTTACCTGCTTCAACTTGCAGCAAAGCTTGCCGCATAAAAAAGTCCCTTTGCCTGTTTCTGTTAGCAATCAGGCTCTGTACTTTCAGTGTTAGAATCTCGGTGCTGAAAGGTTTGGGAATATAGTCGTCAGCACCTTTTTGTAGTCCTTCAACGGTGGCAGCATGATTAACCTTTGCAGTAAGCAGGATGAATGGTATACCCGAGGTGTCCGGATTGTCTTTGACCATTCTGCAAAGTTCATCCCCTTGTATACCAGGCATCATAACATCGGATAGTATCAGATCCGGGTATTCATTTTCGAGGTATGAGAGTGCTTCTTCTCCGTCTGAAACGTCAACCACCCTGAAGTCGTTCTCGAACGTTTTACGCAAGTAGTATCGGAGGGCTTCGTGATCTTCTACTATAAGCAGGGTATCTTTCCCCGATTGCCTGCTTATATTCCCGGTCTCGCTCACTTCTTGCTTTGCAACATCTGTAGATCCGGAGAGTACGAGCTCCTTAGGTGTAATATTTTGCTTAGAGACAGGTTGGGGAAGGTCATAGGTTCTGGGTAACGTTACTGTAAAAGTGCTGCCTTTGTTCTCTTCGGATTGAAAGGTGATCTTTCCGTGCAGTGTTTTTATTATCCGGCTTGCCTGCAAGAGACCGAAGCCAGTTCCTCCTTCGTTCGATTTTTTCGTATTTTCGGCTCTGTAAACATCCGTGAACAAATGTTTTTTTGCCTTTTTCGGAATGCCAATACCACTATCTTTGATTTCTATAATGGCTTTTCGTTTTGTGTAGTTTAAACTTATGCAGACATCACCCTGTGGCATCGTATACTTGCAGGCATTGGAAATAAGATTATCCAGAAGTTTCTCTACAATATGTAAGTCTGCCATTATGTAAACATCTTCATCGGGCAGCGAAAGACTTAAGTGCAATTGTTTCTTATCGCACAGTGGCTGGAAACCGGCAATCTCTTCTGCAAGGATGTCGTTGAGATTTAACGGGCTTAATACCGGCTGTTTCTTGTGTGTATCTACTTTTTCAAATTCAAGTAGCTGAGTGATGAGAGTATAGAGCTTGTTTGTATTGCTTTGCGCTAGTTTCAGCAGGTAAAGGGCTTTGTCCGAAAGCCCTTTCTCCTTACATAGGTCTTCTAAAGGAGCCATAACAAGTGTTACAGGTGTCCTGATGTCATGCGCAGTATCAATGAAAAACTTTATTTTGTCTTCATCGTACCGTTTCTGAAGTTGATTGCTCTTGTAACGCCAGATAAAGGAAAGGACGATGCCTCCGATGCAAATGTAAACGATCCATGCCCACCATGAATTCCACCAGGGTTGAGCCACTTTTAATACAAGTGTTTGTTCGGATATAATTTTTCCGTTATTCCGTCGCAAGTTGCGTACTTTAAGGAGATAAGAACCCGGAGATACATTGGTGTATCTCACCATACCGTTGGGCGATAAGCTGCTCCATGATTTCTCGTATCCTTCCAGAATATACTGGTAAGCAATGTCACGTTGAAAGCGATAATTGATCGACTCGAAGCTGACAGCGAATGAGTTGTGTTTGTAGTCAAGTTGAACCATGCCCTTAGCCAACATATCATAGACTTCAGGGCGTAGGCGCTTTTCTTCATCTGCGGTCAGATAGTCTATTGTCAGGCCGGTAAATCTCAATTGAGCCTGATAGTTTGTCATGGTGATGGCATCGGGTGTGATTAAAACAACGCCTTTTGTACTGCCATAGGCAAATCTTCCGTCTGTCAGTCGGGCAAAAGACGATTTGTTATATTCCTTGTCTATGTCACCCACATAATTAAGGTTCGATACCTGAAAGTCTTCGATTAGTGCAAGCCCTTTCCCCGTACTTATCCAAAGACGTCCTCTGGCATCATGTTGCAGGCTGTATACATCGTTAGACGGAAGGCCGTCCTGCGTAGTGAATGTTCTTACCGTTCGGTTTCGCATATCGTACAGGCTTAGCCCACCCCCTTCTGTACCCAGCCAAACAGTGCTGTCTGCATTAAAAAGCATGGATATGATATAGGCACTGACACTTTGTTTTTTATATTCCTGAGAGGTTACATAGCGTTGTATATCTCCGGTACGTTTGTTTACCAGGCAGAAGCCGTTCACAGTGGCGATGGCTATTTGATCACGGCTGACCACCTCTATGGAATTAATCCATTTAATATCGTATGCTCTTTCGGGGTATCCCTTTTTATCCATCATCAGCAGTTGTCCGTCCAGACCTCCCACCCATAAGTTTCCTCCGGTATCCTGTTTTATCGAAAAAATATAGTTTGTTGTAAGCCCTCCCTGCTGCTTGGTAAGATGACTGATGACCTGTTGCCGGCTGTTCAGAAGGTAGATGCCGTCTCCATATGTTCCTGCCCACATGGAGCCATCTTCCCCTTTACACAAGGCCACTACAACTACTCCTTTTAACCCGTGACCCCATTTGTGAGAAGATGTATCCCGGACACTGATTCCGAAGTCGGAGGCAAACCACAGGTTTCCGTTGGTATCCTCTTCTATATCATTGATGTTGTTATTTGCTATTGATTGTGTATTACCTTTTTGATGCGTTAACACCGTAATCGGGTATTTCAACAGAATGGCAACTGATACACCTCCGGTGTAACTTCCGATCCAGATGTTTCCTTGTCTGTCTCTGGTGACGGCATAGATTCCGTTACCTTGTAGAAAAATATCTGTGCTATCTTCTGTACTCATGAGCAGATGACATTTTTTCGAATCCAGATCCACTGCGTAAACTCCTCCTCCGTCTATTCCTACCAGCAGGGTATGTTTGTCAAAGCTTGTGATCGCTCTTATCGGATTCAGAAAACCGGAACTTTGTTCTTTTAGGTGGAGCAGGGTTGATGTGTTTAAATCCATCGCCCACAGGCCATTATTGAAGGTTCCTATCCAAAGTTCATTTCCGTTTTCGTTGTAGAAGAGTGTCTGTACATCCTTGCCCTTTAACAGCCAGTCTGCCTTGTCTGGATGCGAGTATAAAAGTTGAAGCACCCCCGTGGATGTACCGGCAAAAAGTGATTCGCCTGTGAATAAAATGTCATTTACATATTGTCCGTTTATGACTGAAGTGACAGGTTTATCTGCTTCTTTCTTATATAGCCCGATGCTGAGCCCCAACCATAATGTTCCGTTCTGATCCAGAGACAGCTTATTTAAAATGATTTCTTCGTTGATAAATTGGCCCAGATACAGGTACTGTTCAAATCTGTCATTCAGGATCGAATAACGATAGATCCTTCCTGTGTTGTCATATGCCCACAATCCGTACTGTTTATCGTATAGCAAACGAAGTATACGCCCGCCCATGTCGCCGTAATAATAGTTGCCCGATAATGTATAGCTCTTAACCACATTTCCGTTATAGCGATCTATTCCTGCTTTTGTAGCAATCCACATTGCACCGTTCTCATCTTCAACAATAGAAAACACGCGTTGACTGCTGAGACCTTCTGAATAGCCTATATGCCTGATGTTGAACATGCTGTTGGTCAATTCTGCCTGAACCGCAATGGCTAACATCCATAAAATTATTGTTGTTGTTGTGTGTTTCAACAGTGTTGTCATAACTCAAGTTTCACAAATGCATGATAATGAATAATGGGTCTAAGTAATTTCGATGTCTTTCATATAGTACTTTTACAGATACTTAAGCCATATATGCTAAATCATTTTGCAAAAATAATTAATTCACATTAGAACATACTGTTGGATAATAGTAATTTAAGTTATAAACGAAGAAAGTACTCTTATATTCTAGATTAAAATGGATTATAGATATTTATAAGAATTTATTCAACCATTTGAAAAGAATCACAAATACTATAATTCATTATTGGCTAAAATCTGCATGTTGGTAAATTGTGTATGCATTGTTATAACCTGAGTTCGATTAAAATTTTTAGCATTCAGATTGACATAAAAGGCTGATATACAAGGCAAATTTTGCAGGGCTAGCTCGCTAAATTTAACGAAGCAGATCAGTTTTTTATGCAAAGTATGAGAGTTTCCTCTTATAATTATTGCGATAAGTGAATGTAGAAGCAAAGTTTACTTTGATTATGCTGAACGCAGCAATAATCAGGAACTAAACAGCGATCTTCTTCCTGAAAATTATTCAAAATAGCCCGCTATTCTTTAATGTGGAAACTTTATGATAGGACAC
>JBNKTK010000091.1:0-16188 GCA_050298035.1 Mangrovibacterium sp. | reverse complement strand
ATGGACAATGTCTTCCAGTTCGAGCTCTTCACCGCCCAATGCCTGGCTAAGTCTTTCTTGCCAATGGTTGACGGGATGCTCTGTTTTGATCGGGTTGATGATGTTCTCTTCAGGTTTCAGGCGGGTTCCGGTTAATAATTCATAAACAGAAACAAATGAATTATTAAGATAGATCAATTCGTGCTTTTTGTTCACTGTCCATGCAGGAGTTGGTATGCTGTTCAGAAGATGCTCCCTGAGATACAGGGTTTCACGTAACGATTTCAATTCTTCTTTGAGGGCGATATTCTCCTGTTGTAAATTTTCAACTTCACTTGCCCCTAACTCAGCTTTCTCCATACGATAAAGAGTAGTTGGTAAATATTTAGCATTCCAAGGACGTAAAGATTCAATTTTGTAGATTTAAAAACAAGTAATGTGTTTTTTAAGATAAAAAAAGAACATAGCTAAGCAAAAAACAACAATGCTTGTTCCGGATTGAAGCTGGCGTTAAGATTCGCGAGAATGAATCTTTTAGGTGTTTTTGCGTTGAATTTCGGTTTGTCCGGGTGTAAACAGGTTAATAAGGTTTTCAGCCTGATAGTGCTGAATCAGGAAAACAGAGGTTAAGAATAGTTTCTCCTTGCATCCGCTACAATTTGGGCAATGATCTTGGCACTAGGAACAAAGAGGGTATTGTCGTGGCATTCAAAAAGTAGCCTGTCAGTACTTCACAAGTTTTTCGGTATGCACACCATCGTCTGTTTGCCATTGTACCAGGTACTGACCGGAAGGCAGAGTGTGAAGGTTTATTGAGAGATTTTCATTTAGTTGTGTTTTCATTATGAGCAATCCTGTGGATGAATAAATGTTTACCGGGCTGTTTTTAATCATCTGTTTAAAATAGACCATGCCGCTGGTTGGGTTTGGGTACAGGACAGGTTCAGGTTTTTGTACTTCCTCTGCCGAAGTTGCAAGGCTCACCTCATAGATGCTGACTTCATCAATCACAACGCTGCTGGCCGATTTCCCCAGATCGATTACCAGTCTAGAGTTCAAATCTGTCGCGTTTTGCATTTGGAAACTCAGGGTGTAGAGGTTGAACCCGGTCCCAAGTGTATAGCTGGAATAACCACTATATGAACTCCACGGATCTTTATTCATGCCGGCATAAATAAAGATTGTTCGTTCTTCTGAGGCTTTGGCCTGTATTCTGACTTCATAGTCTTTCCCGTTTTCAAGCTCAATGTTGTTTAGCGAAAGCTGAACATGCCAGCCTTCTGTCCCTCCGTTTTGTATTGAAATTGTATATGTTCCATTGCTGACACTTCCGGATGAAGATGCGCCTCCGTTATTGTAAAGGTTCCATCCGTCAGTGTTTCCGTCAGTATTAAAAAGGGTTTTGATGATTTCTGTCCGGTTCACCGGGGTTGGGTCCGGCATCGGGTTGTGCAGCAGGGCATCAACCAGCCCGGTAACATATGTTTTTGAAGAAGGATTGTAGATGCCAAATCCGGCGCAGTATTCCCAGTATCCCCAACTAAAGTTGAGGCTTTCAAAATACCGGGCCAGATAATTTGTCCAGCGGATCCGGGAGGCAAGGTCGGCTGTACTGTAAGCTCCAAATTCCCCAACGTGTATCGGGACATTATGATTTTGGCTATAATTCACCGCAGCAGTAAACTCTGATTGGACAGTCATCCGTTCGCTTTCGGTATCCATCCAGGTGGTCCCGAGCCAGGAGCTTGAGTTGCTTACCCACTCAGCTCCTTGATGGGTGAATGAAAATGGATTGTAATAGTGTATTGTAACAATCAGGTGGTCATCTTCGGGTAAAACCAAATTGGGGAGTCCTCCCAATCCTCCCCAATCCGATGTGCCAACCAGGATGAACCGGTTTGGCGAAGTTTGCCGGATCGTGTCAATCCCATCCTTTAAAAAGTCATTCCACTTATCCGAAGTCAGGTTTGTGTTTGGTTCGTTCATCAATTCGAAAACAAGACTGTCTGAATAGTTGGAAAAATAGTGTGTAATCTGGTTCCACATCGACAGGAACCGGGCTTTCTGACCATCAGGGTCCTGGAATAATGCTTCGTGATGATGCATGTCTATGATGGCGTGGAGCTTATGTTGCAGGGCCAGATCAACAACATGCTGTATGCGTGCCAGAAACTCCTGGTTTATGGTGTAAGGTGTTGTTGGCAGGCTGCGTTCTGCTGATTCCCACTGTATTGGGATGCGTACGTGGTTGAAACCCAAATCTGCAATTTGCTGCATGTATTCATCCTGAAACGGATTGCCCCAGGCTGTTTCAGAAGGCGCTTCAAACATGTTGCCGAGGTTAATTCCACGTCCAAGTTGAGCGTTTTTATCAAAGGCAGGTGTTTGCGAAAATGCAGAAACAGCAATAGCAAGAAATGCCATATTAAGCAGGAGTTTCATTGTTGTTGGGTTTAATGTTGAATTGCAAACCTGGCAAAAATTTTATAATTTAATTTAATTTTTTGAAATAAAATTTCGGGTTCCTGTTGTATATCATCCTGGGTTTCCATTTCAATCATGGATGTCATCATTTTGTTTCGCATCATTGGTATCGGAACATATGACTCGCGTTCCTGTAAAAACAACACGTTGCCGGCCTGTTCACCAACTGCGCTCAACAGGTAGGTCGCTTTTTCCTTTGCGTTTTTTACTGCTTTAATCTTCACTTCTTTTTTTAATTCGTCCATCTGACTGTGATCGACACGGCTAACGAATGCGTTTTGTGCATCAACTTCATCCAGAATTTCCAACAGCTTTGTCAGTTCGCCTGTGCCTGAAACTTTCATAATAAAATCTTTCGAGGCAAGAACGTCTTTTTTCTTTCTTTTGATCGTTATAAAATCGGCATTTGCATCTGCAAGCGATAAATCTTCCAGGTTGAATTTGTTCTTTTGCAAAAGTTGTCTCATTTTTTTCTCCAGGTTGTTTAGTTCGATTTTGGTGCGGCCGTCATAGCGTTCTTTTAGTGTAAACTGGAGGTAAATTTCATCTGGTACAACTTCCATCTCGCCTTCGCCGGTAACTTCGATGTAAGGCGTTGATTCGAGCGGGTTAACAGGAGACTGGGCAAATAACGCACTGTTGATGATTAACAGCAGGAGCATCGTGTAAATTGTTTTGTTCGTTTTCATGGGTATAAAATTTTAGATTAAATAATTCATTTTAAAACCTTTAAAATACAGGTCGATTTTTCCGTTAAGATGAGCAGAATTTATGTGTTATCTTTAACAAAAATACTGATTTATGAATCCATTCCTGAAACAGGTTGCGCGTTATTTGTATCAACAATACGGTGAAGAGATAAATCACCTGTCTGTCGTTTTTCCAAGCCGGCGTTCCGGTGTTTTTTTTAATGCTTACCTGAATGAGCTGGTCGAGCGGCCTGTTTTAGGACCTGATGTCATTACTATCAATGAACTTGTTTCGCAGTTGTCCGGGTTGCAAATATCAGACCAGATCAGTTTGATTTTGCGTTTGCACAAAATCTATCGTTCGGAAACCGGTCATTTGGAAGAGTTGGATGATTTCTTTTTCTGGGGCGAAATTTTGTTGAATGATTTTAATGATGTGGACAAGTACCTGCTTGATGCCGATGATTTGTTCCGGAATGTAGCCGACCTGAAAGAGATTGAAAGCCGGTTCGATTACCTTAGTCCCGATCAAAAGCAGGCGATTGAAAAATTTTGGGGCAACCTTGGAAAAGCCGGCGCTTCTGTAAACCGGGAAAAATTTTTGGCAATCTGGGACAAGCTGGCTAAAATCTATCATCGTTTTCGGGACGAGTTGCTGTCCGAAAAGATAGGGTACAGCGGGTTGGTCTACCGAGACCTTGTTGAAAAGCTGATGTCGGATAAACAAGCGGAATTACGTTCAGATCGGTATGTTTTTGTCGGTTTCAATGCGCTAAATACGGCAGAGAACCAGTTATTCAGGCGGTTAAAAGCAGAAGGTATTGCCGATTTTTTCTGGGATTATGATGAAGCATTTGTTGCTAATCCTGCCCATGAAGCCGGCTTATTTATTCGTCAGAATTTGATTGAGTTTCCAATGCCTCACGGGTATGTGCCGGATGAAGGGGCTTTTGTCACTAAAAAGGTTCAGGTGGTTTCTGTTCCCGGTCAGGTGGCGCAGGCACAGGTTATTAATCAAATGCAGTTCTTGCCTGATCCTTCGAAAGAGCCTTCTTTTGATGATACTGCCTTGGTGCTGGCGGATGAAAATTTGCTGATTCCGGTTGTGTCCGCCGCTGGCTGTCGTTTTAAGGGAATCAATATTACCATGGGATACCCGCTCCAAAATACGCCTGTTTATAGTCTTGTTTCGCAGTTGATTGACTTGCAGAAAAATTTCAGGAAGCTTGACGGGGATGATGCTTTTTATTACAGGCCGGTGTTGTCGGTGCTAAATCATCAGTTGCTGGCCGGGGCGACTACAAAAAAATTGGTGAAGGATATTCACCGGCAAAATAAGATTTACGTCCGCACCTCCGATTTGCAGGCTGATGGACTGCTTGCCCTGATATTTTCCCGACAGGTGAACTGGCAGGAGAGTGCTGCCTATTTTATGAATATTGTAAAAATGCTGGCAGAACGTTGCCGGAACGATGAAGACGAGCCGATTCGTCTGGAGGCGGAATATTTGTACCAGGTCTATCTGGCTGTTCAGCGCCTGGTTGATACGCTGGGGAAATTTCATCACGAGAAGATTTCGCTTTCGTTGTTTTACCGGGTTCTCCTCCAGCATTTGCAGCGGATAACGATTCCGTTTGAAGGTGAGCCTCTTGCCGGGTTACAGGTGATGGGGGTGCTTGAGACCCGTAATCTCGACTTTAAGAAACTGGTACTTTTTTCGGTGAACGAAGGAAAGCTGCCAAAGTCGTCTGCTGTTCATTCTTTTATTCCCTACAACCTGAGAAAAGCTTTTGGTTTGCCCGCTTACGAGGAGCAGGATGCCATGTATGCCTATTATTTTTATCGGCTGCTGCATCGTGCCGAAGAGGTTGTTCTCGTTTATGATTCATCCAGTGACGGATTAAACACGGGAGAAATGAGTCGCTACTTGTTTCAGATGATGTACGATTCATCGATTAATCCCGAGTCATGGCACCTGGATTTTGATTTCAAAGCTGCCGGAGCGGAGTCAATTACCGTGCAGGGGACAAAAGAGCATCAGCAAAAACTTATGGATCGATATGCCGAGAAGAGATTAAGCCCAAGTGCACTGAATACCTACCTGGATTGCAAATTGAAATTTTATTTCAGGCACGTGGCAAATATCAAAGAGGCTGATGAAATGCTGGAAGACGTTGATCCCCGGTTGTTTGGAAACCTTTTTCATCATGCGGCAGAATTGATTTATGCAGAATTGAAAGACAGGGAAATTACCCGCGAGGTTTTAGACGCTGTTGCTGTAAATAAAAATAAGATTGGAAAAGCAATTTTGTCGGCATTTGCGAAAGAATATTACAAGGATAAGGAACTCAAGGATATCAAAATCAGCGGGAAAAATATATTGATTGCCGAGAATTTGCAAATCTACCTGGAGCGCATGCTGGAGAATGATAAAGCTTTTACCCCGTTTTCGGTTGTAGACTTGGAAGGGGAATACGAAGCCGATTTTGTTTTGCCGGTTAACGGACAACAGCATAAAATTAAACTGGGCGGAATCGTCGACAGGATTGATCAAACAAGGGAAGGCTTTCGCATTATCGATTATAAAACAGGCCGTAACCTGGAGTTGAGATTCAAGTCTTTCGATGAATTTTATGACCGGGAAAAAGCAAAACGCCCGAAAGAGATTTTTCAAACACTTGTTTATTCCGAAATATTCAGGCGAGTGAAAGGTGCTCATTCCATCCATCCGTCAATTTATAAAATTGACCAGTTTTTCGATGACGATTTTTCCCCATCCGTTTTGCAAAACGGGAAGCCGGTGGATTATTCAGAAATCGCGGCAGAATTTACTGACAGCCTGGAGGATTTGTTGCTTGAAATTTTTGGCGAAGCAAACTTGTACGAACAGGTAGCTGATAACAGAAAATGCCAAACCTGTCCGTATAATGCGATTTGCCGCAGGGGCTAGTCGTTACTTTCCAGCAAATCAGGGCGAAGGCGTTTGGTGCGTTCGTAGGCTTGTTTTTCTTTCCAGTCGTTCATTTCCTTGTCGTTTCCGCTCAAAAGCACTTCAGGGACTTTCCACCCTTTGTAATCTGCCGGGCGAGTATACACTGGTGGGCTCAGCAGGTTGTCCTGAAAGGAATCGGTGAGGGCAGATGTCTCATCTGAAATTGCTCCCGGTATCAATCGGACGATACTGTCTACCATCACTGCTGCCGCCAGTTCTCCGCCTGTCAGCACGTAATCGCCAATCGAGAGTTCCCGGGTAATCAGGTGGTCGCGGACCCGTTGATCAACCCCTTTATAATGTCCGCAGAGAATAATAATATTCTTCTTTAATGATAGCTGATTTGCTGCCTGTTGATTGAAAATCCCACCATCAGGGCTGGTATAAATTATTTCGTCGTATTCCCGCTGTGCTTTCAGGTGTTCAATGGCTGCTTCAATTGGTTGAATGGTCATAACCATGCCTGCCCCCCCGCTAAAAGCGTAATCGTCGGTCTTTCGGTGTTTGTCAGTGGAGAAGTCACGGATATTATGGACATGAATTTCCACTAAGCCCTTTTTCTGGGCACGCTTCAAAATAGAATGTTTAAACGGACTCTCCAATAACTCGGGCACTACCGTGAGGATATCGATGCGCATGGTTTAATTTTTTTGCAAAAATAGAAACATTTATTGGATACTCATCTTCTTGATGTGTTTGGAAAAATATATCCATAAAGTTAGATAATATGACTTCATGTCATGTGAAAATTGGCTGAATCGGAAATAGTGACACTGTTTTTCTTTTTTTGATTTGATTTTTGTCTGGTTTGTTCACGTGGAATGGAACTTGAAATCAGGAGGACAAAACATAGAAAACACACAAAAAAACATTTTAAAGGAGGAAAATAATTATGAAACTAGTAAAAGTAAACCCGGTTTATAATTTTAATGCTGTTGATCGTTTGTTGAACGAGTTTTTCACACAGGGATTTCAACAAGATAGCTATTCGAGGAATGAGATTACTGCTCAGCCTGCTACCAACCTGTATGAAACGGAGAATGTAGTTGAGATTGAAATGTTGATACCCGGATTTGAAAAAGACCAGGTGACGATTTCTGTTGAAAAAGATCAGTTGGTTGTGGCCGGAAAAGTTGAAAAACAGGAAGAAAAGCAAACCAAATTCAGGCGGATTGAGTTTAAAACCCAAAATTTTGAGAAGAAATTCCGGATTTCGGATATGTTGGATGCCGAAAAAGTTAACGCAACTTTCAAAAACGGGATTCTAAAAATTGTGATCGCTAAAAAAGAAGAAGTTGTCGCGCAAAAGCGTGAGATTGAGATTGCTTAACAGGTTTTATGTATGAATGAGATAGGGCTGCTTCTGTTTTGGGAGCAGCTTTTTTTTGCCCCGATTTGATGTTTTGCAGAATTAATCACGGTTTTCTTTGAGTATTCGTACCGAAAATTATATTTTCGTAACTTTGAGAGAGGCCTAAAACTCTGAAAATTACTCGGTAATTTAAAAATTTATCACATGGAACCTAAAGATCTGAAAAACTCGAATGAAGAGTTAAAAGCAACACCTGTAGAATCGGGTGATGCTGCTACGCCTGCTGAAAACACAGCCCCGCTTACTGAACCTGTTGCAGAAAAAGAACCTGTAACCGAAGAAACGCCTGAAGTGGCTCCTGAAGTATCGGCTGAACCCGAAACAGAACCGGAAGCGGTAACAGAACCGGAACCGGAAGTGGAGACTGAACCCGAACCAGAAGTGGTAGCTGAGACAGAACCTGAACCAGAGCCGGAAGTGATACCAGAAGCAGAACCTGTAAAGGCTGAAGAGGTTGCTGAAGACGAAACGACAGCAACGGTAGATAAAACGGAAGACGACTCTGCTTCTGATGAGGAAGAAGAGGAAGTTATGGATGATGAAACTGCTGAGGCTGTTATTGCAAAGGGGAAAGTCGATTATTCCGGCTACACGGAGGTGGAATTGATAAATGCTTTGCGTGACCTGATCGCAAATGCCGGTGAGGAGGATATTAAAGATGAAGTTGACCGGATTAAAATCAATTTCTATAAAAAACACCGGGCCAATGTTGAGGCCGAGAAGGAGTCTTTCTTGAAAGAAGGGGGTGAGGAAGCAGATTTTGAGCCGGGAAATGCACCGTATGAAGAGGATCTGAAAAATTTGTTGCAGGAATACAGGCAACTAAAGAATGATCACCTGAAATTGCAGGAGGAAGAAAAGGAGACGAATCTTCAGGTTAAGTATGATATTATCGAGGAAATCAAATCTCTGGTCAACCGGAAAGAATCAATCAACAAAACTTTTCAGGAGTTCCGTGATTTGCAGCAAAAATGGCGGGACACCGGCCTGGTGCCTCAGTCAAAGCTGAAAGATCTTTGGGAAACTTACCATCACCATGTTGAGAATTTTTACGACTACATCAAAATAAACAAGGAACTTCGCGATCTTGACCTGAAGAAGAACCTTGAAGCAAAAATCAACCTTTGTGAAAAAGCTGAGGAATTGCTGGTTGAACCATCAGTGATCAAGGCTTTCAATATTTTACAGAAATACCATGAACAGTGGCGCGAAATAGGGCCGGTTCCGCGCGATAAGAAAGATGAACTTTGGGAACGCTTTAAAGCCGCGACTTCTAAAATAAATAAAAAACACCAGGAGTATTTCGAAGAACGGAAAGACGAGCAGAAGAAAAACCTGGAAGCCAAAACAGTGCTCTGTGAAAAAGCGGAAGAGATCGCTAACTCGGAACTGGAGAACCACAAGGATTGGGACGATAAATCACGCGAACTGATCGAATTGCAGAAAGTTTGGCGTACGATTGGGTTTGCTCCCAAAAAGGATAACAATAAAATCTATGAGCGTTTCCGGAATGCCTGCGATAAATTCTTTGATGCAAAACGTGAATTTTATGCACAAAACAAAGAGTTGCAGCAAAACAACCTGCAGCTGAAAACTGACTTGTGTGTGCAGGCCGAGGCTTTAAAAGACAGTGCTGACTGGAAAAAGACGACTGACGAATTCATCCGCATCCAGAAGAAATGGAAAGAAATCGGCCCGGTTCCCCGCAAGCAGTCCGATGCTGTTTGGAAAAGGTTCCGCGCGGCCTGCGATTATTTCTTCGATCAGAAATCACAACATTTCTCAGATGTTGACCATGAGCAGGTTGAAAACCTCGAGTTGAAGAAAGCATTGATTGAGGAGATTAAAAAATACGAGCTGGCAAAAGATGAAGATGCGGATCTGGCTCAAATGAGAGATTTCCAGCGTCGCTGGACGGAAATAGGTCACGTACCGTTTAAAGATAAAGATGCTATCCAGAATGAATTCAGGGATGCCATTAATGTGCATTTCGATCATCTTAAGATTGATGATCAGAAACGCAACCTGCTGAAATTTAAGTCGAAGATGTCTAATTTCTCTTCTTCATCAAGGGGCCAGAATAAAATGCGTTTCGAACGCGATAAGTATGTTACTAAGTTGAAGCAATTGGAGAATGACCTGTTATTGTTGAATAATAACATCGGCTTCTTTGCCAATACGAAAAATGCTGAGTCGCTCATCGACGACGTGAATAAGAAGATTCAGAGTACGATGGAAAAAATTGAATTTCTCAAGGAAAAGATTCGAATTATTGACGACATGGAGGAAGATGATTAGTCTTCTATAAAATCAACCCGCTACTCTTAGCGGGTTTTTTAATTATTTGTTCATATTATATCGGTCATATTTTTTGAGCGCAATAAGTTTTATTGCTTAACTTTGTGCGTTTTTAGGAACATTAAAAATTTACGATTTTGTCAGCAACCAAGTACATCTTTGTGACTGGAGGTGTAACCTCCTCATTAGGAAAAGGAATTTTAGCTGCTTCATTAGCTAAGTTATTGCAAGCCAGAGGTTACTCCGTGACTATCCAGAAACTCGACCCGTATATCAATATTGATCCGGGAACGTTGAACCCCTACGAACATGGGGAGTGTTATGTAACCGAAGACGGCGCCGAAACCGATTTGGATTTGGGGCATTATGAACGTTTCCTGAATGTTCCGACTTCGCAAGCCAATAACGTGACAACCGGAAGGATCTACCAGTCGGTAATAAATAAAGAACGTCGTGGAGACTATTTGGGAAAAACTGTCCAGATCATTCCGCATATTACCGACGAGATCAAACGGAAAATCAAGTTTTTGGGAACCAAACGCAATTACGATATTGTGGTTACCGAAATTGGCGGTACTGTGGGCGACATCGAATCATTACCCTATGTTGAGGCAGTACGTCAGCTAAAATGGGAACTGGGCTCAAGCGCTTTGGTAATTCACCTGACACTGGTGCCTTTCCTCGCCGCTTCGGGTGAGTTGAAGACAAAACCTACTCAGCACTCGGTGAAAATGTTGCTTGAAAACGGAGTTCAACCCGATGTTTTGGTATTGCGTACCGAGCATGATCTGAATACAAGCATTCGCAAAAAAGTGGCTTTGTTCTGTAATGTTGATATTGATGCTGTAGTGCAGTCAATTGATGTGTCAACTATTTACGAGGTGCCGAATAAGATGCTGGAAGAGAAGCTGGATATTACCGTTTTGAAAAAGCTGAAACTGCCGCATAAAAATGAACCAAAACTGGATGACTGGAACGAGTTCCTTCGCAAACACAAAAATCCGGAGGCTGTTGTTAATATCGGGTTGGTGGGTAAGTATGTTGAATTGCAGGATGCCTACAAGTCAATTTCCGAAGCTTTGATACATGCCGGTGCTGAGAACCGGGTAAAAGTCAACCTGAAATGGATTCATTCTGAAGAAGTCAATAAAAAGAATGTTGAAGAAACCCTTTCCGGTCTGTCAGGTGTCATTATTGCACCCGGATTCGGACATCGTGGCATTGAAGGCAAGATACTGGCGACCAAATATGTCAGGGAAAACAATATCCCATTCCTGGGTATTTGCCTTGGAATGCAAATTGCAGTTATCGAGTTCGCACGAAACGTTCTTGGATTTAACGGGGCTGATTCAACCGAAATGAACGAAAAAACAGCTTATCCTGTAATCGACCTGATGGAAGAACAAAAAGGAATTACAGAGAAGGGCGGAACCATGCGGTTGGGGGCATACCAATGCAATATCATCGATAAAAATTCGAATTTGTATAAAGCATATGGCAAACCTGAAATCAGGGAACGTCATCGTCACCGTTACGAGTTCAATAACAATTATATCGAAGATTTTAAAAAGGCCGGAATGGTTCCCGTCGGGTTAAATCCGGATACCAATTTGGTTGAAGTGGTTGAAATTCCAAAACACAAGTGGTTCGTTGGGGTTCAGTACCACCCGGAATACAGCAGTACGGTGCTGAATCCACATCCGTTGTTTGTTGCCTTTGTGAAAGCAGCCATAAGTTAAGTGCATTAAGAGATATTACCAGTCGTGTTTTCCCTGATGGATCGAAGTTAATTAACGATGATCAAGGCACTCATGATAATAACTAACAGGTCAGAGACCTTAATTTTCGAAAAACAAATTTTTTATGGATAAGAATACGGTTGTCGGGATTGTGATGATTTTTGCCATCCTGATTGGTTTTAGTTACCTGAACAAGCCGTCGCAGGAAGAAATTGATGCGGCAAAACGGCGTCAGGACTCAATTGCCCAGGTTGAGGTACAACAGCAGGCAGAAGCTGAGGCCCAGCTAAAAATAATGGCTGAGCAGAAAGAAGAAATGACGGCTCTGGATTCAGCAGCATTTTCCAATGAAGCTACAGGTCGTTTTGGTGCTTTTGCCCAGGCTGCTTCGGGCGAAGAAAAATTTATCACCCTGGAAAACAACCTGATGAAAGTGAAGGTGTCGACAAAAGGGGGGAAAATCTATTCGGTAGAACTGAAAAACTACCAAACCTATGACACACTTCCGTTGATCCTTTTCAATGGCCCGGAAAATTTGTTTGGGTTAAACTTCTTCTCTCAAAACAGAAGTATCCGTACTGACGACCTGTTCTTTACGCCGTCGACCAGCCAGGAACTGATTTCTGTGGCCGGACCGGAAGTGAAAAAAGGAAAGGAAGGTAATGAAGGGTACAATGAAGAAAATCCCGGGAAAAGCGAAACACTGACAATGCAACTGCCTGCAGCAAATGGTGGTCACCTTGATTTTCAGTACACCTTGTCGCACAATTCTTATATGGTTGGTTTCAATGTGAAATCAGTCGGACTGAATGAACTGATTTCCTCAAACACCAACTATCTGAATTTCAACTGGGCATATGCTGGCCCTCGTCTTGAAAAGAAATCAAAATACGGTGAAGATCGCTATACAACAGTGAATTACAAGTATTTTGAAGATGAAGTTGATAAACTCAGCCCGGCCAAGTCGAGCGAAGAAACACTGAAGACCAAAGTGAAGTGGATCAGTTTTAAACAATTGTTCTTCAACTCAACAATCATTGCTGATGAAGCTTTCCCGACAGCTGATGTCAAATACAACTATACCGAGGAAAGCAATAAGTATGTCGGTAATTTCTATGCCGATATCGCATTGCCATACGAGACAGGCCAAAGTCAGACTTACGGCATGAAATTTTATTTTGGCCCCAACCATTACAATACCCTTAAACAATATGATATCGAACTTGACAGGATTATTAACCTGGGATACTCCATCCTGCGCTATGTAAACCGCTGGTTGGTCATTCCGGTATTTAATTTCCTCCGCAACTATATTGGTAATTTTGGAATTATCATTTTGCTGCTTACCGTTTTCATTAAAATGATCTTGTTCCCGTTCACTTACAAGTCATATATCTCACAGGCCAAAATGCGTGCGTTGAAACCTGAGATTGATGAGCTGAACGAGAAGTTCGGAAAAGACAAGCCAATGGAAAAACAACAGGCAACAATGGCATTGTATAAAAAAGCCGGTGTCAACCCAATGGGAGGCTGTTTGCCCATGTTATTGCAGATGCCGATCCTGTTTGCCATGTTCTTCTTTTTCCCGACATCAATTGAGCTTCGCCAGGAAAGTTTCCTATGGGCTCACGACTTGTCGTCATTCGATTCAATTTTGAGTTTGCCATTCAACATCCCAATGTATGGCGATCATGTTAGCTTGTTCTGTTTGCTGATGACCATTACAACAATCATTTCAACCAAACTGAATTCGCAGGCTACAAGCAGCCAAACAATGCCGGGTATGCAAACCATGATGTACATCATGCCAGTCATGTTCCTGTTTATTTTGAACAGTTATCCTGCAGGCTTGAGCTATTATTACTTCCTGGCAAACCTGATTACAATCGGTCAAATGTACTTGTTCCGTCAGTTTATCGATGAAGAAAAAATCAGGGCACAGCTGCATGCCGCTAAAAAGAAAGGGCCGGTTAAGAAGTCGAAATTTCAACAACGGCTTGAGCATATGGCTAAAGAAAAAGGAGTTCAACTCCCTAAATAATAGAAATTAAAATGCTGCCTTTTGGCAGCATTTTTTGTATCTTACTGTTCGTGTTTTCATGTCTTTTAGTCGCTCTGTACTGAAAGGCTTATTCAGTTGAAACATCAAACTTTTCTTTAGTATGTATCAATACCAGGCTGTAATTCAAAAAGTGGTTGATGGCGACACCTATGAAATTGACATTGACCTTGGCCTTACCGTGTGGGTGAGGAATGAACGTATCCGGTTGTATGGAGTAAATACGCCGGAAGTTTACGGTGTAAAGAAAGATTCGCCGGAATACCAGCAAGGAAAAGCGGCCTCCGACTTTGTCAAATCAATCATCAAAAAAGGTGACCTTGCTATTGTTGAGACCTTGAAAGATGCCAAAGGGAAATATGGAAGATATCTTGGTGTCGTGTATGTCAGGGTAGCGCCTGAAATTTTGGAAGGTCACTCAAATATACGGGCAATTGGTGATTTCTACTGCATCAATGACCTGTTGATCGCTAAAGGACTTGCTGAACCTTATTTTTTGTAGACCAGTATGATTGCAAAAACACCGAAACCACCCTATTATGCCGTTATTTTCAGTTCGGTTCGTACTGAAGGTGATAACGGTTATGATGAAATGGCCGAAAAGATGATTGAACTTGCCGAAACTCAGGATGGATTTTTGGGAGTTGAATCTGCCCGTAATGAAATTGGCATTACCGTATCCTATTGGAAAGATACTGAATCGATACAAAAATGGAGAGGGCATGCAGAACACAGTCTTGCCAGAAAATATGGACGGGAAAAATGGTACAAGGCATTTAAAGTGCGGGTAGCCCTTGTTGAACGTGAGTACGGCTTTGAACGATAGAACCTTATTTATAATTGAAAATATCCAATCATGAAGAACTTACTGATTTTATTAACTGTTGGTGCAGGCATTTTTCTATCTTCCTACACAGGCAAACAAAAAGTAAAAGAACCGGAGAAAAGCGAAATGGAGATGAAAGCAAACGAATTTGTTCCGTTCAGGTTGACAACCGATCTTTCAGTATTGTCGGAAAACCAGAAAAAGATGTTGCCTTACCTGTTTAAAGCAGCGAGAATTATGGACGACATTTTCTGGACAGAAGCATATGGAGACAAAGTCGAAGTACTGGCCAAAGCCACAAGCCCGGCCATGGAAAAGTTCATCCGGATAAACTATGGCCCGTGGGAAAGGTTGAATGACAATAAGCCGTTTCTGGAAGGTTACGGGGAAAAGCCTGCCGGTGCCGGTTTTTATCCAACTGATATGACCAAAGAAGAATTTGATGCCTGGGATGAACCTTCAAAAAACAGTTTGTACACGATCATTGAGCGAGATGAAAACGGAAAGCTCATTTCTGTTCCGTATCACGTGGTATTTAACGATCAGATTGAAGAGGCAGTCGGTTATATTCGTCAGGCTGCTGAGCTTGCAGAAGATACCGGACTTAAAAAATACCTTGAGCTACGTGCCGATGCCCTGCTTTCAGATGATTACTACGCCAGTGATGTGGCCTGGATGGAAATGAAAAGCAATATCATCGATTTTGTTGTGGGGCCGATTGAAAGTTACGAAGATCAACTGTTTGGCTACAAAGCATCGCACGAAGCCTACATTCTTGTAAAAGATAAAATGTGGAGCGATAAGCTTGCCAAATATGCGGCGCTGTTGCCTGAGCTGCAAAAACAACTTCCATGTGCTGAGCCCTATAAAAGCGAAATGCCCGGAGCCGATTCTGATTTGAATGCGTATGACGTTGTTTATTATGCCGGCGACTGCAATGCCGGAAGTAAGACCATTGCCATAAATCTGCCAAACGATGAGCAGGTTCGTGCTGATAAAGGAAGCCGGAAATTGCAACTGAAGAACTCGATGCAGGCCAAATTCGACAAGATACTGGTTCCGATTGCTGATTTGTTGATTACCGAAGACCAGCGTAGCCATGTAAAGTTCGATGCTTTCTTTGAAAATACGATGTTTCATGAGGTGGCTCATGGCCTTGGTTTAGGCAATACCGTTGACGGATCGCAAACGGTTCGTCAGGCGCTGAAAGAAACCTATACGTCATTAGAAGAAGGAAAAGCTGATATTTTAGGCCTGTGGGTGGTATACAAACTGAATGAAATGGGCGAGTTTACCGACAAAGATATGATGGACAATTTCGTGACCTTTATGGCCGGGATTTTCCGTTCGGTACGCTTTGGCGCAGCAAGTGCGCACGGCAAGGCCAACATGATCCGTTTCAATTATTTTGAGGAGAAGGGCGCTTTTGAGCGGGATGCAGAAACCGGTACTTACCGGGTGAACTTTGACAAGATGAAGCAAGCCATGATGGATATGACAGACCTGATCCTTACCATTCAGGGCGACGGTGATTATGAGAAAGCGCAAAAAATGATTGAAGAGAAAGGTATCATCCGGGAAGAATTACAAAATGATCTTGACCGGATAGGAAGTGCAGGCATCCCGGTTGATATTGTTTTTGAACAGGGACCTGAGGTTTTGGGGATATAAAAGAGGCTGTAAACAGAACTCTGTCTACAAGTATTAATTTTGTAGGACAGAATTATGGAATCAGAAGAATTTAAAGCGA
>JBNKTK010000090.1:0-16262 GCA_050298035.1 Mangrovibacterium sp. | reverse complement strand
ATGCGATTTACCGGTCAGTTTTCTTTGGATGTTCCTTACTAAGATAAATGACTTTACAATTCGATCAAAGGATATGACTTGCTGGCATACCGGGAACTGTTGTAAAGAATGTTTTTGAGGGAGGTTATGTTTTCTGGCCTGATAAAAAAAACGTCCCCCTATGTTCCTCTGTTTTGCTGATCTTCGTATAAGTGATTGATTCGTTCAATGTTTTTTATGAAAAACTTAAATCATTACTGACATGAAAACATTCATCATTTTTACAATGGTTCTCTTCGGATTCTTTCAGATTGGACTCGGACAGAACGATGTACTTGTTCTCATAAAAAAATCGAATTTGAAAGAGAGACGGATTGAAGCTGGCAGGAAAATGAAGGTATTTGATTTTGACGGTGAGAAATCAAGAGGTGAGTTGCGCATTCCGAATGATTCAACAATTGTTGTTGGTTCTGATACGTTGCTGATAAAGAATGTTTGGAGGATTAATTGTAAATCACCGGTAAATATTTTCACAGGCGGAGTTGTTACGGGTGGTGGTGGATTTGTTACAGTATTAGGAATCGATTTGATTACGGAAACATCAGGCACCTATGTGAATTTTCTGGCAGTTGCACTCGGGATTCCGATGCTTGTAACCGGAGCAATTGTTACTACTGGGGGAGTGCTTTTAATGACGAAGGGTAAAAGCTACAAAAGCCGGGCATGGCAGTTTCGGATCAATCAAACCTGACACCGGGAACTAATATTTTGTAGAGAGTCTGCAAAAATTTTATTCAGGCTGAATGTTTGTGAATAACTAATTTCAGTTTTTTGAGCGAAAAGTGACAGATGAAGATATCTTTGCATTTCACAAAAAAAATGAATTATGCAGACTTGGTTTGAAGTCAAAGTGAAATATGTCAAAGTTGACCAGGATGGTCGCGAGCGGAAAGTGGGAGAGTCGTATTTGGTAGATGCCGTGTCGTTTACCGATGCTGAAGCCCGTATCATCCAACAGATGCAACAAATTATCCGCGGCGAATTTCATATCGACAATATTAAGAAATCGAATGTCATCGAGATATTCCCGGCCGAAAGCGGCGAGTTTTGGTACAAGGCACGAATTGCCATTGTGACGATTGATGAAAAGGCCGGTAAGGAAAAGAAAGTGAACAACTACTTTTTGGTTGCTGCCGATGATTTTAAAGAAGCTTTCCAGCGGTTGGAAGAAGGTCTTTCGTACATCCTGGTACCGTACCACACCACGGCAATGAGTTTGAGCAATATTGTTGATGTGTTCCCATATTTCCAGGAAGAAAAGCCGGAGCAATTGCCACCTCACCTGAAACGGATTGAACCGGAAGAAGAAATTGAACCGGCAGCGTTTTCAATGCCTGTGCCCGATGAGGAAGAAGCGGATGAAGAATACAGGGAAGAAGCGTTGGTTGAAGACAGTGGTGACGAGGAGGACGAAACTCCGTTTGAACCGCAGGAATAACCAGAGCAGACAATCTGTAGTTTGTGATTTATAAAAAGCCCTGACTGATCTTTCAAGAGACCAGTCAGGGCTGCATCATTTCTGTGAGAAGAGGTACCACAGCATCCACCGCGGAGGTTTCATGTCCGCGCGCAATACTTTAATTATTTACTTAACGTAAATCATATCAGACAGAGAATGCTTTAATCCGTGCAGTACCCGGAAGAAGCAGAACAGATCACGCTTGGCCGGGTCAAACATGTAATAAGCTGAAACTACACGGCATATATCTTTTATTTCCGAGAATATTTCATTGATCACCTTTTTCCCCTCCGGGCTTAGATGTGAGGACTCATTAATTAAGTCGAAGCAGGATTTGAACTCCAGCATTTCATCATGGTATTTTGATAGCCTGTCAATTAATGAAATGGGGATTGTTTTGCTGATTAACCGTTCCCTGATCGCAGGTGTCAGGTTCTGGTTAAACCGTTCCATAAGGTAGAACAGGCTCTGGTAATCGCCGTTTTTGGCATCGCTGAATAAATCATTGTAGCCCAATTCTTCAAATACTATTTTCTGAAATTTGTAATCGTCTTTAAATTCTACTTTGATTAAAGCACGTAAAATACTGATGTTCCTCAGTGATGAAATCATCAATTCGTGTACATACTGTTGCTTGTCGGTATGTTTACAATAAGTGTCGGAAGGTAAATAAACTGTTTTCGCAGACTTTATCCGCAATTTGAGCTGCTTGGCATATTCAGCAGTCCAATCGGTACGGAGGTGAGAGAGTTCAAAGATATTTTCATTAAATGACTGAGCAATTTTCTGGCAAGCCATAATAGTTGCATTTGCTGTGGAGCACGTTTTTTTCGTTTCCATGTAGCTGATTTTTTAAGTTTTTATTAATTGAACCCGAAAAAAAAGTTACAACAAATTCAGTTTAAATGAAATGTTTAAATTCCTTAAAATCAGTTTTGTGTTGAAAAATATATCGTTCAGCAATGGATGCTTAGGCTTTGCTCTTATTTGGACATATGTTTGAGATAAATGTGGATGAGTTGATGTGATTAATGAAATTTGTTTTTTTTCGTGATCAATACGAATTGAGTCTAAGTATCGAGGGATAAAAAAAGGCAACCAAATCAGCCGGTTAAAACTGAAATTGGTTGCCTTTTTTGTTTTGTTAGTCATCGGATGACTCAAAGTCCCCCGATGACTAATATCTTATGAATAACGATTAGACGATCTTTCCGCCGCGTTTACGTTCGGTTTCTTTCAGGAAGATTTTACGCATGCGCAACGATTTTGGCGTTACTTCCAGGTATTCGTCGTTGCCAATGTATTCGAGCGCTTCTTCGAGGCTGAAAACGATTGGCGGCGCCAGTTTCACTTTGTCGTCAGAACCCGAAGCACGCATGTTGGTCAGCTTTTTCGATTGGGTGATATTCACCACTAAATCGTCAGCGCGGGTATTTTCCCCGATCACCATTCCTTCGTAAACTTCGGTTCCCGGTTCGATAAAGAAACGGCCTCTGTCCTGCAACTTGTTCAGTGCGTAGGCAAATGATGTTCCCGGTTCTTTGGCAATTAGCGAGCCGTTGCTGCGGCCGTCAATAGCGCCTTTCATTGGCTGGTATTCAATAAAGCGGTGGGTCATCACAGCTTCGCCGGCAGTGGCTGTAAGCATATTGGTACGCAAGCCGATAATCCCGCGCGAGGGGATCAAGAACTCCAGGTGAATACGGTCGCCTTTGCGCTCCATGTTTTGCATTTCACCCTTGCGGACTGTCACCATTTCAACCACTTTCCCCGAGAATTCGTCCGGCACGTCCACGTGCATTTCCTCTATCGGTTCGCATTTGATGCCGCCAATTTCTTTGAAAAGCACCTTGGGCTGGCCTACCTGGAGCTCGTAACCTTCGCGGCGCATGGTTTCAATCAGTACCGACAAGTGCAGTACCCCACGTCCGTAAACCGTGAATGAATCGGCCGAACTGCTTTGTTCGACACGAAGGGCCAGGTTTTTTTCCAGCTCTTTGTCCAAACGGTCTTTAATGTGGCGCGAAGTCACAAATTTCCCTTCTTTTCCGAAGAACGGCGAATCGTTGATGGTGAAAACCATACTCATGGTTGGTTCGTCAACAGCGATCGGGTCGAGCGGTTCCGGGTTTTCAATGTCGCAGATCGAGTCGCCAATATCGAAACCTTCGATACCAACCAGGGCGCAAATGTCGCCATTGTGCATGGTGTCCAGTTTCTGGCGTCCCAGTCCGGTAAACGTATGAAGTTCTTTGATTTTGCTTCGTTTGATGGAGCCGTCACGCTTTGCCAGTGCAACCTGCATGCCTTCTTTTAAATCGCCCCGGTGAATGCGGCCAATCGCGATCCGGCCCACGTAGGATGAATAATCCAGCGAGGTGATCAGCATTTGCGGCTTGCCCGGGTTTTCTTTGGGCGCCGGGATGTGTTCAAGGATGGCATCCAGCAGCGGGCTGATGTTATCGGTTTTCACCGACAGGTCATTGGTCATCCAACCTTCTTTGGCCGACCCGTAAATCGTTGGGAAATCCAACTGTTCTTCGGTAGCGTCCAGGCTGAACATCAGGTCGAAAACCTGCTCGTGCACTTCTTCCGGCCGGCAGTTTGGCTTGTCTACTTTATTAACTACGACAATGGGTTTCAGTCCCAGTGCCAATGCTTTCGACAATACAAAACGTGTTTGCGGCATGGTGCCTTCAAAGGCATCGGCCAGCAAAAGTACACCGTCGGCCATGTTCAATACACGTTCCACTTCGCCGCCAAAGTCGGCGTGGCCCGGGGTGTCAATGATGTTGATCTTGACGTCTTTGTAAGTAACTGAAACGTTTTTGGCCAGGATGGTAATCCCGCGCTCACGTTCCAGGTCGTTATTATCGAGAATCAGTTCCTGCTTTTTTTCGTGGTCTTTCAGGATGTTGCAATAATAAATCATTTTGTCGACCAGCGTGGTTTTACCATGGTCAACGTGCGCGATAATCGCGATGTTCCGAATCTTCTGCATATAATCTCCAAAAATTGAAGGCGCAAAGATAGTTTTATTTCGTCAGCCTGCGCCTGTCGTGCTGATTTATTGACGGTAACTTAACAAGCTGTCGCGGAATTGGTTTAGAAAAACTGAATTGGAATATGTCAGTCAGGAATATTTTCGGAAGTCCATTGTTTTTCAATATTGAAAACTTTGGGAAAAGTGATCTAAATCAGATTGATCGCATAAGTTAAAGATGAAAACGTCTTTATTGTCTTCACCTATGGTCGGCGAGCATGCCAAAAGTGTTTTTCATGTTCGCCGAGTCTCGGCGAAGACGACCAAAGTGTTTAGATGTGCTCCCCGAGGCTCGGCGAGGATGAAAGAAGTGTTAAGGAGTGCTCGCCGAGGCTCGGTGACCCCCGAAAATTTTTTAGTGACCTTTAAGAGCGGTCGGTGAGCATGGTAAAAGCCTTTAGAAGTACTTGCCGTGTGCTGGTGAGCATGGCTAAAGTGTTTAGTAGTGTTTTCCCCTCGCTGTCGCAAACCCGATGGCCATCAGGTTTTAATTTGTTGCTGTTTAAATTGGCCTATTAAAATTTTTAATAAATTGGCTCTTTTTGATAGTCCAAATTCAATTTACCTTTGCCTTATGATTTTGATAAAACTCGATAAGAAAAGCAAGTACCCGCTGTTTGAGCAGATTGTTGAACAGGTGAAAAAGATGATTATCGCCGGTGACCTTCAACCTGGTGAGAATCTGCCTTCGACCCGAAAACTGGCAGAAACCCTTGGTGTGCACCGCACAACAGTTTACCGTGCTTACGAGGAACTGTGGGCTGCCGGCTATCTTGAGTCAACTTCCGGCGGATATTCCCGGGTCAGGCAGCGGCCACGGTTGGCGGATAAACCGGCTGAAGAGGGTGGTGAGACTTTTGATTGGCAGGACCGCTTTTCCGAGGCATTCCGTTCCATTGCAAAACTACATCCGCTAATACCTGCTTGTGATACTGAGGTGATTGATTTTCGCCCACTGGGCCCTGATCCGGATTTGTTGCCTGTTGATGATTTTCGCAAGTGCATGAACCAGGCGCTGCAAACGGAAGGTGCGAAAATCCTGCAATACGGCGATCCGATGGGGTACAGGCCGTTGCGTGAATACTTGGCCAGTCAGATGAGGCAACATGGCGTAGTGGTTGGTGCCGATGAAATCGTTTTATCAAACGGGATGCAGAATGGTATAGAGATGGTGTTGCGCCTGCTTACCAATCCGGGCGATTTGGTGTTTACCGAAAGCCCGACTTATGTATCAACATTATCCTTGTTGAAATATCTTGGGGTAAAAGTTGCTTGCATTCCGATGCTGTCAGACGGAATGGATCTGGATGAGTTGGAGAACCAACTAAAGAACCGGAAGCCGAAGCTGATTTATACGATTCCGACATTTCACAATCCAACAGGTGTCAGCAGTTCGCAGGCACACCGTGAAAAGCTGTTGGAGTTGTGCGAAAGGTACCACGTCCCCTTGGTGGAAGATGCTTTCGAGGAAGAAATGAAATATTTCGGGAAAGCAGTCCTGCCGATCAAATCGATGGACAAAAAGCAAATGGTAATTTACCTGGGCACTTTCTCGAAAGTTTTGTTTCCGGGTGTCCGTATTGGCTGGATTGCAGCGCCACGGGAACTGAGCCGGCGGTTTGGGCAGATGAAGCAGGTTACCGATTTATCAGGGAGTCCGCTTACCCAGGCAGCCGTGTATCAATTCTGTAAACAGGGACTTTACGAACTGCATAAGAAACGGGTACACCGGGCTTATCGGAAACGGATGCAAGTGGCTTTGGCGGCATGCCGCGAGTTTTTACCTGCAGAGCTGATCCGTTTCACAAAACCCGAAGGCGGTTACCTGATTTGGTTGACACTGGATCGTCCGGCTGTTGATGAAAGCCGGATTAACGAGTTGCTGATTCAGCAGGGAGTTGCCTTGTCTCCCGGTAGTCGTTACTTTCCCGCCACGCCTGAACATGTTCACTTCAGGCTATCCATTGCCCACCGGAAAGAATCGGAGATCAGGGACGGTATCAGGCGAATTGGAACACTCATTCAAAAATTGAATAACGATGATATTAATTGAACCGTTAGGCTATAGAAAAATTCTCCCGTCGTTGTTTCAGGTTGGCATTAATCACCTGTTTGCAAGAGCGGTGGTGGAGCAAAAGATCGACGGCGAGGTTTATGTCGATGATCTACTGGAACCTTCAACCTGTTACGTAAAGCATGCTTACGGCATGTCGCTGCTCTGGGGAAACCACAGTAACGAAGCTTTTAATCAAGCATTGAAAAGTCATCTTTTAAATGAAAGCGGGAAGCGAAAGGTGGTGGAATGGCTTCAGGTTTATCCGGCAGCGTGGAACGAGAAACTCGTTGAATTGCTTGGTTCAAATTTGGTTGAAAACCCGCCGGAAACGGTGCAATCAATTAGTAATAGTGAAAAGGTTGTTTTGAAATATACCCGGGTAAATTTTCGGTTTAACCGCGAGCAGTATGTTCCTTTTGGTTTGAAACCGGAAGATGGCTTAAAATTGGTGAAAACCGGAAACGGTTTGTTTGACCGGATGCAGGGAACTGTTGTCCCGGCAAAGTTTTGGCGAAACGAACGGGAGTTTGCAGAAACAGGGGCAGGATTTTGCCTAATGAAAAATGATGAGCCTGTTTCAACCGCCTTTTCAGCCTTTGTTCATGAACCATACCTCGAACTGGGAATTGAAACCTTACCGGAGTTTCAAGGCAGGGGATTGGCCCCCATTGTTTGTTCTGCGCTGATTGATTATTGCCTGGAACGCGACCTGGAACCGGTTTGGGCTTGCAGGCTTGAAAATTCAGGCTCTTTTAAACTGGCGCAAAAACTGGGATTCGAAGTAGAGCGAATGATTCCGTATTATCAATTACCAATTTAAAAAGCGATGAAAAACATGACAATATCAACTCAAAAAGAAAAACTGAATGTCCCGATGATTCACCAATTTTTAAGTGAACGTTCCTATTGGGGCAAAGGCAGGAGCCTGGAGGCAGTTAAAAAATCGATTGAAAACTCCCTTTGCTTTGGAGCCTTTGACGGAGACGGAAATCAGTTGGGTTTTGCCCGTGTGGCAACCGATTACGCGGTTTTTGGCTGGGTGATGGATGTTTTTGTGCTGGAAGAACACCGGGGAAAGGGCATTGGCAAAAAACTGATGGAGGCGGTTGTTAACCATCCTGATTTGAAAGGACTACGCCGGCTGGGCCTGGCAACTGCCGATGCACATGGCCTTTACCGTCAATATGGTTTTACAGGCCTGTTGAAACCGGAGAACGCAATGGAACGATTTCAACCTGCTTAGGTATGGTGGTTTCAGAATTTCTGTCTTCCGGTATCTACTACGTTCAGTTGTCCCGTTTCAATACTGATTTTTACCGGCGACTCAATTTGCACCGGTTCGCCTTCTACCTGAAAATCCTTTCCTTTGGTCGAGATGATGACCTCAGAGTTGCAGGGGATGATCCTCATTTTCTTTGATTTTTTCAGCATACCCGTCAGGAGCCTGAGAGAAAAGATGGGGAAGTACCAGCGTGAAAACGGGGAAACCAGTGCCAGTTCGAATTGACCATCCGAAGGGTTGGCTGTTGGCACAATTCGCACATTGTAGCCAAATTGCCCGGTATTGGCAATGTTGATCATAAAGAACCGCCCGCTTATTGTTTCTGTTGGCAGCTGAATGGTGGCCTCAATCGGGCGATAGTTTAGCAGCACTTTTAGTACGCTGATGCCATAATTCAGAAAACCGTGGCGTCTTAAGTTCTCAAATTCCAATACGACGGCACTGTCAAAGCCCGTTCCGGCAATATGGATACATGGGCGGTTGTTGAGGCGAAGGATATCCGTTTTGATAATTTTTTCTCGTCTGATGTCTTTCAGTAGTTGGCGGATATCTTTTGTGAACCCAGATTCATGAGCAAAGCCGTTTCCTGAACCAACCGGCAAAACCGCCATAATGCGGTCGGTGCCTGCCAATGCCGGTACAACTTCATTAACAGTTCCATCTCCCCCTGCAACAACAAAATACTGATAATTGGATAGCTCCCGGTAGGCAATTTCATAACCGTGGCCTGCATATTCCGAAACCTGGTAGTCAATTTCCGGCTTTAGCTTTTCGAGCTCAGCTATGAGTTCCTGAGTTTTTCGTTTCCCAGCTTTGGGGTTTATTATTACCAGGATTTTAGGTTGAGATGCATGCTGTGTCATTGCCGGGTTACTTTTGGTTTTTCAAAGTCCAATGCCGGGCAAGTATACAAAAAATGTTGGATTTATATGATACCGAAGATGTGTGGGAGTGCAATTCGAGAACGCGGAAATAGCATCAGGGATCAAAAAATGATGTTCCTCTGATTGTGTAGTTTTAACTTGTCCTCAAGTGTATGGGGCGGCAACACTTCGGCCACCTGAATGCTTTTAATCGGAGAAAGGCTTCTTTCTGTGTCACCCGGCGGGCGAAGTGTAAATTGTGCAAACCATCGATAGAGCTCGTCATCATCATACATCCGGTGCAGGTCGTGTCCTTTTTTTGAAAAGCGGCTGTATTTGACAAGTGCTTCGTGCTTTTTTAGTGCATTCACCATCTGATCGGAACGCAGTACTGAAACCAGGCGGTCTTGAACGCCATGGAAAACCCAAACAGGGATGTGGTACAAATTATCTGTCCACTCGGTTTTTCCACCGCCACACATGGGGGCAATGGCTGCAAAACGATTGGGGTAGCGATTGGCCAGCTCCCAGGTCCCGAAGCCGCCGAGGCTCATTCCTGTCAGGTAAATCCGGTCGTTGTCGATCCTGTACCTGGCGTTTAGCTCAA
The DNA here is from genome assembly GCA_050298035.1 of Mangrovibacterium sp. Taxonomy (GTDB): domain Bacteria; phylum Bacteroidota; class Bacteroidia; order Bacteroidales; family Prolixibacteraceae; genus Gaoshiqia. The sequence continues at coordinate 6,913 of JBNKTK010000090.1, read as the reverse complement.
TCAGTAGGGTATCCATCCAGTTCTCGCTGTCCCATCTTTTTCCCCACGGGCATTGCGGAGCCACAACAATATAATTGAGCTTTTTACCCCGATCAAGAAAAAAAGGCAAGCCGTAACTGCGCACCCGGTTTAGGTTTGTTCCTGAAACCGAACGCCCGTGCAGGTAGATGATCACTGGGTAAAGGTCACTTTGTGTACTGTCGTATTCTTCTGGGACGTAAGTCAGGTAATTGTATCTGACTTTCCGCTCTTTATTTTGTCCTTCAGCCTTATTGTGAAGTGCCTGGAGGAGAAATACAAACAGGAATAGAATGACAATACGGTGCATGAAAAATTGAATTATGCGGCGAAGATAGAAAAAAAGAAAATCGCTGTTGTTGCTCTTATCGGTTATGGATAAGAGATTTACAACTGTTAACAAATCAGATTTCCTGGTTTGTTGGAGATTGTGCCAGCTTATTCCAGTCAACCTATCCTCTTTCTTAATTCCCAATAACCAATCCCGATAGCAATCGGGACCGGTGACCATGCTTGAGGAAAGCGCTTCGCGGATGACCCGCTTAGCGCTTTCCTCAGGTCAATTTTCTAATGACTAACCCCCGTTTTATTTGTGCCTCTTTCTCAGCTCACGGGCCAAATCTTCAATGCGATAGCCTTTGTGGGTCAGCAGTACGATGAGGTGATAAAGCAAATCAGCTCCTTCGTACAAAAAATTCTCATCGTCGTTCGCCATAGCGCCGATGATGGTTTCCACGGCTTCTTCACCCACTTTTTGGGTGATTTTGCGTGTGCCGCTTTTAAACAGGGAAGTGGTATACGAGCCTTCCGGCATTTCAACTTTCCGTTTGTCGATGAAATCCTGCAAATGTTTGATGAAAGCCAATTCATCATATTCATTCGTTTCGTTCCAGCAAGTATCGCTTCCGGTGTGGCAAACCGGGCCAACCGGGTTTACCTTGATCAACAGGGTGTCGTTGTCGCAGTCGGATGCAATGGAAACGACATTCAGGAAATTGCCGCTTTCTTCGCCTTTGGTCCAAAGCCGGTTTTTTGTGCGGCTGAAAAAAGTCACCTGGCCGGTTTCTTCCGTTTTTGCCAAAGCTTCTTCGTTCATGAAGCCAAGCATCAATACTTTGTTGGTTGTATTGTCCTGGATAATGGCCGGAACAAGGCCGTTTTGTTTCGAAAAATCAAGCGTTTCAATCATGACTTGTTTTGTATTTTTTTGAATGATATTTTACAAATTCTTCCTGCAACCTGTTTTCAATATGAATGCGGTCGCGTTCAATTTCATTTTTTAACTCTTCTTCTGTTGGAAGATAGAGTTTGTACTTTGATGAAAAAAGTTGCTTGTTTTCAGCAAGTACCGAATATTTAATAACTGATTCGTTGTGCTGTGAACAAAGGATAATTCCGATTGTGGGGTTATCATCTGCTTGTTTTACTTTTTCTTCAAAAAGGCGAACATACATATCCATTTGCCCAACATCCTGATGGGTGAGTTTTCCAACTTTTAGGTCGATTAAAACAAAACACTTTAGAATGTAATTGTAGAAAACCAAATCAACGTAAAAATGCTCGTTCTCGACGTTTAAATGGTATTGCCGGGAAACAAAAGCAAAACCTTTTCCCAGTTCCAGAATGAAAGAATGGAGGTTCTCAATCAGCGAGTTTTCAAGTGTTTTTTCGAGATAGGAATTAGCAGGATTTAACTTGAGAAATTCCAGAATGTATGGGTCTTTTATAAAATCGCGGGGAGATTCAGCAAGTTGTCCGGTATTTTCTTCAGCTTCTTTTTGAACTGCATTTTTGTCTTGGCTTGAAATGATCCGTTCGTAATAAAGCGTACTAATTTGACGGTCCAATGCCCTGACACTCCAATTTTGACTAACTGTTTCTTTGATGTAGAAGTCCCGTGCTTCGGGGCTTTCAACCCGCATTAATAAGCAAAAATGCGACCAACTCAATTCGCCAGACACTGTCTGACGAATTTGTATTTTGCTGTCAGCTGGTAAATTAGAATGAAAAAGATCAGGAAACACAAGATAAAAAAGCCTAAAATTTTTGAGGTTAGTAACCGAATATCCACGACCAAATTCTGCTGTTAGTTTTTCGGACAGTTCTTTTAAAACCATTTTCCCGTAACCGGCACGGCTGGCGCCGTTTTGTTCTTCTTCAACAATCAACCGGCCAATTTGCCAATAGGCAGTCACCATATTGGTGTTAGCAGCCCGGTAAACATTTTTCCAGGCACTGTTGAGCACCTGTTTTACCGATTCGTACAATTGATGATTTGTTGCCGGTATCATTTAAAATAATTGGTAGTTAAAGATAAGCACTCTTTTAGCGAACCACAATTCCTTTATTTCTCAAATAGGCCTTCAGGTCGGGGATGGCAATTTCCTTGTAGTGGAAAATGCTTGCTGCCAGTCCGGCGTCGGCTTTCCCTTTGGTGAAAACGTCTACAAAGTGATCCATGGTTCCCGCACCTCCCGATGCAATAATCGGAATTTTCAGCATGTCGGCCATTTTTGACAGCTCGTCGTTTGCAAAGCCAGCCTTGGTGCCGTCGTGATCCATCGAGGTGAACAGGATTTCGCCTGCTCCGCGATCCTCGGCTTCTTTGGCCCACGAGAAAAGCTCCTTGTCAGTGGGGATGCGCCCCCCATTGACGGTAACAGTCCAGCGCCCGTCGTAATTTTTTGCATCGATGGCTACTACAACGAACTGGGTTCCGAAGTTCAGTGCCAGTTCGTCAATGAATTTCGGGTTGCGAACGGCTGACGAGTTGATACTGATTTTATCGGCTCCGGCGCTTAACAGCGCTTCGGCATCTTTTAGTTCGCTGATGCCGCCGCCCACGGTGAAGGGGATATTTAGTTCGCGGGCAATGCGTTTTACCAGTTCAACAAACGTTTTGCGTCCCTCGTGTGTGGCCGTGATGTCAAGGAAAACCAGCTCGTCGGCTCCCTGCTCTGCGTATAAAGCACCCAGTTCAACCGGGTCGCCCACGCTTTTAATATTTAAAAAGTTCACGCCTTTCACGGTCTGACCGTCTTTGATATCCAGGCATGGTATAATTCGTTTTGCTAACATGCTTTCAAATTCCAGGTTTCAAATTCCAAAATCCATAGTATGAAGTACATGAGTTTGAAGTTTATAAGTCGATTTTTCTCTTGCTCATGTACTCTGCACCTATGCACTAATGTACTTCTCAATTTCTTGCAAACTGATCTTGTTTTCATAAATGGCTTTTCCGGTAATTACGCCGGGGACACCCATTTCGTTGAGCTCGTATATGTCTTTCATCGAGGCGATTCCGCCGCTGGCAATCAGTTCCAGGCCGGGGAATGTCTCCAAAATCTCTTTGTAGAGGTCAATGCTGGGGCCGGTTAGCATGCCGTCGCGGGCAATGTCGGTCGAAATCACTTTCCGGATGCCTTTGCTGGTGTAGCTTTCAATGAAATCAAGAATTGGCAGTTCCGAAACTTCAAGCCATCCGCTTACGGCAATTTTTTTATCCTTGGCATCGGCGCCCAAAATGATTTTCTCAGCTCCGTATTTTTCAATCCAGCTCAGAAAAGTCTCCCTGTCTTTAACGGCAATGCTGCCGCCGGTAACCATTTGTGCACCACTTTCGAAGGCAATGCGCAGGTCTTCGTCGCTTTTCAGCCCTCCTCCAAAATCAATCACCAGCTTGGTTTTTGAGGCAATGGTTTCAAGCACATTATAATTGACAATGTGTTTGGCTTTGGCTCCGTCCAAATCTACCAAGTGCAAACGGGTAATGCCGGCTGCCTCAAACATTTTGGCTACTTCCAGCGGATTTTCGTTATACACCGTTTTCTGGTTGTAATCGCCCTGCGACAGGCGTACACACTTGGCATCGATCAGGTCTATGGCTGGAATGATGGTTATTTTTTTTTCAGAGTTCATATTAATAGTTCATAAGTTCATAAGTACGAAGTTCATAAGTGAAAAGGGACGGAACATAACATATGTACTTATGAACTCATACACTTTGTACTAAATCTTTAAAAAGTTTTCCAATATTTTGGCGCCAACAGGTCCGCTTTTTTCGGGGTGGAACTGGGTGGCGTAAAAGTTGTCTTTGTGCAATGCCGCACTAAACGGATTGATATAATCGCAAACTGCCGCTGTGTGCTCTCCAACCGCAGCATAAAACGAATGGACAAAATAGACATACTGCTCTTCCAGTGACTGGTCGAAAATATCGCTTTTCAGTTGACTGATGCTATTCCATCCCATGTGTGGCACCTTGGTAACGAATTCCATTTCCGGTTCGGGTTGAAAACGTTTCACTTTTTCTTCAAAAATCCCCAGACAAGGTGTGTCGCCTTCTTCCGAGTGGCTACACATCAGTTGCAGTCCCAGGCAAATACCCAAAACCGGTTGGGTGAGCGAAGGGATTAGTTTATCCAAACCTTCCTTTCTTAGAAAGGCCATGGTCGTGCTGGCTTCGCCAACTCCGGGGAAGATGACCTTGTCGGCAGCCTTTATTTTTTCATGATCGCCTGTAATTTCTGCTTGTACACCTAATCGCATCAAGGCATTATTGACTGATTCGATGTTTCCGGCGTTGTATTTTATAATTACGATGTTCATTTTCGTTTTTACTTCAGTAGATTGTCAATCACTTTCTTCATTTCTGCAAACTCATCTTCTTTATAAAGCCGGGTCATAAAAACAATTTTCCCGGTTTTGTCGATGATAACATTTCTGGTTACACCTGCTCCTTTCTCTGCATATGAATAAAAGATTTTACCTTCAGGATCGAGTAGGAGGGGATAAGTTACCGGTATTTGTTTACCGAATTTCTCAACGGTTTCTTTGGGCTCGTCCAGGTCAATCCCCAACAAGGCAAAATCCGGATTGTCTTTATGTTCTTGCCAGATGTCGGCTTCAATATGGGGCATCTCTTTTCTGCAAACCGAACACCAGCTCGCAGTAAATTGCAACATAATCACTTTCCCTTTCAGTTCTGACAGGTGGACGGTTTTACCATCGGTCGAAACGGTTGAGAAATCAGGGGCCTGTTCGCCAATTTTTACAATATATCCGTAATCAGCAGGAACTTCTTTCACTTGGGCATTTAATTTTAGACCTGATATAGCCAGAATTAGTACAATTAATTTTCTCATGATTCCAGAGTTTGCTATTTCTGTTTTCCTCTTTTCCTTTTCGGGAAGGTAGAAATGGGTCTTTTAATTAAAAACAACAGTACGATTTTTATATACGAGAACTTTGCGCTGCAGATGCTTAAACACGGCATTTGAAAGCACAATCTTTTCAAGGTCGCGTCCTTTCCGGATGAGGCTTTTCACCGTATCCACATGGCTACATTGAGTAACGCCTTGCTCAATAATCGGCCCGGCATCAAGGTCGCTGGTGACATAGTGACTGGTTGCCCCAATCAGTTTTACGCCTCGCTCATGTGCTGCATGGTAGGGTTTTGCCCCCGCGAAAGCAGGCAGAAATGAGTGATGAATGTTGATGATTTTATTTGGGTAATGCGAAACAAAGTCTTTCGACAGGATTTGCATGTAGCGAGCTAACACAATAAAATCGATATTGTGTTTTTGCAAAATTTCAAGCTCAGCTGCTTCCTGTTGTGCTTTATTTTCACCATCTACCTCAAAATAGTGGAATTCAATACCAAATCGCTCGGCTACAGGGCGCATATCCTGGTGGTTACTCACAATTACAGGAATATCCACATCCCACTCCCCAGCAGTGTAACGCGACAATATATCAAACAAACAATGCGACATCTTTGATACGAAAATGGCCATTCGGGGAATATCTTCCGAAAAGTAGATCTTCCAGTTCATTTGCAGCTTCGATGCGATCAGGGTGTCAAAATATTCGCCGATTTTATCTGCAGGAATTGCAAAACCTTCAAGTTCCCATTCTGCCCGCATGTAAAAAACTTTTTGGGCGCGGTCAACATATTGGTCCAGATAAATAATGTTCCCGTTGTTCTTGTTCAGAAACTCCGTAACTGTTGCCAGTATCCCTTGTTTGTCGGGGCAGTGAATCAGCAAGATGGCTGTATTCTTTTTCTCTCGTAATGGTTTGATACTTTTCATATATTTGGTTTTTAACCACAAAGAGCACAAAGTTTAAATCACAAAGGGCTCAACGTATTTATAATATGACTCTTTTAATGCCTTTTTTTAAGTATTTGACATTGAAATTTATCAATATCCAGGTTTATACTTTTTCTCTATAAATCACTTTGAGTCCTTAGTGGTTACAGAGCTCCTTTGGTTGAAGGAAGTTCAAAGTTAAAAACATCTTTTTTTATTGCCATTTTAATTGCACGTGCCAAAGCTTTGAAAATACCTTCAATCTTGTGGTGCTCATTCTCACCTTCTGCCTTAATATTTAAATTGGAAAGCGAGGTGTCGGAAAACGATTTGAAAAAATGAAAGAACATTTCGGTTGGCATGTCGCCCACTTTCTCGCGTTTGAATCCGGCGTCCCAAACAATCCACGGTCGGCCGCCAAAATCGATGGCTACCTGAGCCAGGCAATCGTCCATAGGCAGGCAATAGCCATAACGTTCTACGCCACGTTTGTCACCCAGCGCCAGCTTAAACGCTTCGCCCAGTGCGAGGCCGGTATCTTCAACGGTGTGGTGCTCGTCAACCTGCAAGTCGCCATTGACCTGCACGGTGAGGTCGACACCTGAGTGACGGGCAATCTGGTCGAGCATGTGATCGAAGAAGCCAAGACCAGTGCTAATTGCTCCTTTTCCGGTTCCGTCCAGGTTCAGCTCGATATTGATTTGTGTTTCTTTCGTGTTTCGTTGCACCGTGGCTGTGCGCACCGGCGCTGCAACTTTGGCATAAATGTCGTCCCAGTCAGCAGTAACCAAGGCGCAAAACGG
>JBNKTK010000089.1:0-17321 GCA_050298035.1 Mangrovibacterium sp. | reverse complement strand
AAATTGCCTTCCAATATTTTGGAGGAACCGACTTAATGGCTGTCGAGGGAGTAAGCCATGCTACTGTAATGGCAATAATGAGTGAAATAGGAATCGATGGATTTAAGAAATTTAAAACCGCCAAACAGTTTTGCTCCTGGCTACGACTAGCCCCAAACAATAAAATATCTGGTGGAAAAATCCTGAGCAACAAAATACCCAAAGGTAGCAACCGACTGAAAATTGCTCTTCGACACTCGGCAAATGCCATCGGCAATTTAAAAGACACCCATCTTTCCGACTTCTTTAAACGGATTGCATACCGTAAAGGAAGGCAAGCAGCTGTGAGCGCCACGGCCAGAAAACTGGCCACAATAATCTGGACAATGATCGTAAAAAATGTACCATATAATCCACCTTCTCAATACCTTTTCCTCGATCAAAAAAGAAAGATGGGTATCGCCAAAAGAATTAAAAAACAAATCGCTAAATTTGACATAAAACCTGACGAAATTGGATTAGGTAACTCGCTGAGCCCCAATTACAATTTTTAACGTTAGTCAGAATTCTGAAATCAAATCACGAACGTATCAAATTGAATCATATCGTATCAGAAATATCGAATATCTATCGAATAAAAACGAATCATATCGTATCAGACTAGAGTAAAATTGATATATTTGATTTATGGAAAATATTGCACATACATTTAAAATAAACCTCGACTGGAAATTAGTTGGACTAATTAGCCAAATCGACAGATTTGATGCCTCATGGACTTCAATAGAAAAAAAAGAAGGACAAAGTTTAAAACAATTAAAATCAATTGCCACAGTAAGAAGTGTCGGTGCTTCAACTCGTATTGAAGGTTCCAAAATGAGTGACAAAGAAGTTGAAGTTCTTCTCAATCAAATTGATATTACCAAACTTTCAGACAGAGATTCTCAAGAAGTCGTGGGATACTTTGAAACCTTAGACATCATCACTGAATCATTTGAAAATATTGACATTAAAGAAAGTAGCATAAAAAACCTACACAACATTTTAATGAAATATAGTAAAAAAGATGAGTGGCACAAAGGTGATTATAAACAACATACAAATGCTGTCGAAGCCAGTTATCCAGATGGAACAAAACAAATAATTTTCCAGACATCAGAAGCTGGATTCGCGACACAAGATGCTATGAGAGCCTTAGTTGACTGGTATAAAAAAGATAAAATCACTCATCCATTAGTTAAGTGTGCAATATTTGCTTATGAGTTTGTAAGTATTCATCCCTTTCAAGATGGAAATGGTCGTCTGAGCAGACTGTTATCATCATTGCTTTTATTAAAAAATGGATATAATTGGATCCAATATGTAAGTTTTGAACATGAAATTGAAAATAGAAAAACGGAATATTACAGGGTATTAAGAAGTTGTCAGGCTCAAAGACCAAATGAAGATGTAACTGATTGGTTAAATTTCTTCTTTGATGCATTAAAAAACATTCAAAATCAATTATTAATTAAACTAGAGAAAAGTGGTGTTGAAACCCAATTATCACCAAGAGAAAAATCGATTATCACATTTATTGGAAACAATCCTGGCTGTAAATCCGGAGATATTGCTAAAAAACTTGATATACCAAGCCCGACCGTCAAAAGAATTTTACCTGAACTCATAAATAAAAATTTGATTGAGAAACATGGAACAGGACCTGGAACAAATTATTCAATAAAATGAAAAAACGCATACAACAATTAAGTGTTTGGCCAGTGCGCAGCACAGTGGCTGAACCGGGTGTTGACGTGAACCTTGTCCGGCTACTGACGGAACCGGGATTGATAGACGAAACAAGTATTATGGGGTTTTCGATCGGAGACCAGATATTTTGCCTGACCACGATGGTCGGGCATTTTTGTTTTTGGCGGTTTTGCCAAATACAAACTTTTTACGCCAACCGGTTATCAAAACAAAATTTTATCACTATTTTCAAACGGCAGCTTAAAAAGCCTGAAATGACCTGTTCAAACAAGAATCATTTGAGGTTTTTAGACAGACTGCCGTTGTATGGCATAAAACGCGACCAAATAACGAAAATCTACATTTTTAGCTGAAACCCCAATAAAATATTATGAAGAAAATAACATTGTTTTTATTATTTGCATTGATTACTGTTATCGGATACTCTCAAGGAGATTATCAACGGAAAATTGAAATTGGTTATATGCGTTATCAATACAACACAGTACAAGTAGACCCTGGTCCAAATTGGAAAGGATATAATTTGGATGGCGAAGATGGAATTGATTTAAATGTAATTAATGGATTATCGTTTAAGGAAAAGATTTTTACAGGAATTGGGTTAGGATATTTGAATTTTGAAGGAATAAATGGTTTTTCGATTTTTACGGATTTTGAGTACTTACCTTTTAAAACAAAATTGACTCCTTTTGTTAATCTAAAAATTGGATATAATCATATTTGGAATCAATATGAAAATGGGACAGGAAGTGCTTTAGGAGAATTAGGACTAGGGTTAAACTATGGATTGACTAAGAAAATGGATATTTATCTACAATCTGGATTTTTAATGACACAGCAATCCTTATTAATTCCGATTAGAATAGGATTTAGATTCTAATGGAACATACTGAAAACTAAATTACGCCACACAATCGTGTAGACGGCTGACTGACTAATAAGCCCGCCAGAGCGCTCACACGCCACTGTAGTGCACGCGAGCTACGCTCCTCCCCTTCTGAAAATGCCCCCAAGACATTTTAATCCCAGACACAAATACAGCAGTACTATTTGATCCGCACCTTAACAACAAAAAAAACCGGACAGGCATAAAAAAATCCCACCAGCAGGCGGGATTTGATATTGTTCAGGATTTCTCCTTGTGATTTCCAGATTTACGAAACAGTCTCTTTAGCCAGTTTCTCTTTCAGCAATTGCGGGATTTCCGAAGGCTCTTTGGCAACCGGCACACCGGCTTTGGCAAAGGCTTTAATTTTCTCCTCGGCCGTGCCCGAGCCACTTGAAATAATGGCGCCGGCATGTCCCATTCGTTTTCCCGGAGGCGCAGTTTGTCCGGCAATAAACGAAACAACAGGTTTGGTTACATGTTTGGCAATGTATTCGGCTGCTTGTTCTTCGGCATCGCCGCCAATCTCACCAATCAGCACAATCGCATCGGTTTCCGGGTCGTTTTGGTACATCTCCAGTAATTCGAGGTAGTACAATCCGGCAACAGGGTCGCCACCAATACCAACCACCGTGCTTTGTCCCATGCCATTTTGAGTAAGCATGTTGACCACTTCGTAAGTCAACGTCCCACTGCGCGACATCAAGCCAATATTTCCTTTTTTGAAGATCATGCCCGGCAAAATACCGATCAACGCTTCGTCCGGGGTAATCAAACCGGGACAGTTTGGCCCGATCAGCTTGGTACCGTTTTGTTTCAAAATCGGGGTAATGCGTATCATATCCAGGATTGGCACACCTTCCGAGATGGCAATAACCAGCTCAACCCCGGCATACGAAGCCTCGAGGATCGCATCGGCAGCAAACGGCGCCGGAACAAAAATGATGGAAGCATTCGCCCCGGTTGCTTTCACGGCTTCTTCAACCGAATCAAACACAGGGATGCCATGAACGGTTTCGCCACCTTTTCCGGGTGAAGTTCCGGCAACAATGTTTGTTCCGTAAGCCTGCATCCGTCCGGCATGAAACTGTCCGTCGCGACCGGTAATTCCCTGTACCAGCAGCTTTGTATCTTTGTTAACGAGAATACTCATAGTGTTTGATTTTTAGTTTTTTTGTTGACTTAATTCGATGGCTTTTTGTGCTGCTTCGCTCATGGTGCTCACTGTGGGCAGCCCGGTTTGTTTCAGCAAAGCCAGGCCTTCTTCTGCATTGGTGCCCGATAAACGCACAACAATTGGTATATCAGTCTTAATCACGTCCAAAGCTTCGATTAAACCGCGGGCAACATCATCACAACGGGTGATCCCCCCGAAAATGTTGATCATCACGGACTCCACATTCTTGTCAGACAACAGGATATTCATGGCATCGACCACTTTTTGCGGGCTGGAACTACCGCCAATATCCAGGAAGTTTGCCGGGTTGCCCCCGTACAGTTTGATCATGTCCATAGTGGCCATTGCCAACCCAGCGCCATTCACCATACAACCAATATTCCCGTCGAGCTTAATGTACGACAGGCCTTTTTCCTTGGCGTCAATCTCTTTCAATTCATCTTCATCGGCTTCGCGCATGGCCAGGATTTCCGGCTGGCGGTAAAGGGCATTATCGTCAAAATTCATTTTCCCGTCAATCGCCCAAATTTCCTTATCCGGGGTCAACACCATCGGGTTAATCTCGGCCAGTGTTGAATCCGTTTCAATAAAAATCCGGTACAACTTCTGGAAGATCGTTGCTGCTTTCCGGGCGAGTTTGACATCACTAAACAGTTTCATGGCAATATTCCGTGCCTGGAAATCCAGCAATCCGGTTTGCGGATTGATTGAAAACTTGTGGATCAGTTCCGGGTTGGTTTTGGCAACTTCTTCAATCTCAACACCGCCCTCGGCGCTTACCATCAAGGTAACCGACTTTGTATTCCGGTCGTTGATCAATCCAACATAAAACTCCTTTTCAATGTCCACAGCATCGGCAACAATCACTTTCTCGACCGTGTAGCCTTTAATGTCCATTCCCAGGATTTGTTCGGCCGCCTGAACCGCGGCTTCTTTGGTTTTTGCCAGTTTCACCCCACCGGCTTTTCCCCGGCCCCCGGCCAAAACCTGGGCTTTTACAACAACCAGGTGATCAATGTTTGCCATCGCATTTTTTACTTCCTCTACCGAATGGCAAAGCACGTGGTTCGGTACGGGAAGGCCATATTTTTTGAAGATTTCCCTGGCTTGATATTCGTGTATCTTCATAGTTAATAAAATTAGATTAAAGGGTTAGTATCCTTTGTTTGTTTTAAAAGTATCAAAACATGCAGATAAATAGATATTATCCGTATTGAATTTTGGACTATTTTAAAACATATAAACAGCAGGACACCCGAATTGTTTGGACAATTATTCTAAAAAAACAGTTAATCAACTGATGATTATAAATAATTTAAACCTTCATTCGTTTGCCTTGTAAAATCATGGATTTACTCAAAATTTGAAGTAGTTTTGCACATACTCTAAAACAAACTAACATGCTTGACGAAGTACAGAAACTGATTAAACACGAGGCTGAGGCCATCTCGAATATCCCTGTAACCGACCAATTTGAAAAAGCAGTTGAATTAATTGAAAAGCACGTGCACCAACTTAATGGAAAGCTGGTAGCCAGTGGCATGGGCAAAGCCGGGCAGATTGCGCTGAACATTGCAACAACTTTTAGCTCGACAGGAACTCCGGCAGTATTCCTGCACCCAAGCGATGCACAACACGGCGACCTGGGGGTCATCCAGCCAAATGATGTCCTCCTGCTTATTTCGAACTCGGGCAAAACCCGCGAGATAGTGGAGCTTGTTGACCTGGCCGATAACCTGTACAAAGACCTTCCGATTATTGTCATTACCGGCAACCCGGACGGGGAACTGGCTAAAATGGCCGATGTGACACTTTTCACCGGCAACCCTGCTGAGGTTTGCATCCTTGGGCTTACTCCAAGCACATCCACCACAACAATGACCGTTATTGGCGACGTGCTGGTTGTTTTAATGATGAAACGGATTGGCTTCACAAACGAAGAATATGCCAAACGTCATCACGGCGGCTACCTCGGAGATAAATCAAGAAGACAGGCGCGTTTGCAATAACCGGTTCAAAAACGACACCCTAAAAAAGATAAAATATCATGCGAATTACAAAAGAAAACACCGTAGGACTTGTTATTGACATCCAGGAACGTTTGCTTCCGGCAATGGCCGAACAGGAAGATTTGCTGCACAAATGCACGATTTTAATTGAAGGTTTGCAAGAGCTTTCCATTCCCCTGATTGTTACCCAACAATACACAAAAGGATTAGGCGAAACGGTTGAACCGATTCGCTCGGTCATTAAAGATTTCAACCCGATTGAAAAACGGAATTTTAGCTGTTGCGACGAACCTCTTGTTGCCGAACAGCTAAAAGAGAAAGGCGTAAAAAATGTAATCATTTGCGGCATCGAAAGCCATGTTTGCGTGCTTCAAACGGCGCTCGACCTAAAAGAAGGCGGCTTTGTTCCGGTTGTTGTGATGGACTGTGTTTCGTCGCGCTCATTGGATCATGTTGATTTGGCTGCCGAGCGTTTCCGCCACGAAGGCATCATGATGACTTCCTATGAATCGATCTTGTTTGAACTGACAAGAACATCGGCAGCCCCTGAATTTCGGGCAATATCAAAACTGGTAAAATAATACCCTAACCCGGGACATCTCCTCCCGGGTTATTTTCATCCCACGACCAACAGCAAAACGGTCAGACCCTCTCAAACTTTTTCAGACGATTTTTTGTTTTTAATTGTTTTTAATATGTTTACCCTGACAAATTTGGCTAAATTTCATCTGCTATGAATATTCAGAAGATTGGCAAACACATCCGGAACTACACCCCAACAATTTATGCCTTCGTTTTCTTTCTTATCCTGCTATCTGTTTCTATTTACTACACCACATTAAAAAAGGTAGAATGGGAAAAAGATGTCAGGGCAAACCTGCTCGAGGTGCTTATTGGGAAAAAATCAAAGTTGGAGAAAGCCCTTTCTTCCCGTATTTATTACACCAAAGGAGTAGCCGCCTTTGCCTCCACTCATCCCGACATGACCAATGACGAATTTTATGACTTGGCCAGGCAACTGATAAAGAATGATTCAATTATCAGCACCATGTCTATTTCTAAAAACGGGGTAATCAACGCCATCTATCCGCTGGAAGGGCATGAGGCTGCAATTGGCCTCAATTTGATGGCACACCCGAAAAGAAAAGAGATTGTGGAAAAGACCATTAAAACGGAAAAGACATTTATTGCCGGGCCTGTTGAACTGATTGAGGGAGGAATTGCATTTATCAGCTACACCCCGATCTTTGATGTGGTTACCCAAAATGCCCCTGTATTTTGGGGCATGACCGACATCGTGATTTATAAAGATAAACTCATTAAAGAATCTTCTCTATCAGCACTTGAGGGTGGTTTCAATTTCGCACTAAAAGGCTATGACGGACTCGGCGAAAACGGAGCCATTTTTTGGGGCGATGAATCGGTTTTTAAGAATAATCCGGGTACAATTGAGATTGACTTGCCCGACGGAAAATGGATATTGGCTGCAACGCCGGAAAAAGGCTGGAGCCACTACCTCAACCAAGACCAAACACTGAACTACATTCTATTTTTCAGCTCACTGATCATCAGCATCTTGTTCTGGCTTCTGATAAAAACACAGCTAAAAGTCAGATCAAACGAAAAAGAATTGAAAGCCATTTTCAATTCGATGCACAACCTGATTATTGAATTCAGCAAGCAGGGGGAGTACCTGAAGATTGCACCAACCAATGAAAAGCTACTCTTTAAACAGGAAAAGGATTTAATCGGCCGCAAAGTTCATGAAATATTCGATCAGGAAATGGCCGATCTCTTTCTAACGGCAATCCGGGAATGTATCAATAAAAAAGAACTTGTAACCATCGAATACCTGTTAAAAATCAACCAGGAAAGCAAATGGTTCTCTGCCCGCATCTCTTACAAATCGGAAAGTAGCGTAATTTTTAATGCTCATGATATCACGGATAAAAAGAAGGACGAGGAAAACATTCGGGAATCAGAAAAAAGATTGAAGCAACTGAATGAGATAAAGGACAAGTTTTTTTCCATCATAGCACACGATTTAAGGAACCCGGTAGGTAGTCTGCAAAGTATCTCGGAGTTGCTACTGTCTGAATTCAATAGTTATGGCGATGAAGAAAAGAAAGAACTTCTTGCAGCCATGCAGGTCGCGTCAGTCAATCTGACCGACTTACTGGAGAACCTGCTGGCATGGGCCCAGACACAAAAGGAAACTCTCTCGCTGACCCTCCGCCAAAATGACTTATCAGACCTTGCAAACAGGGTCGTCGAAACATTATCAGCCAATTCAAAAATCAAGAATATCCAGATCAAAAATCATATTGTTGAAGATTGCTGCGCTATTTGTGATCAAAATGCCACCATGTCAATCATGAGGAACCTGATTTCAAATGCCATCAAATTTACCCATGAGAACGGCGAAATTTCTCTTGAATGCAAAACGATAATGAACGGACGGGAATTCAGGCAGATCAGCATTTCGGACAATGGAATTGGAATATCCCCCGAAAGGTTAGCCAGCATAAACAACTTCGACCTAAGTACAAACAAAACAACCCAAGGCACCAAAAACGAGATCGGCAGTGGTTTGGGACTAATCCTATGCAAAGAATTCACAGAAAGACAAGGAGGGCACATCTCTGTTGAAAGTTCGGAAGGGGCAGGTACAACTGTCAGTTTTACACTTCCGGCAAAATAAAAAGAGGTTGTCCAGAATGTAAACCTAAAGAATGATTTACTTATATCTTGAAAATTTATGCCTGAAAGGCATACTTAATTTAGCCCAAGATTAAAAGCTCAAAATAATTCAGTTGTCCTTACAGGACGTAGAATCCCTCGTCCTGAATCCTTATCCCAACGCGCCACTCCGTTTTGAATTGGGCTGAATTCAATTGGGCTTTCAGCCCGACTGACCAAAACAATTACTTACAGATTATCAGCATAAAAATTTGAGGCCGCCCTTTTGGGGCAGCCTCAAATGCCAATCAGAGATCAGCGAATATCGTTAAAACGAGATATCGTACAAATCTTTTCCATCTTCGATAAACGTTTTCACACTGATATCAGTCATCGGGTGCTTAATCAACTGCATCAGCAAGTCAGGGCCAACGGTAGCCGAATGCGATCCGTTCATGCTGACCCGGTGAATCTGGTCAACTGTTTTAAAGCTGGCAGCAAGCACCTTGGTATTCAGTTTGAAATCGGTCATATTCTTCACAATGTCGCGGACCACCTCAATACCGTGCGATGAAATATTGTCCAGGCGGCTAACATACGGAGCCACGTAGTCTGCCCCGGCTTTAGCGGCAACCAAAGCTTGTTGCTGAGTGAAGATGGCCGTAGCAGTCACATTCATCCCCGCATCTTTTAAAATTGACATGGCCTTAAACCCTTGGGGGGTTACCGGAATCTTTGCGAAAAACGAATCGCCCACATCAAAATAATTTTTATAGGTTTTTGCTTCACGAACAATGTCATCAGCTGTTTCGCTCATCACCTGAACATGGATCATACCATGCCCGATCAATTTTAGAATGCTCTCGATGGCCACTGAAAGCTTCATACCTGATTGTTTCAGGATAGTCGGGTTTGTTGTTACCCCTTCCAGTGGGAAAAAATCATACAAATCGGTTAAGGCCGACAAATCGGCCGTATCTGCCATGTAAATCATTGATAATTATTTTTAAATGTCCTTTGCATTTGCCAGCAGGAACTCTTCTGCTTCGACGGACCAAAGTTCGTTATTCTGTTGGCAAATTTCGTTCAACCGGGCAAAAAACGGATCAGATTTACCTTTTTCTTCAAATTCTGAAATGGCGGTAAGGGGAATATCCTTATGCGTATAAATCAACTTTTTCCCTCCCGGAATTTCAGGTAAGTGCAAGGTGGTATCAATCACCGCATTCAGTCCGCCAATATGGGTTACCAAACCGGCAGGATCAAGGCCTTTGCCAAACATTTCGAGCGACTCGACCATGTCGTCATTGTTCCCGCCCGAGGTTCCCACAATGTGAGTTGATGCATAATGCACGTTGTAGAAATTCATCTTAGCGCTGAATTCAGGATTGCTGGGGCCTGCAAAAAAGTTCAGGCAACCATCGTTCGACAAAATGGCATCGCCCTGTTCAATAACCGGGGGCACCGGGGCAAATACAAACACATCGTTGTAACCCTCGCCACCAGTCAGCGCACGCAATTTTTCAACCGGCTTTTCACCACTGGTATTCAGGTAAACCAGTTCAATTCCTTTTGATTTGGCCCATTCGGGTGAATAGATGGATGCTGCCCGGTCCAAACGCGCCTGATCAATGTCGGTTACCACCAGCAACGACGGTTTCCGGTCTTCGCGCATAATGACGTAATTGATGGCAGCCAACCCCATCGGCCCCACTCCGGCAAGAATGGCCATTTTGCCACCATCCACAATTTCCATGTGGTGAACATACGATCCGGGCTTAGTATGATAATTGGCATGCATGGCGCCAATCACACAGCTCAGCGGCTCGGCCAGCGATGCCGGATAATAGCCGGGGCCATCGTAGGCCAGCAGGCAATCCTGTACCAATACATCTTTGGGAATGATTACATAGGTAGCATCGCCCCCGATATGCTGGTAAGAATACCCCGGTGCACTTAGAACGCCAACCGGGCCTTCTTCATAATAAATGGCCGGCTGAATGGAAAACTTCTGCCCGGCTTTAAACTTGTGTTGCCAGTTTGCCCCAACCTCAACCAGTTCGCCGGCAAACTCATGCCCGATAATGATTGGCTTCTCAGCCACATCATTGGGAATGCGTTTATGATCGGTTCCCTGCGTTGCCGCCTTGTACGACGACATGCAAATACTGTCGGAAACCACTTTGGCCAAAATCTCGTCATCCGAGATGGCGGGAAGTTCAAACTCCTCTAATCTCAGGTCTTTCTTCCCGTATAAACGAATAGCTTTAGTCTTCATTTTTATCTTTTTCTTCATTTTAGTTATTATGTCATACTGAACAGATGCTGCACCTGTACGGAAAAGAGGTTCCGAAACAAGTTCGGAATGACACCTTCACACAGGGGCTAAGATGTCATTTAGTTCAGCATATTTTGCCCGCCGGTAACAGGCACGGCCTGCCCGGTTTCGTATTCCTGCTCAATGACGTAGAAGATTGCCCGCATCACATCCAGCGGTGTACAGCCACGGCCTGCGGGAACCTGCGCTTCATAAAAATGCTTCACATCGTCGATTGTCTTTGCACCCGGAACTTTGCCCGCCCGCAGGTACTGGACAAACAAACCATTTTCGGGATCGGCCCACAGTGGCCCGTCGAAAAAGTTGCCCGGACAGATCGAATTCACTTTAATCCGGCTCGGCATCAATTCCAGCGCAAACGACTGGGTAAGGCCAATTCCGCCAAACTTGCCCCCGGCATAAGCAAAGTTCTTATTGCTGCCCTTCAAGCCCGACTTCGAGTTAATCTGGATGATATCCGTAAAATGATCCGGTTTGAATTTGTTTTGCAATTTCATAACTGCTGAGGCATATTTTGCGCAAAGGAAATAAGCTGAATAATTCACTTTGGTCATCAACTCAAAGGTCTCCGGGGTCATCTCATCCAGCCCACCAGCTCTCAGAATTCCGGCATTGCTGATAAAAGTATCCAGCCCACCAAAATTGACAACTGTTTCGAACACCAGCTTTTCAACCGATGCAGCGCTGGAAACATCAGCCTGCACAAACAGTGCTTTGTTTTTCCGGTTAACTGCATTCAACGAACCGGCAAACTCTTTCCCCTTTTCCGCATTCAAATCGGCAATCACCACGTTAGCGCCATGCTTCATCAGCTCTTCAACAATCCCGGCACCAAACCCTTGCGCTCCTCCGGTAACCACAATCACCTTCCGGTCAACACGCCCGGCAGTGGCGCCAAGCGATATTTTTGAGCGGTATTGCTCCACTTCCCAGCTTTCAATGAAATCAATTTGCTTTTGGGTCATCGGGTGCTGTCCTCCAAACGATTCGGAAAATTGGGCAATCCGGCAATGGTCAGTCACCACATCTACCAGGATTTCTGCCCCTTCGGCATGGTCAGCAATAACCAGTACGCCCAATCCATTTGCTAAAATCACCTTCGGCAACTTGCCTTTTTCCTTCTGATAACTTTCAATTTCCTTGCTAACGGCCTGCAGAAATACGTCCACATCATCGTTGTATTCCGTGTAAATAAAAGATGAATTGGCATACACAATGCCGTCAGGCGTAAACGGTGCCGACACGTCGGGGTAATTTTCGGGGAGCAAATAATTGCTCAGTAAAGTATTATTCACCAACCGGACGGTTTTCAATCCGTCACCCGAAACCATCATCCGGATGGCCGGTACAATTTTGGCTGCCTCGGCAGAAAGCGGAAGGCCTTCAATGGCCGGTTCCTCGCCGTAAACCGCATCCAGTTTGGCAATTAAATCGTTATAAATTGCTTTTATCTCATCAATTGAATTCGCGCCAACAAACACACCATGGTTTTGCAGGAAAATCACTGCCGGCTCCGTCCCTTTCTCTGCCCGGTATTTCAGGATGGCCTCTTCAACTACTTTAAAAAGAATGTAGCCCGGATCCTCATAAGCAACATAAAGTACCTGGTCGCCAAACAACTCTGCCGTTTTTTCGGCAGCCAGCTTACTGCACATCAAGCCATTCACCTTGGTTGAATGGGTATGGACCACAAACGAAAAGCCGATCAGGTTATGCAACGATGTTTCCACCGACGGGCGCTGTTCTTTTTCCGGCTCAACGCGACTTTTCAGCAAGTCGTTCTTAATTTCCTCCTCCCGCTGAAGCACATTTTCCGAATATTTTTTCGTACTCACTTCGTCCAACTGAGCTCTGTCGAGTTTGGCAAACCCGGCTTCACCAATTGTTGACAAACTGAATCCGCTGGCTTTCACCCACAGATACCGGTCATTTTTATATGATGTGTTCCCGCCGCCAGCCAGCACAAAGTCTTTTTGCTTTCCGTAGTACTGCGAGATTTCAATTAAATCTTTTATTCCTTGTTCCATCATTAATTCAAATTCCAAATCCCAAAACTCAAAAACCAAATTCCAGGTTTTTGTTCCCGGATTATGGGTTCACAAAATTTTTAATTACGGCATTTCCCAAAGCGATAAACTCATTCCGTTTCTTGACTTTTGCTTTGCCCGTTTTATAGAGGTACCCCGACTTTCCTTTTGCTTTCAGGTATTGATGGGCTGCGATAACACAGGCACCTTCATAACCAATTTTTTTCATGGCCGGGCTCAGTTCTTTCCCGTCACCACCAAAAACAGTGATCGGGTCAAGTTGTGGCGTATTGTGTTCAGTTCCAAAAGTAACGACAAAACCTTTATCGTTGAAGAAGTTAACAAACTCTTCCAGAATTTCAGGTTTATTTCGTCCCGGGATTAATTCCAGTGAATAAACATTTTTGGCCACCAGATTTTGGTAAAGCTTTTCGTAATCGCCTTCATAATCGGTGAATTCGCCCTTCGGATTATCCAGAAGCACCGGGTAACAAGGAATCCCCCCTGCTTTTACAATGAAGCTGATCACTTGTTCCAGGCTCAAAAAAGCTTTGTCATCTTCAGGGACAAAAGCCCGTCCGCCTGCTTTCAGCAAGTTACCGCGGATTTCATTTTCCAGCCCGGCAAAGTCGCTCATGGCCGATTTGGGTTCCTTGCCCAAGAACAGTTTCACAAAAAACGCTTTCTGTTCCTCTTCAGCCGGGAATTTTTGAACAACAGCCTCGCGCAAGGCCTTGGCAATGTGTCGTTCACGAACCAGGTTTTTGGCATATTTCCGTTTCAGCTCTTCAAAGTTGAATGAAAAACCAGCATCCAGCCCGGCCAGAAACTCATTCAGTTTTTCAACCATCTGCTCGGTTTGCCGGTTGCTCTCGTCCTGAACGCCAAACAAACGCTCAATCATTTCCACATTCATACGTACCGGATACCTCAGTCCCTTTCCGCTAAAATAAGTCCTCCCCGGATTATTCGGGTCATTTACCCGCACACCAGCTGCCTGCAAATCTTTTTGCAAGCTCATAAATTCAATATTGAAGAGCGGGAAAATACGATATTCACGTGCCAGTGAATTAAATTCCGGGTACCCGTCAGTCGTATAAAAGTCGTTAATTCCCAAGACCTTTACCTCTTCTTTTCGGGCCATATCAAAAACCTGTCGGATTTCGGAAAAAGCACTAAATGAATACGGGGTATGGAAATGCCCGTTCACCTGAAGAATATTGGTGTCGAATGTTTCCAAAAGTTCGGAAAACTTATCAGCTCCCGGGTATCTTGCAAAAACAGATGTACTCATATGTTTGATGTTACTTTATTTGTATGGTACAAAAAAAGCAAATCAAAACCAAATTGCTATCCTTTGGTATCCTGTATCGGGAAATCGTTTGTTGGCTAAACAAACCAACAGACATCTTAACATTGTCTTGTATGGATATTTATCAGAAAGCGGAAAAAAAACGTTGGGCTCAACGTCATTGGAACACTGTAAACAATGAAATACCAACACGATCGATGTGATCAATCAATGCCTTTTCTTTGATCCGGTCATAAATGACCAAATCAAATTTCCAGGGAAGAAATAATTGTTCGATTTGTCCGGAGATTTCAAGGATATCAGACAATTTGAGGTTTTCGCCTACCAATGCAATATCAACATCAGAACCATTTGTAAAGTTCCCTTTTGCCCGGGACCCAAAAAGGATAGCCCGTTCAATTTTCGGGTTCTTTCGAAGAATTGAAACCACATTTTGGACATCGGATTTAGGTAAACCATATTTCGTTGTTTCAATCATCGCTGGATTTAGTTATTTGATTTTTCTTTGTCGAGCCTGACTTTTAATTCTTTTAAAAGATCGAAATAGGTTTCTCGAATTGCTGCAATAATCTCCACAGCAGTCTCTTCATCGTAAGTATGAGAAGTTAAATTCCGGCTTTTATGCATTTCCATCCAGCCTTTTCCATCAGCAATGTAGCCATCCTGAAAACTTTGCTCAATGACCGGACGCGGCCCAACAATATCCAGATAACCTTTTTCTTTTAACAAATCCTGCAATGTTTTCCAGCTTAACTCATAGGTGTACTCAAAAGCTTTAATCAGTCCTTGCTCCTCCATTTCATTTAAATCTTCTTTCAACATGAAACGTTCAAGCTGATTAAAAGCCTTTGTATAGTTGCTGAACCGCTGTTGCCAGCGGATATCTTTATTGTTGTCTGTCATTATTTCTCAAATATTGCGGTAAATCACGCTACCATAATCCTCTGATAAAAGAATTAAAAGTAGATATTTCGGATGATACAATCAACCTGACAATATCATGTCTAAAAAGAAAAATTGAAATATACACTAATCCTCACAATATTTCAGGACTTCCCCAATCCACTTTTCCTTCTCTCTTTCTGAAAGCAAACTTGCTTTAAAAGAGTTCTTTGCCAGCTGATACAAATCAGCCACAGAAAGGTTAAGCGCCGCGGCAACGGCAAGGTAATTCTCATTGACATAACCGCCAAAATAGGCTGGATCGTCTGAATTTACTGTTGCCAGCAAGCCGCGGTCAAGCAGCTTTTTTAGCGGATGATCTTTCAGGTCGGCAACAACCTTCAGTGCCAGGTTAGAGAGCGGACAAACCGTCAACGGAATTTGCTTTTTCACCAACTCTTCAGCCAGTTGATCATCGTTGATGGAGGCATTGCCATGATCGATGCGGAACACCTTCAGCAAGTCAACCGCCTCGCGGACATATTCCACCGGGCCTTCTTCGCCGGCATGGGCAACTGTGAGAAAGCCCTCCTTCCGTGCCTTGGCAAAAACACGCTCAAATTTGGATGGTGGGTTGCCTTTCTCCGACGAGTCCAGGCCAACACCCACGATCAAATCTTTATAGTCAAGCGCTTCTTCCAGTGTTTCAAAAGCAGAGGCTTCATCCAGATGGCGCAGAAAACACATAATCAATTTGCCGGAAACGCCCAGCTTTTCCAGCGCATCCTGCAAGGCATGGTTGATACCATTGATTACCGTGGCAAACAAAATCCCCCGGGAAGTGTGGGTTTGCGGGTCGAAAAATATCTCGGTATGCACCACGTTCTGTTCCTTGCATTTCAGCAAATACGCCCAGGTCAAATCGTAAAAATCCTGCTCCTCGCGCAACACATTTGCACCTTCATAATAGATATCGAGGAAATCCTGCAAGCTGGAGAATTTATAGGCCTGTCTCAACTCCTCCACCGACCGGTATTTCAACGGAATCTGATTACGTTGTGCCAACTCAAAAAGCAATTCAGGTTCCAAAGTCCCTTCGATGTGCAGGTGCAACTCGGCTTTGGGCAAGCCTGCTATAAAACGCGACAAATCAGGCATAGTGTTCTAATCTTTTAGTATTCTCCAAAACTTTAAACATTGAAAAAGAACCAACTCTTGTTACTTCGACTGTCCCTTGAAATAATCTTCTTTATCAGCAAAAAGGATATTGAAGGTGGTCAAACTACCATATGCCCGGGTGATATACTGTTGCAATTGCACCTTGTCATCATCATCAAGTTTTGGGTGGCTGTTAATATTTTGCTCCAATACACGCAGGCGGTCACGAAGCATCACAATCTTATGGAAAAATGTCTCCATGGGTACTTCCTTTGACTGTAATTCCGGGTTGGCCGGTTTCATATCCAGAGTGCCGCCTTTCCACTTGTCGGCCATCTTCACGGCATAGGCCAGTCCCTGGTACTTGTCCAGGACATAAGTCATCGCCTTTTCCACTTCAGCCAGGGTCAGCCCTGTCCGGGGTTCTTGTTCAGGGGCACTGATAATATCCAGGTCTGCATTGTATTTGGTCAGCTCCATTTTACCGCCCCGTTCAAAAAATATTTCATAAATAGTGAGGTGCGAACGGCTAACAATCCCTTCACCATAAACCGGGTGCTTCACCCTTGTTCCTACTGCTAAATCTTCCATAGTTCGATTAATTTCAAGATTACAGGTCTATTTATATCTTCCAGATCTCTTTCTTCAGAAATCGCATAACGACAGAAACAGAACAATTACTATTTCGTTGTACTTATTTCGAAAGATGAAAATAGGAAAAGCAAGCAAATCATCAATTCAAATTATCTGCAAAAATCAAAGAAAAACACAAAGAAATCTATCTGATGCTTAACAAGAAGAAACCTTTCATAAAAAAATAAAGGCAGACAGAAGTGATCAATATTGTTTTCGTAACAACACAAGAAGCCGGCTTCAATTAGGCTCCGATCTTCCCACTATATAAATCCCAAACAGGAAAGATCATATCATAATCATTCCAATTTAAGTTACCGTTAACAATCTGATAATTACAAAACAAAGACTCCTTCAGGTATTTCCGAATGGAAGGATGATGAGAGTTCATCAAAAAAGGCTTAAAATCCACCAGGGGAGTGTAAAGTAAACTCTGTCTGGTTGTTTTTATTAGATAACTCAAATTTACTTTTTTGTTGTCAACACGCAAAT
>JBNKTK010000088.1:0-17356 GCA_050298035.1 Mangrovibacterium sp. | reverse complement strand
CTTACCGAGAAACAGTTGGCTGCCTTTCGAAACCAGGAAATAGGCTTCGTTTTTCAGTTTCATTATTTGTTACCTGAGTTTAATGCGCTCGAAAATGTTTGCATACCGGCGTTCATTGCAAAGAAATCAAAAAAGGAAGCTGAGCAGAAAGCAAAAGAGTTGCTTGACTTTTTAGGCCTTGGTAACCGTTTGACTCATAAACCGGCAGAACTGTCAGGTGGAGAACGTCAGCGTGTGGCTGTTGCCCGTGCCCTGATTAACGATCCGGCCGTGATCATGGCCGACGAACCTTCGGGAAACCTCGACACCAAAAACCGGGAGGACCTGCACGATTTGTTTTTTAGCCTGCGCGACCGGTTCAACCAAACACTGGTCATTGTAACCCACGATGAAAATTTTGCCCGCCAGTCCGACAAGATCATCCGGATGAGGGACGGACGGATTGAAGATTAGATTTTGGTCATTAGTTCTGGCTTGACGATCCCTAAATAAGGTTGAGAGGTAGACTGCAACTTGAAAACTGTGCCGGTTTATGTACACAAACAAAGAATTATATCAACTGCTCGAAGAAAAGGCGTATCAGTATAACAATCCTTCATTTATTGAGACTGACCCGATTCAGGTTCCCAAACAATTCTCCCGAAAAGAAAATATTGAAATATCAGCATTCCTGGCTGCAAGTATTGCCTGGGGACAACGGACAACAATCATTAAAAATGCTTTTCGGTTGGTTGAGATGATGGACAATGATCCATTTGAGTTTCTTCTGAATACGGATGAGACAGATTGGATGCACTTTGGGGAATTCAAACATCGCACGTTCAACGGACAGGATTGCCTGTTTTTCATCCGGTCGTTGAAGAATATTTATCAAAACCATGGTGGGTTGGAAGCTGTTTTTACTGCCGGTTATCTGCAGGATCAGACAATTGGTTCTGCGCTCCGGCATTTCAGGCAAATTTTTTACCAGGTTGCTCACGAAAGCCGTTCCCAAAAACACATTTCAAATATCGATAAAGGGGCATCGGCAAAACGACTGAATATGTTTTTGCGCTGGATGGTCCGTAATGATCAGGCAGGAGTCGATTTTGGTTTGTGGGACGGAATTCCTTCTTCGGCGCTGTTACTGCCGCTGGATGTGCATACCGGCACGCAGGCCCGTCAGCTTGGCTTACTTGCCCGGAAGCAGGATGACTGGAAAGCTGTTCTTGAAGTTACAGAAAGCCTGCGGGTGTTTGATCCGGCCGACCCGGTAAAATATGATTTTGCCCTTTTCGGGATGGGGGCATTTGAATAATTTTCTAATCGATTGTCCGTTTTCGTGCAAAATCCGGTTTTCCTGTACTTAATTACAGGTATTTTTTGTCATTCGGTCGTCATTAATTGTTTTTGAACCGCAAAGAATGACGATTAAATGGCAACTTAATGACAATAAATGATATTGGGCAAATCGCGACTCACCACGTGACTTGGAATCACCCAGTGAGTTGTAAGCCCGAAAAAAATAGCATTACAAATTGTAGGATATTCATTATTATTTTAGATTAGGCATCTGGAACGGATGATTAAAAACGAAGCAAAATGAAAGCACTATTGTTGATTGATATTCAGAATGATTACTTTCCTGGTGGAACCATGGAGTTGGTGGGGGCAGAAAAGGCAGGACAAAATGCACGGAAAATCCTTGAAAAGTTCAGGGCTGAGAAATTGCCTGTAGTTCATGTGCAACATTTGGCTGTCAGGCCCGAAGCCACTTTTTTCATTCCGGGGACAAATGGGGCACAAATACATGAGAGTGTGCATCCTGACGAGAATGAGAAAATCGTTGTTAAACATTTCCCGAATAGTTTTAGGGAGACCGGACTGCTGGAGTATTTGCAATCTCAAAATGTTGATGAGCTGGTCATTTGCGGGATGATGACCCACATGTGTGTGGATGCCACAACACGGGCAGCTAAGGATCTTGGATTCACTTGTACGTTGCTTGGCGATGCGTGCGCCACCCGCGATCTTGAGATACTGGGGCAAAAAGTGAAAGCGGTGGATGTTCACAATGGCTTCCTGGCAGCACTGAATTATTTTTATTCGACGGTTAAAACGGTTGACCAATACATCGGGGAAATGGAATCCTAATAGTAGAAAATTCAAAACAATTGAAAAGATAGCAGCATGATAGCAGCATTTGTTCCAATAGCAGAAGGCATTAAAACTTTGGTTGGAGAATGGGAAACAAGACTGGCGGAATTACCGGCAGATGTGATCACCGAACGCAGAAACAGTCAAAACCGGACGATTAAGCAGATTGTCGGGCACATGGTTGATTCTGCATCGAACAATACGCACCGGGTCGTGCATTTGCAGTACCAGGCCAGTCCGCTTACATTTCCGAATTATGCGACAAACGGCAACAACGACCGTTGGATTGCTATTCAAAACTACCAGGAAGAAGACTGGAAGACATTGGTTCAGTTGTGGAAGTACTCCAACCTTCATTATGCCCATGTCATTTCAAACATTAAAAATGACAAATTGCAAAATGAATGGATTGCCAGTCCGGAAGAAAATGTGTCGCTAAAAGAGATGGTGCTCGATTATCTTAGGCATCTCGAGCTGCATCTTTCTGAAATTGAAGAGCTGATTGCAAGATAAATCCAAAATGCCGGATTATTTCCGTTGGATCTTCTGATTTAGAAACCTGCCTTGACTACTTTCCCGGCGTTAATACTGATGGAATCGTTTTGCGTTCGGCTGGTGTCCGTTTTGGATGTTTGTTTGATTTGAACTGCCGGTGTTGCATTTTCTTCTTCTGTAGCCGGTTTGCGGTTAAATGATGCGTAGATAATAAGGCAAGCCAATAAGCCCAGAATATAAAAATCTCTTTTCTTCATGCCAGTTTTCAGTTTTAAATTACTAAAACGTATCTGTCTGTTTAAAAGCGGGGCAAAAGTAAAAAATACATTTATTACAGTCCCTACTGGTGTAGGATTGATGATGAAAAATTAATTTCTTAACAATGAGGTAATATTCTCCGGGGTGGTACTTTCGTCTTTTAAGAAATCTGGAAACAAGCATTTTAATTCGGAAATTTCGTTTTTATTTTGGGGAAAATTTGCGAAAACAATGGCACGGAACAATTTCTTCCAGTTCAAACAATTTCGGGTAGTGCAGGAGAAAGCAGCCATGAAAGTCGGGATTGATGGTGTTTTGCTTGGGGCATGGGCCAATTTGGCCGATGCAGGGCATGTGCTGGACATTGGTACCGGAACCGGGCTGCTTGCCTTAATGGCAGCACAGCGGACTTCTGCTACAATTGATGCCGTGGAACTGGAGCCGGAAGCTGCATCCGAAGCTTTGCTCAACTTTGAAAATTCAGAATGGAACCCGCGAATTAACCTTTCGGTTTGCGCTTTTCAGGATTTTGAGGCAACAAAGAAATACGATCACATTATTTCGAACCCGCCATTTTTTGAAAACTCGCCAAAATCGGTTGACCACAAAAGGGCCAAAGCCCGCCATTCGGATACATTAAGCCTGAAAGAGTTGTTGGCGAAAGCCATTACCCTGCTCGCTTCCGGTGGTCGTATTAGCTTGATTTTACCTGCAGACAAGGAGGAGCGGCTCCGGTTTCTTGCCCGTGATGCCGGACTTTTTATCAACCGGTTTAGTCACGTGTCGCCCGATGAAACCCGCAAACCTCACCGTATTCTGGTTGAATTGTCGTTTTCGCCGGTTCAAACCAACGGGCATGTCATCATGATCAGGGAATCCGGCACCGCAGAGTACACCCGGCAATATCGCGAGCTGACAAAGGATTTTTACCTGGCCTTTTAAATGATCAGATAAGCATCATGAACGGGATAACGGTTTTATCCATCCGTTTTGCAAAATTTTCAATGGCCTGATGGTTTACTTTTTTGATGCTTTGATTGACTTTTGCGATCTTTTTCACCATCATCTTTTCAATGAAATTCATCCTTTCAAAATTGAATTCTCCACCCATGATGGCTTCGGTTTTGGCATATTGGTGGAGTTTTTCAGGAAATGCATCGTTCAATTGTTGGTAGGCCTGGTTACCTTCGTGCATACAGCATATGAAGAGACCAACTTCTTTACGTCCTAATTTCTCAAGGTTTTTTTCACAGAATTCGCGTACCCGTCGCTGTATTTGACCGCCATGGATGGAGCCACCTATGATCACACGGTCTGAATCCTGAAAGTCCGGATTTTTGTCATCTTTTAAATTGTGTGTGATGATGTCGCCTGAAAGTTTTGTGGACAACTCTTGGATAACTTGTTCTGTGCAGCCATGAGTTGACATATAAATAATCAAGGTTTTCATGGTATGGAGATTTTCTATTAAAATTACGGCATTCACCGGAAACAAACTTGATTTTTATTGGTTAAGTAGAAAAATTACGATCCGCGAATTAGTTTTCTTCCACTCTTCTTGTTGTGAATTGAAAGAAGACAGAAGCAGGGAACATTTTTTTTGAATACATAAATAGCTGGGGAAGATAAATTAAGACGAGAATGTCTTTTAATAAAAAAGCTTATCTTTGCAGCCCAAAATCAGATGCCATGACAATGGAATTCAAACAGGAGGTAAAAATTGATGATAGCTTTTACAAGGTAAAAGAAATCAGACGACTAACAGATGAAACATTTTCGCTGAGAATGCCCCGGGGGCGGTTTAAGTACAAGGCCGGGCAACACATTTCGCTGGGAATACGCGGTGACTACCAGAGCCGGGAATATTCAATTTACAGCGGAGAAAATGACGAGTACCTGGAAGTGTTGGTTAAGGAAGTGACCGATGGTTATTTTTCGCCAAAACTGGGGAAGCTGAAGCCCGGTGATTTGGTGGAGGTGAATGGGCCGTTCGGAAAGTTCGGCATTGATGAAAAGAAAAT
Source organism: Mangrovibacterium sp. (assembly GCA_050298035.1). Lineage (GTDB taxonomy): Bacteria > Bacteroidota > Bacteroidia > Bacteroidales > Prolixibacteraceae > Gaoshiqia. The sequence continues at coordinate 12,446 of JBNKTK010000088.1, read as the reverse complement.
TGTCGACCACAAATTTGTGTTCATAGCCAGCGGGACAGGCATTGCCCCGTTTCACAGCATGGTGCGTACCTATCCTGATATGGATTACACTCTGGTTCATGGAGTGCGCTACGGTTCGGAAGCCTACGATAAACATGAGTACGCACCCGGGCGCCACATCCTTTGTACAACAGGCGATAAAACAGGAGATGTGCATGGTCGGCTGACGAAGTACCTGAAAGGTGCGAATTTCGAATCGAACACGCAGTTTTACCTTTGCGGGAACAGCAATATGATTTTTGATGCCCTTGAGATTTTGAAAGACAAGGGATTTGACCGGGACCAGATTCACTGTGAAGTTTACTTTTAGTTGTGAGTCTTGAGTTTTTCGTGTTTGTTGCTTTGTATTCATTTTAGAAATTTGTTCCCGATTGCTATCGGGATTGAAACCTGGATTTTAATCAATGAAGTATCACTTAATAACGCTGGGCTGCCAAATGAATTTGTCCGACAGTGAACGGGTTGCCGCCGTGTTGGAACAGATGGGGTATGTGCGTACGGAGAATGAGGAAGAGGCAACCCTGCTGGGCATGCTGGCCTGTTCGGTCCGGCAAAAGCCAATTGATAAGGTGTATAATAAAATTGCCCAGTGGAACAGATGGAAAAACGAGCGCAACCTGATAACGTTCCTTTCCGGTTGCGTGCTGGCTGCCGATAAGGAAAAGCTGTTGAAACAGTTCGATATCATTTTCCCGATGAGCGAACTTAGCCAGTTCCCCGATATGATCAGGAACTACGGCATTGTGAATGCTGCATCATTGAAAGTGCCAAAACCAGTCATGCCCAAAAACGAACACATTGTTGACTTGTGGCATATCAAACCCAAATACCAGTCGACCTACGAGGCTTTTGTGCCGATCCAAAACGGGTGCGATAAATTTTGTGCATTTTGTGCCGTACCGTACACCCGTGGGCGCGAAGTTTCGCGTCCGTCCGAAGATATTTTGAACGAGGTGAAGGACCTGGTCGGGCAGGGGTACAAATCAATTACCTTGCTGGGGCAGAATGTCAATTCATACGGACTGGATAAAAAAGGCGAGGAAATAAATTTTGCCGAACTGCTTCGTCAGGTTGGTGAATACGGAAAATCTTCAGGCGAAGAGTTTTGGGTGTATTTCACTTCGCCGCACCCGCAGGATATGACCCGCGATGTGATTGAAGTGATTGCCGAATATCCGTGCCTGGCCAAACAAATCCATTTACCCATGCAAAGTGGCGACGAAAAAGTGCTCATCAAAATGAACCGTCGTCATTCAATGGACAAATACCGCCGAATTGTGACCGATATCCGGGAACTGATTCCGCAGGCTACTCTGTTTACTGATATCATTGTTGGTTTTACAGGCGAAGGTGATGCTGAGTTTGAGAATACCGTTGCGGCCTTTCGCGAATTTAAATTCAACATGGCCTACATTGCCATGTATTCGCCGCGCCCTGGCGCAGCCAGCTATCGTTGGCAGGACGATGTATCGCAGGATGTGAAAAAAGAACGCTACCACAATCTTTCGGAGGTGATGAAAATCTATACCCGTGAGTACAACGAAAGCATGGTGGGCAAAACCGTTCGGCTATTGGTAAACGGGACCGACCGTAAAACAGGTTTTTCAACGGGATTGACAGAAGGAAAGATACAAGTCCGGTTGGATTGCAAATCACCTGAGTTAATGGGCAAAATCGTTGACGTGAAAATAACTTCGGCTGCCGACTTTTCGATGAGTGGGGAATTGGTACTTCAGGAAGAAACAATCAGACCATGAGTTTGGAGAAGAAAAAAATAGCATTCAAAACACTAGGCTGTCGATTGAATCAGTATGAAACTGATGCACTGGTTTCGGACTTTGACAAGGCCGGCTATGAGATTGTTGATTTTAAGGAGCAGGCAGATGTGGTGGTGGTAAATACCTGCACGGTTACCAACCAAAGCGATCAGAAATCGCGAAACATAATCAGCCAGGCTGCACGGAATAACCTTGGTTCGGTTGTGGTTGTTACCGGTTGCATGGCCAATAACTACAAGGAGAAACTGGAAGGTGAGGCTAAAATTACCTATGTGGTTGAGAATAACCGGAAAGGATCGATCCTAAACCTGGTTGACGCCCATTTTGACGGTGAACTGCTCCACCCTGAGAAACTGGAGGCCGATGTTTTTCATTACAATGTGGTCGACAAAAGCCTGCATACCCGCAGCGCCATTAAAATACAGGATGGCTGCGACAATTATTGTACTTTTTGTATTATTCCTACCGTACGGGGCAGGGCTGTTAGCCGTCCTTTGCCGCAGATTATTGAAAACGTAAAAGATACCTTGGCCAATGGTTTTAAAGAACTGGTGATTACGGGTGTGAACATTGGCCGGTACGAATGGGAAGGCAAGTGTTTTGAGGATGTGCTTGAAGCAATTCTGGATGTTCCGGGCGATTTCAGGGTACGCATTTCATCGCTCGAACCCGATGGCTTTGGTGATCGTTTTGTCGGTTTGTTTGATCACCCCAAACTGGCGCCTCATCTGCACCTTTGCCTGCAAAGTGGCTCCGATAAAGTATTGCTCCGCATGCGCCGGATGTATGATCTGGCCCGCTTTGATCATGTAGTTAGGATGTTTCGGGCAAAATACCCTGATTTCAACTTTACTACAGATATGATTGTCGGGTTTCCTGATGAGAGTGAAGAAGATTTCCAATTGAGCATTGATGCCGTGAACAACTTTGGTTTCGGGCACGTGCATACCTTCAAATATTCCGTTCGGCGGGGAACCCGTGCCGAGCGAATGACAAACCACATCCCGGAGAAAATTAAAAACGAACGCTCAGCAAAAATCCGGCAAGTGTCGGAAGATAACCGCGTGAAATATCTTTCTTCTTTTATTGGAAGAACACAAAACGTGCTGGTTGAGGGCATTGACAGCCGCCAGGTTGCAAACGGTTATGGCGAACACTATGTGCCTGTTCGTTTTAAGGCAAAGGGCTTAGAAAAAAATACGTTTCAAAAGGTTCGGATAGTAAGGTTGGAGGGACGAGACGAAAATGCTTGCTTGATTGGCGAGCTGGTAATGTAAAAAAACAATCTTCCGGTTCATCCTGAAAGGTTCATCATCTGTTATTCCCTTCATGAAAAAATTTTCATTTTGGAAGTATTTTGTACTTTTGAATCGAAAACCTTTTCAAATGCAGGCTAACGATCTCACTTTATGGGGGGAAATTCAGAAAGGGCATGTCGATTCCCTTCGCGTGCTTCATGATCGTTACTACTTTCAGCTCTGTGCGTTTGCCAATAAATATCTTCGAAATCTTTCTGTCTCGGAGGAACTGGTGTCCGATAGCTTTTTCAGGCTTTGGGATCACCGGGAGCATGTATTCATTGAAAAGTCAGTGAAAGGCTATTTGTATTTTATGGTGCGCAACCAAATGATTGATTATTTGCGCAAGAAAAAGAAGGAGTTGGTGCAGGAGACGGAAAATATGCCAGATATTCCGGACAAGGAAATGATGAACAATCTTGAGTTTTATGCCGAATTATACCAGGCTATTTCCAAACTCCCGTTGCAACGCCGCCGGATTCTCGAATTGGCTGCTTTCGATTCGCTTACCTATCGCGAGATTGCCGCAAAACTGAATATCTCGGTGAATACCGTGAAAACCCAAATGGCACGTTCTTATCAGTTTTTAAAAGAAGAACTTGATCCCCGAAATTTCATTCTCTATTTGCTTGTAAAAAGAAGAAACTAAAAATTTTCTGACAAAAAAGTCGTGTAGCTGTCACCCTCAGTTCCGGTTTCATTCGTCATCAAATCAGAAACTGGATAAAATGGATAGGAGTAACCTTAAGAATTGGGAATTGATTTCTTCAGCACTTCACAGTGAACTTGATGATCAGGAAAGACTTGATCTTCAAAAGATGAAGGATGGAGATGTGGATACGGAAAAAGTGATGAGGGAATCATCCCAAATCAAGGATGGGCTAAAGGAAGTAGGCGCTCTTCGGCAGATTGATCAACAGGCATCATGGAAAATGATCCACGAGAAAATCTTCCGGCAGCGATTCAGAAAGATAAGCCTTACAGTATTGAAATATGCAGCTGTTGTTCTGATTGCAGTCTCTATTGGAAACATTTTTCCGCCATTCACGAAACCCGAAGGACAACAGGGTCTCGTCCAGCTTGATGTTCCTGTTGGTCAGATGGCGCATATTACCCTTGCTGACGGAACTGAGGTTTGGCTTAATTCGGACAGTCACCTCAGATATCCCGACCGGTTTAACCGTAATCAACGCGATGTTTATCTTGATGGTGAAGGGTTTTTCAAGGTTGTCCGGAATGAAAAATCACCATTCAAAGTAAAAACCGGAAAGATGGAAGTTGAGGTTTTAGGAACTTCCTTTAATGTTTCTGCGTATCAGGGAGATGACTGTCAATCTGTTGTTCTGGAAGAGGGGAAAGTACAAATCAATCAGGTTGATGGACAAAAACTCCTGGAGCTTTCACCGGGACAACGGGCCGAAAAGATTAATGCATCACAGTTTCAGGTTGAAAATGTTCAAACAAGTAGTTATACAAACTGGAAAGATGGGATCATTGTATTTGAAGCCGAATCACTTGGCGAAATCGCTAAAAAGCTTGAACGCTGGTATAATGTTGAGATTCGCTTTGAATCCCCCGAACTTGAGCAGTATAAAATCACGGGGACAATCTTGCGGAATAAGCCAATCCATCAAACAATACAGGCCATTGAACTGCTGGCCCCTGTTCGGTCGCAGTATTTGGTGCAAACTAATAAAAGAGATATTATAAACATTAAAAAGAAGTAGTGCCTATGACCTAACGCAAAAGGCGATGAAATGCTGAGAACATTCCACCGCCTGTTAATAAAACACAAGTGTTTCACATTAAAACGACCAAATTTATGAAAAAACATCGAGAGTTTCACCGCAGCTGTCAGTTGCGAAAAAAAATTATGCGTGTTATGAAACTAACCACCTTTTTTGTATTGGCCCTGGTAGTTACGGTTAATGCGACCGTATATTCACAGGCCACAAAACTGAACCTTAATCTAAAAAATCAATCGCTGGTTGAAGCGTTAAAGCAGATTGAAGAACAATCTGACTTCTATTTCTACTACAATAATGATGATGTACTCGGAATAGCGAGTATTTCGGTTGATGTCGAACAAAAGGATATCAACGAAGTCCTGACTCAACTGCTAAAGGATACAGGGTTGGACTACAAAATGATTGACCGGTACATTGTGATAAAACCCCGCGAAAGTTCAGAGAGATCATTTAATGCAAGCCAACAGATTGCAATTACAGGAAAAGTGACTGACGATTCCGGCGAACCGCTCCCTGGTGTTACTGTTGTTGTGAAAGGTACTACCAATGGAACGATTACTGACTTGGATGGTAATTACCATTTAAACAATATTCCTTCAGATGCGATCTTGATATTTTCCTTCGTGGGGATGCGTACTGTTGAAATCCCTGCGGACCGTTCAGTGATTGATGTCAAATTGGAAGCCGAAACCATTGGGCTGGAAGAGGTTGTAGCCATTGGATATGGTACCATGAAAAAGGCCGATGTGACCAGCTCTGTTGCAACGGTAAAAGCTGATGATTTCATAAAAGGAAGTGTTACTGACGCAGGCCAATTAATACAGGGAAAAGTAGCTGGACTAACAATCATTTCGCCCAGTGGTGACCCTACAGGTAAAACACAGATTCTTTTACGTGGGAATACTTCGCTGATGGGAAAAAATCAGAATCCACTTGTTCTTATTGATGGAATTCCTGGTGATATGAAAACAGTATCACCTCAGGATATTGAGTCCATTGATGTACTAAAAGATGGTTCTGCGGCTGCAATTTATGGTACCCGCGGAACAAATGGTGTAATTTTGATTACAACCAAAAGAGCACGTGGGGATGCCAAAAGTACTGTTGAATATCAAAGCTATGTAAGTACGCAAACCATCGCACGGAAGCTTAACTTATCGACCGCTGCCGATTTCAGGGATCAGGTCGCTGCAGGTTTTCGCCTTAATGAAATGCCTGATTATGGAGAAAGTACAGATTGGTTTAAAGAAATTAGCAGGACACCAATAATTCAATCGCACAACTTAACATTCCGTGGTGGTGACCAAACAACCAATTACCTGGTAAGTTTAAACTATGGTAACTCGGAAGGGATATTTAGAAAATCTTTCGATGAGACATTCTCAGGTCGTGTGGACTTTAATCATAGTATGTTTGACAATAAACTGAAATTCAACATCAATTTATTCAGCTCCTCTTCGAAATGGAATGGGTTTAACTCAAATATTTACCGACAGTCAGTCATGCAAAACCCAACTGCTCCTGTTAAGAATCCTGACGGAACATGGTTTCAGGAACTTACTAAGTTTGACTATCAAAGTCCCGTATCTGATTTATACGAAAGCAATGGACAAACAAATAACCAAATTTCGAGATATAAAGGCTCTGTTGTCTATGCTCCTATTGATGGCCTAAAATTGTCCGGAGTATTTTCATATGGGAAAAGTACAGGAAATGGTGGCTATGCTGAAACAAAACAACATGCAAGCACCTTACGGGATAGTCGGAATGGTTATGCATCTGTTGGAGGAAGTGAATCGATCGATCACCTGGTTGAACTCACTGCAGAATACAAAAAGTCTGTAAAGGATCATAATTTCACTATTTTAGGTGGATATAGTTATCAGGATAATGAATACAGCAATTATGGAATGAGAAACTGGGATTTCCCAACCGATAAGTTTGGATACAACAATATTCAACTTGGACAGGCTATTAGTAGCGGGAAATATGAGGGCATGATTGATAACTATAGAGAGAAGACCAACCTGATAGGATATTTCGGCCGTTTCAACTACAATTATAATAATAAATACCTTTTGATGGCAAGTATCCGCCGTGAAGAAGCCAGTCAGTTATGGGGTACGGATAGTCCCTGGGGTACATTTCCTGCAGTTTCAGTAGGTTGGAGAGTTACAGAAGAATCTTTCATGCAAAATCAATCCCTGTTTAATGACATTAAATTAAGGGCAGGGTATGGAGTCACCGGCTCACAACCTTCTGATTTGTTTAAGGCAGTTGGAATTCTTGATTACGGTTATGGCTATGTGTATTCCAATGGTAGTTGGATAAAAACTCTGGTTCCTGCTTCCAACCCAAATCCTAATTTGAAATGGGAAGAAAAACGAGAAACGGATATTGGCGTTGATTTCAGTATGTTGGATAGCCGTATTAGTGGTAGTATCGATTACTACAACCGACAGATCCATGATCTTCTATCAATATATGCTGTGCCGAGCCCTCCGAATCTTTACAATCAAACCTTGGCAAATGTTGGTGTAATGGAAAACAAGGGAGTAGAAGTCATGCTCAATTTTGTGCCTGTTAAAAACAGGGACATGGTTTGGAATACCAACGTTGGCTTTTCTACGAACTCAAATAAACTGGTCAGCATTTCAAATGACATTTACCAACAGTCAACTGATTATTTAAGGGTAGGAGCTATTTTCCCACCAATTCAGACTTTCTCCCACCTGTTAAAAGTTGGAGGCCCGGTTGGTGATTTTTATGGCTATAAAGTAATTGATATTGGCAACGACGAGGCCGGTGATCCGGGGAATTATGGTCAATGGGTATATGAAGGAGCCGATGGCCAACCCGTAAAATACTCTGATTTTGGGCATTCTTTCGAGGACAAAAAAGTTATTGGAAACGGAATACCAAAATACCACCTCAGTTGGAACAATACCTTCAGCTACAAAAGCTGGGATTTGAGTATCTCACAAAGAGGGGCGTTTAAATTTCAGGTAGCAAACCTGCAACGTATGATGTTTGAAAACCCGACTTACGTTCAGTATAATGTACTCAAGACTGCATTCGATCCGGTATTTGGAAAAACCCAATTGAAATCGCCACTTGAGTTCAATAGCTACTACATCGAAAATGGGGACTACTGGAAAATTGATAACATCACATTGGGGTATAACTTCAAAAATAAATCCGGGATCAAATACGTCCAGTCGGCACGCATTTATGCATCAGTACTTAACGCTTTTATCATAACTGGCTACAAAGGGATAGATCCTGAAGTTAGTATACAGAATCCAGTATCAACGGCTCAGGCAGGTGTTGTCCAAACTCCAACAGCAGGATTGGACCCGGGAATGGATTCTCCTTATAAATATCCAACTACTCGTACTTTTACCATTGGACTTAACGTGACATTTTAATTATTAATTCGAGAGATATGAAAAGATTAAAATATATTACCTGTTCAGGAGTGGCTGCAGTTGCACTCTTCCTGGTCTTAATAACTTCCTGTACAAAACTGGATGATACTTCCTACAGGGAAATTATTTCAAGTGAGTTTGTTCCGACCGCTTATGATATACCGGCACTTACAGGTGCACCTTATGTTGACTGGCGTGGTCTTCTCTTGCAATGGAATACTGTATATCGGGCACAGGAAGTTTCCGGCGATGAAATGTTGACGCCTGCCCGCCCAAATGGTTGGGTTGATGGAGGGGTGTACCGCCGGATCCACGAACATAAGTGGACAACTGATGATGATATTGTTATCAATATCTGGACAAGGGCATACGGAGGAATTACAAACTGTAACCGGATTATTTATCAGGTACAAACAGCGCAAATTCCTGTTGCTGCAGAAGATGTTGATCCATTAATCGCAGAGATGAAACTTTTAAGAGCCTCCTATTACTGGATTTTATGTGATATTTACGGGAACGTACCAATTGTTGACAGCTTCGATGTGCCTGAAGGCTTTTTGCCTCAGCAAAACACACGAAGTGAGGTATATGATTTCATAGTAAAGGACATAATCGACAATATCCCGATGGTAAGCGAGGAAAATAGTCAGGCAACCTATGGGAAATTTAACAAATGGGCAGGGCTTAGCCTGTTGGCCAAAATGTACCTTAATGCTGAAGTGTACACCGGAACACCGCAATGGAACGCTTGCATTGAAGCATGTAATTCAATCATTAATTCAGGCGAATTCAGTTTGGAATCAAACCAGAAAAATGTATTTATTACGGAGAATCAAAATTCAAAAGAAATCATTTTTGCATTGCCATTTGATTCAAAGTATGTCAGTGAATGGAACTCGTTTGATGTACACTTGCAAACTTTGGACCCGGGCAATCAAAAAACCTACAACCTGGAATACAGCCCATGGGGTGGAGTCTGCGCTGTACCACAGTTTATAAGTACATTCGATACACTTGATTCCAGGTACATTGATAATTACATTAAAGGATACCAGTATGCTGCAAACGGGGATCCTATCATCGCATCTATGGGCGATTGGGCCGGAAAGCATTTATTTTTCCGCAATTATGTTGCCGGAGTTGATGAATCAGCAGAAGTAGACGGCTTCCGCTTAGGCAAATTCGAGATTGCGATGGGGGCTAGTAACCGCTTAAGTAATGATTGGCCACTTTTCAGATATGCCGATATTTTGATGATGAAGGCAGAATGCCTCTTAAGAACGGGACATGCTGATGAAGCCGCAGCTATTGTCTCCGAAGTACGTGCCCGCGATTTTAGAAACAATCCTGAAAAAGCAGTGGTTACCGGAGCAGAGCTCATGGGTGGAAGCACATACGATTACGGTTTGAGAAACCACCTGGAATCAACCGAAGAAGGAGGAGCTGATATTCAGTACGGACGTATGCTTGACGAATTGGGTTGGGAATTCTGTCAGGAAGCCCGTCGCCGCTCCGATATGATCCGTTTTGGAGTTTTTACCAAGAAATCCTGGTTGTCACACTCGCCAAATGGTGATTATAGGGCATTATACCCTATCCCTCAGAGTGAAATAGCCAAAAACTCAAACCTGACACAAAATCCAGGCTATTGATTGAATATCAATATGTTCTAATCTGTAAGGTTCATCTGTTGTTGAAAATAGATGAACCTTACTATTCCTATCAGGAATGATATGGAAAAGGAAGGACTTTTCAATTTAGTGAATCCGGTTAATTGCAAACAGCGCTGCAAATAAACACGTAGCAAAGAAGTAGTCTAAACCCCTAAAATGAAAAAATATCTCTTATTGTTTTATTTAATATGGCAGGTTGGTTATAGTAATGCTCAGGTTATTTCTTACCAGCAAGATTCAAGCGGTATTATCTTCAAGCTGCAACCTGGAATAATGAACGTGGAGGTATGCAGTGACAATACTATTCATGTAAGTTACTGCGCCGAAGCATTGATGCCTGTTAAACAATCTATTATCGTAAATGAAATCTGGGATACTCCTTCTTTTGTGGTTCAGGAAAATGATTTAGCAATTAGTATAGAAACAGAAAAATTAAGACTTAGCGTTTCAAAGGAAACAGCACAAATAAACTATTATTCAAAAGATGGTAGTTTGTTATTGGCAGAAGATCGTAAACAGGTAATACCGGTTTCAGTTCTTGGTGTAAGCACTAAAACTTGTGACGCGACTTTTAAATCGCCGGCAGATGAAGCTATTTTTGGACTTGGGCAACATCAGGAAAGCGTAATGAACTATAAAGGCAAAAATCTGGTATTGGATCAGCAAAATACTGAAATAGCATTACCGTTTATGATATCGAACAAAGGTTACGGACTTTTGTGGGATAATTACTCATTGACAAATTTCTATGGCAATGAATCGGCGGGGACGAAATACAAATTCTCTTCTGAAAGCGGCAGCAGGATTGATTATTACTTTATGTATGGGCCGGATGCAGATGAAATTATTTCTGCATACAGGATTGCAAGCGGAGTAGCGCCAATGTTTCCGAAATGGGCTTATGGCCTTTTTCAATCGAAAGATAAATATGAGAGCAGTTCGGATTTATTACAAATAATGAAGAAGTACCGGTCTGCACGGATACCTCTTGACTGTATTGTTCAGGACTGGGATTACTGGGCCCCCGATCCATGGGGTTCGCATGTGATGAATGCAACAAAATATCCTGACCCCAAAGCACTTATTGATTCATTACATAAATCGAATATACATACCATGATTTCGATCTGGCCTGTGTTTAAACAAGGTGACCCAAATTATAATGAGTTTCAGTCAATAAATGCCTTATATCCAAGTGGTGGACCTCATCATTTCTACGACCCACATAAAGCTGAGGGCAGGGATATTTATTGGAGACAAGTAAAAGAAGACCTGTTTGCAAAATATGGATGGGATGCATGGTGGGCAGATAATGATGAACCACAAGGATACCCGGATGCAATCGACCGGAAAGCTTATACAACAGCAATGGGTCCTGGTGTGACCTATTATAATACCTACCCCATTATGCACACATCAAGTGTATATGAAGGATGGATAAAAGATATTCCCGGCAAAAGGCTTTTTACACTCAGCCGGTCTGCTTTTTCAGGCCAGCAACGATATGCCACCGCTTGTTGGTCGGGCGATATTCAAAGCAACTGGGATGACTTCAAAAAACAACTTTCGGCAGGCCTCAATTTCAGCCTTAGCGGAATTCCTTATTGGACAACTGATATTGGAGGCTATTGGAGTACAGATTGGACACAGCAAAGCAACCGCGAATTGTTTATCCGATGGTTTGAATATGGCACTTTTTGCCCCATATACAGGATTCACGGGAAGGGTGACAAAGCACTTTTCTCGACCAGTTCGTGGAACAATAATACAAGAAGTATCCTTCTGAATTACGACAAATTACGATACCGATTGATGCCCTATATTTATTCGCTGGCATGGAAAGTAACAAGCAAAAATTATACGGTCATGCGCCATTTAATTATGGATTACAGGACAGACTCGAAAGTGAATAATATTGACGACCAATTTATGTTTGGCCCGTCAATGATGATTAATCCGATAGCAACCCAAGGTACAACCAGCCGGACCGTTTATCTTCCGGCGGGCGTGTGGTACGACTTCTGGACTGGGACACAGGTAGATGGTGGACAGACCATTACTGCCCAAGCCCCATTAGACAAATTACCAATCTTTGTTAAAGCAGGTTCCATTATTCCAATGGGGCCAGAAATCGAATATGCAACACAGTCTGTTGATCCACTTGAAATAAGGGTGTATAAAGGAGCTGATGGCAACTTTTCACTTTATGAAGATGAGGGCGATTCATACAATTATCAAAAAGGGAAATATTCAGTAATACCATTTACCTATAACGAAGCGTCCAAAGAATTAACAATTGGCAATAGGACTGGAAGTTTTAATAATATGCTTGCCGAAAGGATTTTAAAGATAGTGTGGGTGGATAAAGATTATGGCACAGGCATCAATATTCCGCTTGCTTTCGATACCATAGTGAAATATAATGGTAATCAGGTTACAGTACAATACGACCCTAATTGGGTCGCTCCTAAAATGCACTACG
>JBNKTK010000087.1:0-17592 GCA_050298035.1 Mangrovibacterium sp. | reverse complement strand
ATAATCACGATCGTTTCTATACACATTTAAATCCGCTGGATTTAATCACGATTGTCCCAAGTTATTCGGGTATCGCTTGACAGATTCCGGCCTCCGTCGGAATGACAAGGTTTTGAGGGATAGAAACCTGTCAACGTGCGAAGTTCCGGACAGCGTTAAGCCAGCAAAGGAACACATTTATCGCAGTTACAAACCACAACACCCGGAACTATCATAAAGGGCAAACGAGTAACTCAGCCTCATCACTCGTTACGCACGACTCATCTAAATAAACTTCTCCCTTTTCTGCAAATTGAAAAGCCCGTAAAGGATAAAAACAATTGCACCAACAACAAGAAAAATCCGGTTTTTCAGGGCGATGCCTTCCCAGATCATTTCGTTCATATTTTGCGGAACGCTGAAAGGGTTCAGGAAGATGTACCACATGGTACGATTAACAGCATCGCTGAAGATTAGAATCAGAACCCCCAGAATGACCATCACCACGGCTGTTCCGTTCCCGTTTTTAATGATGGTGGAAAACATAAACGACATGCTCCCGAGAAACAGCACGGGGTACATGAGCTGCCAGGTCATTTCGAACATGCTGAGCGGTGTCAGAAAAATATAGCTGATCGCGGAAAAACCAATGAGAATGATAAAAACCAGGACAAAAACCAGAACCAGGCGCACCAGCCACACTTTATACCGATAGTCGGGAATACCAAACAGGATTTCGAGGATACCGGCGTCCACATCGTTTTGAATGCCGAAAGTCATTGGGTAAAAAATGAGCAGGATGGCCGGGAACAGAAGTGCGCCATAAACAAACTCTTCATCAGGAATCTCGCCATTCCACACCGCCGTAACGGCAATAAACACATAAAACGCGAAGGCCGCCAGCAAAAACCAGATGAAACGGCCACCAAAGATGATGTGGAAGTTGTAGCGGATCATCTTGCCAATGAGGTTGAGTGTATTTCTTATTTTACGTTTGTCCATTACTTCAGGTCTTTAATCAAACACAAATAGGCATCTTCGAGCAATGGTTTTGCAGCAACGGCATCGGGAGCCGGTTTCTCCTTCGCCAATACCCTCACCCGGATATTCTCGCCAACACGCATGTGATGCACAACCATTTGCTTATTCGGCATTTTATCAAATTCGGCTGCCGGAACTTCGTACTGCCAAACCAGTTTTTCGGCCAGATTGACCATATCGATTGGTGTTCCGTGATATTTTACACGCCCCCGATTGATCACAGCCACCTGGTTGCACGAGCTGGAAATGTCTTCAATAATGTGGGTTGAGAAAATCACGATCCGCTCGCGGCTAAGCTCAACCAGCAGGTTCCGGAAGCGGATTCGTTCGCGCGGGTCCAAACCGGCAGTCGGCTCATCAACAACCAGTATTTTGGGCAGATGAAGCAGAATTTGGGCAATACCAATCCGCTGTTTCATACCACCCGAAAACGAACCGATTTTCTCGTCCCGGCGATCGTACATGTGCACGGATTTCAACACGTACTCGAGCCGTTGTTCCCGCTCGGCCACATCGGTCAGGCCTTTCAGCAACGCCTGGTATTCCAGGAAATCCCAGGCCGGCATATTTTCGTAGGTGCCAAATTCCTGCGGCAAATAACCAATCAGCCCCTGCAACTCTTCGCGTTTCTTTTGGGTGTCAATACCGTTGATCCAGATTTTCCCGTAGCTCTGATCCAGGATGCCGCAAATAACGCGCATCATCGTCGTCTTGCCAGCGCCATTCGGGCCAAGCAAACCAAACATGCCGGTGCCAATTTCGAGCGACACGCTGCTCAGCGCCTTAAACGGCACGCGCCGTTTACCAATGACCGGTATCTGTTTCACCATGCGGAAGACTGATCGCCTCAATCCCCCAAAGCGGCCGGTAATCCGGTCGATGTTCACTTTTTCGTCATAAAGCCGTTTGGCCGTGACCGAAATCAGCAAACCCAAATACCACAAGGCTGCATAGGACGCAACCAGGCCAATGTATTTTGTTTTCAGGTGAAGGAATGCCAACTCGAACAAGGGCAAAAACCAGAACAAAAAGCCTGTCCCGTATTTCTTCACAAAGCGGAAGATTCCCTTTTGTGTCTCCCGGTACCGGTTTTCAAGATAGATAGCAATGGGTTTCCAGATCAGGTTCAGGTACAGGTAAACCATCAGCATCATAAAGCTGATCCAGAAGGCCGGTTCGAGATAAATAAAGGTGAAGTAGATGAAGAACCCGAGCAACGGCAATTGCCAGATCAACTGGTCAAACTCGCGGATTGAGCGGTATTCTTTTTCCAGCCCGGCACGACGGCGGATGTTTAAACCGCCAATCCATTCACGGGAGAAGCGGCTTGGCCGTTCATAAATTTTCACCAGGTTTTGAATGACAATATGCACTTTCTCGTCCGGGCCAATCAGGCGGGTGGTTGCCTTTTTCAGGCTATTCAGCACAAACCAGATCGTTCCCGGCACCAAAACAACGACCAGCACCGTGTCTACCATTTTCCAAACTGTCGAGTCAATTTTCAGGTAAATGTAGATCATCGCCAGCGCCATCAAACCAACCTGAAAAACCCGGAGTTTCCAGTTTAAGCTTCGGAACCAGTCCAGCGCATTCTCAAGCCCCGAATAAAACGTGGGGATGAAAATCAGGGTCAGCAAGGTGCTGAGCGCCAAACCGCCAATAACAATAATGGCAAACGGGGCGCCTATGACGCTGACATATTCGGCCTGTCCCATGGCCAGTGGCACCATCGCCACAATGGTTGTAATAGCCGTGATCAGGATTGGGCGGACACGCGACAGCCCGGCGGCCATCAAGGCCCGTGAACGCCGGTAACCACGCTTGCGAAGGATGTTGCTGTAATCGATCAGGATGATCCCGTTGTTGACCACCACGCCCAGCAGGATGAGGAAACCGATCATGGTGTTGGCATTGAACAGGCTGTTGCCGGTGATGATCAATGCCAGCAGCGAACCAATGGCAGCCAGCGGTATTGAAAACAGCAGCACAAAAGGAGTGGCAACCGACTCAAACACCGACGCCAGGATCATAAAAATCAGGATGATGGCTGCCGTGATCAGAAAGTAAAACTCCGAAAGGTCATCTTCTTCGTGGATCACTTCGGCAGCAATGCCCGACGGAAACGTGTAACCGGCCACCAGAGCATCAATCTCGTAGCGGTACGATTCCAGCAGGTCTTGCGATTGCTGTGCCTCGCTGATCATCTGGTAGGTAATTTCAATTTGCTTTTCCTGGTTCACCCGGTTAATCCCGGCCAGACCCTGTGCATAAACCAACTGCGTAAAATCCTGCAGGTCGTGCAATCCGCCGTTGGCATCGTTCACCTGAAGGACTTTCAGATCGTCCATGTTCCGGGTGTCGTCTTCCTCATCAGTATCTTCCCCCTGTTTGATGGTGATTTCGTATTCATCCACCCCTTGGTTAAACATCACCCCGGTTGAAATTTCTTTGGAGAACGAGTTCAGCTCGCTGGCCACATTCTGAATATTGATACCGTATTCCGTCATCAGCAACGGATCAAAAATCATATGCACTTCCGGCCGGTTGTCGGACACGTTCAGCCGTACCCGGTCGATGAAGTCCATGTCTTCCAGAAAATATTCCAAATCCTCGGCAACCGTCTGCATCATGGCAAAATCCTGCCCTTTCAGCACAATTTTTTCCTCTTCGGTGCCTATCCCCAGCAACCGCTCAAAGTTGGCCATCATGTTCCGGCCCCCGCCGCCAAAACTACGGGTGGTCTGAACCTGTTCAAACGATATTTCGGCCGAGCTGATATTTTTCACCAAATCACTGATCGATGATTTTATCTCGGCAAAACTGCGACCGTCAATTTTTTCGTAATCTTCCTGAAGCTTCACGGTCACCACAGCCTCTTCCTCTTCAATCCGGCTGATGACATCCAGTTTTTCCTTCACACCGTCCAGCTTCTCTTCAATCTTTTGCACCGTTTCGTCAGTCTTTTCAAGGCTCGATCCCGATGGCATGGTCACATACAGCTGAATCTGGCTTTCTTCCACCTCCTGCAGCGAGCTCACGCTGACTGTAAGCGAAATGAAAACCGTTAAAAAGAAAAGCGTGACTGCTCCGAGCACTGTTGCTGCCGGATAGCGCATGCAGGATTTCAGCAAAAGGATATACACCTGCACCATCCGGTTTGAGGTGGTCACTTTTTCAAAAAAGATGGCATGTTTCCGTTTCTTCCTCAATATAAAATGAATGCCCATTGGCACGAAAAGCAGCGCCACCACCAGCGAGACCAATAAGGTTGAGATGATGGACACCCCCACGTTTTTTCCAATCATTTCGATCATGAAGTTGGTTGAAAAAACGAAGGGCAAAAATACCGTGATGGTGGTTAACGTGGCGGCAACAATGGAACGCCACACTTCGGTTGTCCCCTGGCTAACGGCCGTGTCCGGATCGACCCCTTTGCCGGCCAGCCGGTAAATATTTTCGAGCACCACCACACTATTATCGAGCAACATGCCAATGGCCAGCGCCATGCCAACCAATGTCAAACTGTTGATGGTGATTCCGTAAGCATAAAAGAAGTTGAAAGCCGTGTACACCGAAACCGGGATGGCCAGCGCGATAAAGGCCACGATGCGGACATTCTTCAGGAACATCCACAGAACAAAAACGGCCATCAAGCCACCCAGCAAAGCCAGGTTGATGATCTGGTCGATGTTCTCTTCCATCGTGTCTGCCGAGTTGCTCTGGATGAACAACTCCACATCTTTTGTTTTGAGCTTGCTGTTCAGCCGGGCAATCAGCTCCTGTGTTTTATGCGATAGCTCGATCTGGTTGGCCTGCGAGTCATTGATCAGCTGAATGGTTACGGCATCTTTTCCGTTCACCCGGCTGTAGCTGGTTTCCTCCTTCACCCCAAACCGGACCTGCGCCACATCCTTCAACAAGATCGGGCCGTCGGCTACCACCAGATTTTCAATATCCGAAACCTGATCGTATTCAGCCGTCACATGCACAAAGTAGAGCTTGTCTTTTTCCTTCAGGTTGCCCACATAACGGCGCGACTGCGTATTTTGCGACAACAGCGAACGAATGGTTCCCGGCGTGATGTGGTACGCTTCGCAAGCCCCCTCATCCAGAATGATCTCGATGGACTTTTCTTTTCCGCCGTACACATTCACCCCGGCAATACCGTCGATATTCTCCAGGTCGGGGGCAATTTCGTCATCCACCACATTTCGCACCCGATCGATACCTCCGCTGCCCCGTGCCTGAAGCTCCATGAATTGGGTGTTCATCTGAGCCAGGTCAACCCGGTTCACACTTACGCGGACACCTTCGGGCAGGCTCGACTGCATCTCGTTGATCTTTTCCTGCAACTTGAGATAAGCAAAGCTGAAATCGACATCCTTCTGGTAATACACCACAATGGTCCCCATCCGGGAAGTCACATTCGATTCGAGCGACTCAATGTCCTCCAGCGTACCGATAGCCCCTTCGAGCGGAATAACCACCTGGCTTTCCAGGTAGGCCGGGTCAGCTTCCTGCGTGGAGACTGCCTGAACAAACAGGAACGGAAGCTCCACATTGGGCAAAAGCTCCACCCCCAGCTGTCGGTAGGACACGTACCCCAACAGGGTCATCCCAATAAACAGCATGCTGATCAGGGTCTTTCTATCTATAATAAACTTCACGTTCTAATTTTTAAGTTGATTGCCTTCAATCGTTCCATCGCTAAACTTCAGCCTTGTGAAAGCGGTCTTTGATTCCCTCGAAAATCTCGTACAAACAAGGGATGACGACCAGTGTCAGTAATGTTGACGTTACCAGCCCCCCAATTACGGCCAGGGCCATTGGTGAACGCAGCGAAGCGCTTTCGCCAATTCCCAACGTAAGCGGCAACAAGGCCAGGATCGTTGTCAAACTGGTCATGATGATCGGGCGGATACGTTGCTGCCCGGCCTGCAAAATGGCTTCCTTGCGTTCCAGACCGTCTTTTCTCAACTGCAAAATCCGGTCGACCAGGATGATGGAGTCGTTCACCGCGATACCCACCAGCATAATCACCCCGATGAATGCCATAATATTGAATGACTGTCCCAGCAGGAAGAAAATCAAGACAGAGCCGACAACCGCCAGCGGGATGGTCAGCAAAATGGTAAACGGATGCAGCAACGACTCGAATTGCGAGGCCAGCACCATGTACACCAAAACAATGGAAAGCAACAGGGCAAAACCCAGGCTGGACATCGATTCCTGCCGTTTTTCCTCCTCACCACTGATGGTCACTTTGTAGTCAGGCGGAATATTTAGCGGTGCAATAGCTGTTTTGATTTCTCTCACGGCCTTATCCAGCGGCATATCTTTTTCCAGTTGAGCCGTAATTTTTCCGATACGTGTCTGGTTGCGGCGGTAAATTTCTTTCGGAGACTGCCCGATGTTGATATCGGCCAGCTCATTCACCATAAATTCCTGTCCGCTGCCCGTTACACGCAGGTCATTCACCCCGGACAATGTTTTATCCGGCAATTTCAACGTAATATCCTGCATCTCGCCTTGCCGCTCAACCTGCCCGGCAACTTTCCCTTCCAGCTGATCCTGAATTTGCGACACGATATTGCTCACACTCAGGTTGTACATACCGGCACGAAGGCGGTCAACCATAATTTCAACTTCCGGAGAACCTTCTTCCATCGATGATTCATAATTGTAGGTCCCCGGCAGGTTTTCAACAGCTGACTTTACTTGTGCGGTCAGGTCTTCCAGCACATCCAGGTCTTCCCCCTGCACCTCGATCACCAGCGGGGGCTCGTCGGTTCCCAGGATGCTTTTCAATGCAGTTTCGTCCTGTGTGTAGCTGATTTCCATTCCGGGTATTTCGCCAATGGCATTGCTAATGCTGCGGATGGCCGCGGTGGAAGCCATAGTGCTTTCGGGATTCAGCACCACTTTGATGGTGGCTGTGTTTTCACCCTCAAAAATATCGCTGGCCGAACTGCTGATCCCGGTAGTCGGGCCAACATGGCTGTACATTGTTTTCAGGTTATTATCACCCAATATTTCAGTTACAATATTTTCCAGGTTTTCAACGGCCGATGAAGTCCGTTCGAGCCGTGTCCCTTCTGCCATACGGATGTCCATGCTAAACTCACGGGTTTCGGTTTTGGGCATGAACTCCGTGCCAATCAACGGAACCAGCAAAGCCGAACCGGCAATCAGAACCACCGTCACAAGGATGACCGGCCAACGGAACCTCAACACTTTCGCCAAAAACCGGCCATAGCCTTTCACCTGCACCGAGCGGGCTTGAGGGCGGGCTTTCTTCCGGTAAAACAGGTTGAAAAGCATAGGGATAACCAGGATGGCTACCACCAGCGATGACAATAAGGAAAAGGCAACCGTCCAGGCCTCGTCCTTGAACAACTCACCGGATGCCCCGTGCAAATAAACAATCGGCAGAAAAACAATAATCGTGGTGATTGTTGATGCCGTGATTGCCCCGCCAACCTGCGATGTCCCTTCGATGGCAGCCTCACGGACCGACATGCCGTTTTCGTGGTTTCGGAAGATGTTTTCCATCACCACAATCGCGTTGTCGACCAACATACCGGCGCCAAGCGCCAAACCGCCCAAAGTCATCACGTTCAGGGTAAGGTCGTTGAAATACATCAAATTGAAGGTGGCA
This sequence comes from Mangrovibacterium sp., assembly GCA_050298035.1. Taxonomy (GTDB): domain Bacteria; phylum Bacteroidota; class Bacteroidia; order Bacteroidales; family Prolixibacteraceae; genus Gaoshiqia. Next base: position 9,914 of record JBNKTK010000087.1, on the reverse strand, counting down.
ATAATTGAAATCGGAATGGCAATGCTGATGATCAGCGTGCTTCCCAACCGGCGAAGAAACAGGAAGAGAACGAAAACAGCCAGCACAATACCCAGCAACGCCGAATTTTCAACTTCACTAACGGCATCGCTGATGAAGCTTCCCTGGTTGGTGACAACAGCCAGTTGATATCCGGGCATTGCCTTTTCAATATTGACAATGGCTTTGTTGATTTCATCAACCGCTTTTACAGTGTTGAATTTTGTTTCTTTATAAATTGAAAGACCCAGGCAGCGTTTTCCGTCCAGCCGCACAATGTTGTCGGGCTCCTTATTTTGGAAACCCACCTTAGCCACTTCGCGCAAAAAAATCGGGGCATAAGCGGCAGTATTGTCATCAGCCACCACCTGTTTGTAGCCAACAATCACATTTTCGAAATCGCTGATATCAGTCAACAAGCTAACACCCTTCACCACGTAACGGAGCCCCATTTCCTCGATGGAACCGCCGGAAATATTCTGGTTGAAGCTTTGGATGCGGGTGCTGATCTCGTCCAGTGTCAGGCCAAAAGCATCGAGCAAATACTGGTTGGTTTCAATCAGGACTTCCACATCTTCGGCGCCTGAAATTTCCACTTCGGCAACGCCTTCCAACCTGACCAGTTCGTTCCGGATGTAGTTTTCGGCCACCTTCCGCAAGTCGTTCATATCGGTAATGGTACTGCTACTCAAACCGACCACCATCACCGGCGAAGTATTCGGGTCGTGTTGCGTGATATTGATATTGTCGATCTCCTGGTTCTGCGCAAAAGCCGAAACGGCCTTCTGCAAATCAAGGAAAGCGTCGTCCATATCTTTGTTCCAGGCATATTCAACTGTAATTTGCGCCGTTCCCACCTTCGACACGGAAGAAACCTGCACCACATCGGATTGCCGGATGGCCAGCGCTTCGAGGTTCTCCACAAACTGTTTTTCCATCTCTTCGGGCGGGCGCTCACCCGATTCCAGCTCGATGAACAACCGCGGATTGTTCAGGTCCGGAAAGAGGTCGATACCCAACTTGTCGTACGAGATGTAGCCCAGCAAAATCACGCCAAGCACAACCATCAGTATCGTTACCGGGTAATTGACCGAAAATTCGCTTAACTTCTTCACGGTTTGCCCCTTTCTATTTGATGATTTTTACTTTCGAGCGGTTACGCAGTGTTTCATAGCCTTTCACCACCAGGCGGTCGTTTGCTTTCAACCCGGAGGTGATTTCCACCCGGTCCTGGTTTTCGTAGCCAAAGGTCACCTGTTTTTCCTCGGCAGTACCTTTCACCACGATGAACACCGATTTTCCGCGCTGGCTCGAAATGATCACATCTTTCGGAATGACCACCACGCTGTCTTTGCGGTCGAGAATAATGTCGGTTTGCACAAACATCCCCGGACGCAATTTCAGCTCATTGTTTTCAACGACCAGTTTCCCTTTAAAGGTGCGGGTTTCGGTACTGATTGCCGGCGACAGCTCACTGACACTTCCATGCAAAGTATCATTCGGAAGCGTGTAGTTCATCACCCGGATGTTCTGCCCCTTCTTCACATCGTTGATGTATTTTTCGGGAAGATTGACCTCGAGCATCAGTTTTCCGTAGCTCATCAGGCTGACAACCTGTGCACCGCTGGCCACTTTTGTGCCTTGCGTGTAATAAGGCAGCTCCGTGATAATTCCTTTAAACGGGACACGGACTTTCATCTTTTCAAGCTGAATTTGTGCCAGCTCGTAGTTGTTGCGGGCATTCACCAGCGATACCTCGGCATTGCTCAGCTCGCTCTGGGTCACCCCGCCTTTATCGAACAGCGATTTTTGCTTGGTGTATTCCTGCTCTGAAATTTTCAGGCTGAGCTCCTTGGCTTCGAGCCCAATGTTGTTGAGGTATTCTTTGTCCTGAAGTTCAATGACAACCTGTCCTTTTTCAACGACATCGCCCAATGCAAACGGCCGACCGGTTTTCGGGTTTGTGGCTAAAAAATAGTCCCCGCTCATTTCGGTGGCCAGGCTGGCTTCTTTCGAGGCAGTCACAGTCCCGGTTGTATTAACTGTTTGCTCAATCGAGCTTAGCTTGATATCCTCAACAGATACAGGAATTGACAGATCGGCTTCGGCGTCGCTACTTTGGTTGTTACAGGCTGCTAATCCGAGCAACACCACAAGCGCCAGTGATGGATATAATTTTATTTTCATGGATTTAGTTGTTATCATCGGTGAATCTATTTTTTACTTTTCTTGATTAATTCTTCGGGAACAATGCCAATCCCTGTTTCAAAGTCGTACAGGGTCTGGATTTTCAGGTTCAGTAATTCAATTTTATAATTGATCAAAGCCTGGGCGTAGGCCATCTTTTTCTCCGACAGCTGGGTCTGAAACAGGTTCAAGTCCATGCTGGTCAGATCGCCGTTGGCATAACGTTCCAGGTTGATTTCATAGGTCAACTGGGCATTCTTTTCGTTTTGCTTAGCTATTTCGATTTGGTTGAGCTGGTTTTTCAGGCTACGGTACACCCGGCGAATGTCGATCACAATCTGCTTGTTTTCTTCTTCGAGGTTCAGTTCCTGGGTTTTAATGACAGCTTCCTGTGCTTTAATCCGCGATTTCTTTTCGCCCCAATCCCATAGCGGAATATTGAAGGACACCGAAACCTGCGGGTTTCTTGTCGGGTTATCGTATATGTTGTTCAGTTTCTCATTGTCGCCAATTATCCCAATCGACAGGTTCATATCACCTTCAAATTCATTCAAAGCTTTTGTACGGATCAGGTCAAACTGGGAAGTTTCAATATCAATTTCCCGCTGGCGGATTTCCATGCGCGAGTTCAACCCGTATTCAATCGCTTTTTGCAGGTCAACATCAACCGGCTGGGCGTCAACATTGGCCATCACCAGTATTTCTTTATAGATATCCATCCCGATGTACTGCTTAAACTGGTCTTTATAATTGTCCAGGGTCACCTGGTCATTCTCCACGTTTGAGCGGGCTGTGGCAAAGTTCAGTTCTGCCTGGTAAAGTTCTTCTTTTGCGGCCAGTCCGGCTTCTACTTTATTTTTTGTGATCTCGTAACTTTTCTCGGTATTGGCAAATTCATCTTTGGCAATGCTCAAACTCATTTGTGCCATGTACACATTGTAAAAGAATTGGGTGACCTGTTTTTCCAGGTTCAATCGCTGCATGGCATAACTCAGGTTTGAGTTTTCCAGATCGAGCTCCAGCTCCTTCAGTTGAAGCTTCAGGCGGTTATAGGTAAACAACGGCTGGGTTAAACTGAGGTAAAGATTATTGGTAAACGTGCGGTCCTCTTTGTTCGAAAAATCGTTGATGCTTTTTTGCCAGCCAAACCGGTTCACCAGCGACAAAGTCCCATCAGTCAGCAAAATTGGCTGCGACACGGTAAATGTTCCCGAGGTCCCCAATGATTCATTCGTGTACCAGGTCGATGAGAAATCGTCGAAAGTACGGTTCCGTTCATAGTCAATTGCCGATAAGTTTAATGTAAACTGCGACTTGAGCGCTGCTTTTTGCGCATTAAGCGACTCCTGCGAACGCTCCAGGTTCAGCAACGACCGTCGGATATCGGGGCTGTTTTGTATCGCAATATCCATTGCTTTCTTCAAGTCCAGCATCTCCTGTGCCAATAGGGTGCTCCCGGAAAGCAGGCAAAGCAAAATAAGGAGTTTAATTTTTAATAGAATGTGTTTCATCTGTTTTATCGTCATTTATTGTTTTATCAGTTTTATGGCGTCGGCAACAACCATTCTTGACTCCGATTGGTTGGTCATTTCAACAACGGCAGTATCGGGTGAAAAGTAATAGGCGCCAAGGTGGTTCCATCCTTCTTCTGCGGTTTTCAGATCAACAGTTGCTTCTTCGTCTCCGTCGTCATGATGGATGATGTAATGGTATTCACCCTTATCGTCACCGCCCCCGCGCCGGGAAGGCCGGTTATCTTTATACACGTAAGCATAAACATCGTAGTAAGCGCCTTCTTTTATCGGGATGTTCCAGGTAGCAACCTGGCTCCCATCGCCTGAGCGGATGTAATAAGCAGAGCGGATGAAGGCCCCGTAAAAGGCAGAGTTCGTGGTGAGTGTCCAGTTTCGCGGCACTCTCCACCGTGAAAAACCGGCATATTTACTTGTGCTCACTTCTTCCTTAATCAGCAATTTCCGCAGTAAACTGGTTTCATCGGTATAAGTTACCCTAAACGAAGGGTCTTCGTTGTCGAGGATGATTTCATTGTCCTCGGCAATCCGGACAGGCACATCAACAATTTTCTCCCCTTCGTAAGGAACTGCTTTTTTATCTTCTTCCAGGTTATCCAAAGGAAGGCGTATCTCTGACGGAATATTTCTCGAAGTCAGCGTATTGATGCTTGCCCCCCTGGGGTTGCCGCTTAAAAGAAAGCTAACCTCTTTGGTTTGGTTGCCTTCCAGATGGATGAGTTTGCTAACGGTCTCCGGCGTACCGCCCATGCCGCCAAAACGTCCGCCCATACCGCCACCCATCCTGAAATCGACAGAAATGATCCCCTCAACACCTTCGGTATTGCTCACTTTAAACTTCACCATCGTTTTCAGTTGATCGCCGTCGAGCACATTCACGGCATTCACATTCCCAATCAGGAAGGCAGGCAGTTTGGTGCTGCTAAACCAATCTTCCATGTACGGAATCAAATCGATCCCGAAACGCTCTTCCAAAGCCGCATTAAAATCGCTGATCGAAGCTGCCGAGAATTTTATTTTATTGAGGTACTCATACAGAAAGTCTTCAAAAGCATCGTCCCCCGCTTTTCGTTTAATGATGGAAAACAGGGCCTTTCCTTTTAGTTGAATAATGTTATCAACGATTTGCAACTGCTCCGGATCATTCAGTATCTCTTCAAAACTTTGGGTCAGCAAAGCCAGGTTTCCCTGCTCGTTTTCCGACATCCCCTGCATATCGCGCATCCAGCCCATCCTGGGGCTATCGCTTCCCTGTTTTTTGTAGCTCTCAAATACGCGGTCGGTCACCGGCCAGCGATCGGAGCGGATGTAATAGGCATAGTTGTAAAAGAGCGGGAACGCATAATACTGGTTTGGCTTTTCCGCCACCTGTACCTGTCCTTGCGACCGGTTAAAATCGGGCCGGCCTTGTTCCTCGGTGAATGATGACAGGAAATTTTGCAAAATCCTGATCTTCTTTTCCTGCGGTGTCAGTTCCTGACTGGCATCAGGGCCATACCGCCTTCGGCTATCCATGCGCCCGTAAAAATCGGCATCGCGAACCAACAACCCTTTTTCAGCAAACAGAATCATTTCGGGTTGAATCTGCTCACGGGCACCGCTCAAAACCCGGTCGTACGAGAAAAACTGGATCGGCACTTCCACCAGCGAAAAACGATCGAACGGGTAGTAGATGTCCACGTTACGCTCAAAGTCTTGCAAAGCTTCAGTGATAACTGACGGAATGGTGTCTTTTATCTCTTCAAAAAATGATGAAAAATAGTCGTGGCCTTTGCGGACAAAAACATTGAATTCCAGGCCATCAATGTCGGCTTGTTTTTGCTCATAGTCGCCAATCGTCAGCGATATTTGCGACTGAGGGTGCGACGAGGTAAAAACAAAATGATTGTCGGCCACCTCAGCTTTTCCCTGTGAAATTACAGTCAGACCGGGCATTGTTGTTACATCGATCGTGTAGTTGCTAAACTGTCGGCAGAACCACTGGCTGTTTTTTACCCCAACCCCGGCTCCCGGAACCGGGTACCAACCATTTTCGCGGGTCAGCAAAACGTAATCCGGCGTAACAAAAGCATATCGTTTATCAATCTGATAAAGGAAATTGCGATAAGCCTCAATGCGAGTCTCATCATCAATATCCAGGTAACAAGCCGCTTCATTGATTTTTCCATGATAAGTAAATTGGATTTCGGCTTTTTGCCCGGCATCCAGATTCAGTCCGGTTAGTTCCACCACGCCCAGTTTATGAACAAAAGCCTGGTCTTCCCCGTCAACAGTAACTTTACTAAGCTGCAACCCGGGATTCAAGCTGAAAATAACTTTTTTAATTGGCCCCGGTTCGTCGTTCACCACGACAAGTTTGGTTTCACAAGAAATTTCTTCACCCTTATGAACCAGCTTAATATTGTAGTCTTTAACCTGAACCGTTTTCACCCCAAGATACTGATCATTCAAACTGATCATATCTTCCCGCAAATGCTGGTCATTCACAAACTGCCCGACATGCAAACTGCCCAGGTAAACTCCCCCAGCCAAACAGAAAGTCCCGAAGATGAGGGAGAAATAGCGCATGCTTTCCGAGTGCGGCAAACGGCGCAATAAAATAATGGTGTAAAAAATAAAAGCCAGCCCCAGCAGGAAATACATGCCCCGGTGGATCAGGATTGTTTCCAGGTTCCCAAATCCCACAAAATCGGAAAGAGTTAGCGGGATATTAAACGCCATGTAATCGAACAGGTAGTAGAACTTGTCCTTGAAATAGAACAACGAGATGGCAACATAGCCAAGCAAAACCACAAACGTAACAGCCTGGTTGCGAATAAGTGACATCACCAGAAACGAAAGTCCCATAATGAAAACCAGTGTCGGCACACTGATCAACAGGAAATAATAGAGGTATGCAATCCAGTTGACAGTTATATTTTTTGTAATCAGGTTGAAAATTAAGGCAATTGTCAAAATGATCAGGTTCAGCACGATAAAGACGACCAGGTTCCCCAGTGTTTTCCCAATCACATACTCGCCGTTTGTCATTGGGCGCATGTAAATAACCTCAGTTGTATCGAGTTTTTTATCACGTTTCAAAAAATCGGAAGCCAGAAAAATAGCGATCACCGCCTGAACGACATTCAAAAAAAGCAGGTTGATGTAGGGGATCAACGACGGCAGCCCTTTCAGTTCCCACTCGCCGGCCCCTCCACTTGACTGGATCAATACCCCAAAATTGAAAAAGAACAAGAACACCATGGAGATGATGGCAAAAATACGGAAGAACCAACTGCGCAGCAATGTCTTGGTTTCGTATAATGCAATGGATTTGATATGATGAATGAAAATCATGGCTTAGCTTTTAGGTCAGACCGAAGTCCATTGGTTCAACTTGTTCTCCATGAAATACACATAAGCATGCTCCAGGTTCGGATCGATGTGCTGCCCATAATAGCCGTTAATGGAGTCGGTCACAACCTGAATTTCCCAACCATCACTGGTTGGCACATTCGAAATTACAGGATATTTCTCGTTGATCTCCAGATATTCGGCCTCGGTTGCTTTTATCAGCCAGACTTTATCGTTGGCCTGCTCCACCAAATGATCAGGCGATCCGGAGTACGCCAGTTCTCCCCGGTTCAGCAGGGCCATATTTTTGCAGGTGCTCGAAATGTCGCCCACAATATGTGTTGAAAGGATAATAATCACATCCTTCGTTGAGATAGTCGACAGCAGGTTCCGGAAGCGAATCCGTTCCTCCGGATCGAGGCCGGTGGTTGGCTCGTCAACAATGATGATCCGCGGATCATTGATCAGGGCCTGTGCAATTCCCAGTCGGCGCTTCATCCCTCCCGACAAGCGGTTGGCCTGCCGGTCGCGGGCTTCAAAAAGGCCAACCTCTTCCAGCATTCTGTCCACTGCCGTTGCACGGGATTTTGCCTCTTTCATCCCGGCCAGACGTGCCGCATAATCCAAAAACTCGTAGGTTGTTAATTTTGAAAAGAACCGGAAATCCTGCGGAAGGTAGCCCAGCATTTTGCGGATCTCCCGACGGTTTTTCACCAGATCGTAACCATCAACCGTTACTTTGCCGGAGGTGGGTTTCATTAAGGTTACCAAAATACGCATCAAACTTGACTTACCAGCGCCGTTGGGCCCCAGCAAACCAAACATGCCATCGGTTATTTCAAGCGAAATATTATTAATGGCCCGATTGCCATTGGGATAAATCTTGCTTAATCCTTCAATTGTAATCTTCACGGTTGTATGTTCAGGTTTCAGTTAGTAGACTATTTCCTGCACAAAACGTTTAATCAACGATTTGCTAAAATTCAATCTTTTCAGGGTTTTCCGGGATTTTTGATTTTACCTCAGATTCTATAAAATTACTTAATTCTTTTTGAGGACTATTCATTATTAGACAAACAGCCACGAACAATCGACAAAGGCATAAAATACAGGACGGCCAGTTTCAGTTCCAAACTGTTGCCAACCAACAAGAGTGAGAAAATTGCGACGATTAACTCCGGAAAAAGTCGCATAATTTGCGACGAATAAAGATATTTTACAAAAGGAGGCTGCAGGAGGGCGAAGTACAAACTACGAATTGAGAAAATAATGCCAGCTCGCAACAACCAGTCGCACCACATTATCAATTTTGAGAGGCAAAACGAACTCGACAGAAAATGAAAAGGCCGACAAAAACTGCCGGCCCCTACATTGATTTGCTTACTGCTTAATTAGAAGAGAAATGTTCCATTGTTTTCATTGCTTTGATGCTGCTTTAGCCACTTACCCAATTTATTATTTCTATGATTACCTTTATTTGCACTCCTATTTATCGGGGGTTTCAAGTATTACTTCAGTTTCAATTTCAACTTCACCGGGTGCTTGCTTTTTGCGAATAATTTCAATTTTTTCGCGGTCGCCGCTCAAGTCTTTCTTTTTGAAAGAAATAATCCCGGGATCATCCAGATCGATGACATTGCCGCGCTGAAAGACTTTCACCATCGGTTTTGGCGGCATTGGGGGATGCGGGGGCATCACCATCATCTGATCATCAAAAAACACCTTTTCACCCAAAAGGTCTTCAGCATTTTTGTGTTTCATTTTTATGATGCACTTTATTGAATCGTCACACACCTTTTCCAGTCTATGAATAATACATTCCTCCTCGCCAGGTGTAACAATCACAAACTTCTTATGCTTCGAATCTCCTTCATCAAAAACCTGAAATTTGTATTGTTTCATTTTTGATTGAAGTAAAGAGTCCATTCCTTCAGGCAGGTCGCCCTTCGAAAACCATTCAAAATCGTCATCACTATAAATAATGGTATCCAGTTCGGTTTCAACACCGTCCTCAACCTTGATCATTTTGATATGCTTTTTCACTTCTTTCTTTTGCGGATCATCCGGAGTTTGTCCTGTTGCAAAAGCCGAAAAAACAAACACGGCAGCAATCGCCGCAAATCCAATCTTAATTTTTGTATTCATGTTCTGTTTTTTTTGAAATTCGTTCTGAGACAAAGGTATGCCCGGTCGCTCCTGAAACTGAGTTAATGCCCGGTTAAAATCTGTTAAGGAAAAGTTAAAACCTAAATGATGGTATTTTAAATAGTTATCTTTGAAACATGAACAAACGGACATTCACTTTTATCATGATCCTGATGGGGCTATCTATCATCGGGATTATTATCATTCAGATGGTCTGGATAAACAGTGCCATCCAGGTAAAAAATGAACTGTTCGACCGGAGTGTGAACGATGCGCTCGTTGCTACGGCACAAAAATTTGAAAACTACCAGGACATTGAGGTAATCAGCAAATTTGCCGAGCCTGACAGTGAGTTCTGGTTACAGGAAAATCTTCCGCCTCCGCCTCCACCAGTGCCGGTTAAAATTATCCGCGATCCTAAAAACCCGGTTAACTCCCGGTTTGAGGTAAAGACTGACGGAACCAATCAGATTCATGTCTTCACCTTCAGCAACGGTAAAAAGATCAATACAAAAAGTATTATCTGCGCCAATTCGGACACGTGCATCACCGATACGATTATTACCAACACCGACGCACTGATCCGGATGAATATGGTACGGCTGGACTCGCTGGAGCTGATTGCTGACTCAATCGCGGTCATCTCGCCGGTCATCAAAAAACGACTTGCCAGCAAAACCCAAAAACTAAAACAACTGA
>JBNKTK010000086.1:0-17657 GCA_050298035.1 Mangrovibacterium sp. | reverse complement strand
ATTTGCGTGTTGACAACAAAAAAGTAAATTTGAGTTATCTAATAAAAACAACCAGACAGAGTTTACTTTACACTCCCGATAAGATAGTGAGTCTGACCATACAGCCGGGCCCTTTTGTTTTTAACGGATTTGGTTGAATAATCATTTTTTTGAAAATTTCTTTTCCCTGCTGACATACTGTTGTCACCAGCCTGGTTTTTCTTTGTTCATTATTAACCTTCATAAACAAAAAAACATGGAAACGAAATTGATTTCTGAGATGAAAGCTCTAACCTACACGCTTGAAACAACCTTGACAAACATGATGGCCGATACCGGGAACCTACCCAACGAAATTGTTGAAAAAGCAACTTCGCTAGGACTGGAGCTTGCCGGGCCACAAGTTTGGGCTTATGAAAATTGTTATGGTGAAAAAGACAAACCTTTCCAACTGACCATTGCCCAACCGGTAGCCGAAGAGAAGGGGTATCCGGGGAAATTCCGTTTTGAGAAATTGCCCGATATGAAAGCCTTCACCACCATCCACAAAGGGGCCTGGAGCAAGCTGGGGGACACCTATATGCAGATGATGCAGGAAATGGAAAAGAAGGAACTGCAATTTACCGGGTATTCGCGCGAGGTTTATCACCACTGCGATTTTGAAAACCAGGAGAACAGCATCACCGAAGTACAGGTTGGAATCAGGTAATCATGGAGCAGGTCCGTGTAGATACTTCCCTGGTGGCAGCTTGCGGTTTGTACTGTGCTGCCTGCCGGAAATATTCGTCGGGGAAATGCCCGGGATGTCATTCAAACCCGGAAAAACATTGGTGCAAAATTTTGGCCTGCACCCGTCAGAAAGGAATTCAAAGCTGTGCCGAATGCACTGAACCCGGTGTAACTGAATGTAAAACATTCAACAACCCGATCTCAAAAATATTCGAACTGCTTTTCCGCTCCGACCGGAAAGCCTGCATCAGTAGGATACAAACGGTCGGATACGAAATATTTGCCCGGGAGATGGCTGCCTCGGGGAAACAAGTCATCAAAAAGTCATAAAAACAATTACTTGAAAGCAACTATCTTTATAAGCGGAAAGCCTGCCCGGGCTTCCGCTTATAATTTCAACGACACATGAACCGGATTGAGCGACTTAATGCCATTTTAATTCACCTGCAAAGCAAGCGGGTGGTAAAAGCTTCCGAACTGGCCGACAGGTTTGGGATAAGCCTGCGCACGGTTTACCGCGATGTGAGGGCGCTGGAAAGAGCAGGTGTGCCAATTGGCGCCGAGGCGGGGGTTGGTTACTTCCTGATGGAAAACTTTCACCTCGACCCGGTAAGCTTTACCACACAGGAAGCTTCGGCCTTGATTATGGGTGAAAAACTGATGGATAAAATGTCGGATCACGAAGTGCGCGACCATTACCGCTCAGCCGTTTTTAAAATCCGGGCAATCCTGAAACCGTCCGAGAAAGAATATATCGAATCGCTTGCCAACTCGATTTCGGTTTATAACTGGGCCACCGTTTCCCCGAGCTTCAACAAACTTTTCCTTTCCGAAATCCAACAGGCCACAGCCCGAAAACTGGTATTGCAGATTACTTACCAGGCCAAATATTCCGGGGAGAACACCAGCCGGTTGGTGGAACCGATCGGTTTGTGCAATTACGATTCGCGCTGGCACCTGATTGCCTGGTGCCGACTGCGGGGCAGTTACCGCGATTTTCGCCTCGACCGGATTGAATCGCTTGCGGTAACCGAGGAAAGCTTTGCCGATAAGAAGCACCTGACGATGGATGAGTATTTCGCGAAACACACATTCGCCGCGGCTGACATAAATATCCGGATCAAGGTTTCCGAAAATGACCGTAAGTTGATCGAAGAAAGTAAGTTCTGGTACGGGTTTCAATGCGAAGAATTGCAGCCTGACGGCTATTATTTGCTAAGCTTTGGAAATAACGACCTGAACGGTTTCTCGCGCTGGGTAATGGCCAACGGGATACGGGTCAGCGTGGTTGAACCCATGGAACTGGATGAACTGATCAAAAACCGTGTTGCTTACCTGGCTGAATTTTATAGGTAACGATGTTGATCAGTGAGGGTTTCATTTTGCAAGTGAGGGTTTCACTTCGAGTGAAGCCCTCACTGATACAGCTAGTAAACCAAACCAAATTCTTTTGCCCTTTCTTTATTAATCAACGTCCCATTTCTTACTCCGGCATAATCTTTTACCGAAGAAAATTCCCAATCAGCCGTTTGGCAAACCAAACCATCTTTCACAGGATTGGCATGGATATAATCAAAACACACTTGAGGATATTCCTTTTCTGGAAATGAAATATTAATCATTGTCCCGTAGTTGGATTGCAACCAGGCAGGTGAGATGCCATCAATCTGAGTAAGGCAGAGGGCTTTGGTTTCTTTTTGAAAGAATGAACCGGTTGATTTTTGCTGTTTCTGCATGGCTCGGGAATAGGAACGGAGCATGATCCCAATTGAATCATTCAATGACCGCAACTTTGATGGTTGATTAGTGAGGGTTTCACTCAAAGTGAAGCCCTCACTTGCACGTATTTCAACGTTGACCTCATTTACATGCACCATCAAATGAAAATGATTAGGCATTAAACACCAAGCCAGAATATCGGCGTGAGGCAAAATATGCTTCTTGATTTTTTCAAGAAAAAACAAATAGTTGTCCCGATTGAAGAAGATTCTTTGCTAGTTATTTCCTCGATTGAAAATGTGGTAGAGATGTCCGGTTTCAAAATACATGGGTTCGTTTCTTTATTAACAAGTGAGGGCTTCACTCAAAGTGAAACCCTCACTGAGAGAAAAGGCAAGTTGGTTAACTATTTTTCCGGTGCATTTACATTGAAAACATCGGCATAAATCAGGCGGTCGGTTTCTTCCGATTGCTCCAACCTGTTTTCGTAGTTGTTTGGAAGGCCGCCAATTTTGTTCGGGCCACGTTCATACTCTTCAATAATGATCTGGAAGGCCTCGGTTTTATACTTGCGCGGCAGGTTAAACTCCCGGCTGATTGTAAACCGGTTGTTGTCGATATTGCGCGAAGTGATTTTGATTTCAATACCTTCTTCGTTCAAATCTTTATCATTGTTCCCATCGCTAATCGTTCCGTTTATCGGTTGGGCAATCCGGCTATCCTGGAAACTGATCCTCAAAAAATTGTAGTTGCCGTATTTTGCCAGCCGGTCGTTATAAATCGCACCTTCAATGGTTATTGTGAATTTCGAGTTGATGTCGTCCTTTTTAAATACAACCGTTGTTTGCCGGTCGGGCATAAGCTGTGTAAAATTGGCCATTACAACAGGCGACAGACAAACATCTTCCTGCTCTTTGCGCACCGAATAAGGCTGATAACGGGCCAGCGCCAGTTTTACAAACGGGAAGTACATGTTCCCCGGATTAATATTCAAATCGCAAAACCAGGTTTGGCGGTCTTCATCAAAATGAACAGGATAGGCAACAGCTTTTGCGTTTCCGTTTCCATCGGGGTATTGCAGGCCATCATCAATAACCGGGTTCATTCGGAAATCCTGATCCGTTGGCGAAAATCCGGCAGGCGGAACTGAATATAAAAGCGGGTCAACCCCCCAATTGGTGTAATAATCGGAATAGCCGGGCATTTTCATCATCATCAAACCAGACGAAGGAGCTGCCTTGTCTGGCAGGATGACGGCCAGCATTTCGTCATCGCCCGATGAAAACCACGGACGTTTCAGGAAAATACGCAGGCCTCCCCCAACACGCTGGTGGCGGACAGCATCGGCAGTCTGGGTTTTGCGCCACTCAAAAGTAGGGATGATGTAATCAATTTCCGGTGATTTTGGCCGTGCTGTGCTTGGAATGTTCACACGCTCGGTCCAGCTACTCTCGCGGGTGCTTGTCAGCGCCGGATTCGAGGCGAGTATCTTGTCGAAATATTCGCGGTACCGCGAAGCAGCCACCAGCCGGTAATCCACCCAACGGTGCCTGGTATCGCCAAACTGCTGCTCCAATGGCTTGATGCGGAATTTGACATTTTTCACAAAGCTGAATTTGTATTCCTGCACATCAAATTTTACCTGGTTGACAATGGTTTTGGGCGCTACCTTTTTCTCCGCTTCAAATTTTTGGAATGAAGTGGCTTCCTTTTTATACAGGTTATTCAACCTCGGGGCACCAGGTTGTGGATCGCGCTCAAATTCAACCTGCGTGCGCCGTTCAAACTTTTTGATCGGCATCACCTGCAGGTTCTGTATTTTAGGTTTCACCAATACCTCGGGAGCAGGGATTGTCCCTTTGGTAATCACATCATCCTGGTAATTCACCACCACATCGGGGATGCTGTTACTGCCTTGCCGCTCTTTTATTTTTACCGAAATCCCATCGTCCAGTTGCTCCGTCCATCGTGCCTGCAATTCCACCTTTTCGGTGCTTTCGCCGTGAACCTTAAATTTCAGGTTGATGTCGGCAGTCGTGTCCGAAAAGTCGCGATCGGGAAGCAATGTCTGGATGACCGGTTCTTCGAGCGGTTGCTGCAGGGCATGCACCAGCTCCATCTCGCGCGACGGACTGACCATCCAATGCTGGCCGCTGAATGCCAGCTTCTCAAGCTCGGACATATTCCCAGGGTTGTCTTTCTTCACCAGTTGCCAGATGGCCGACAGTTGTTTCAGGTCCTTTTCCCGCCAGAAAGTGCTGAACTTTATCCGGGTGCGCAGTCCTTTGGGCAGGTAAACCGTAAGTTGCCTTTTCCCGGCGTCCCACCTGGCATCCTGCGGGCCTTCTTCCAGCCTGATGCGGATATGTTGGGCATTGTACCAATCATCCGGCTTGTCAACCGAATTGGTTTGGTTCGGTTTCAGTTCATCATTTGAAAAGAAACTGAACATGCGGGCATTGAAATCCTGCGAGTGCGTCGTTTCGCAGCCTTCGGCCAGGAACAGGGCAACACCCGCTGCCATCGGGTCGGGCAGGTAAATAATTTCAACTTCCGATGGTTGGTAAATCTTCTCCTTATTCTCTTCATCCTGTTGATAAAGGCCTTCGTGCGAGGTGATGATGTTGTAAATCTCCTGCGCCTTCATCGGATCGCCAAACGCTTTCTCGAACATGCCGTGGTTTTCGGCAATCTGCTGGCTGTTTTTTGGCGGGAGCATGTAACGGAGCGAAAAATCATCGAACCGCTGCCCGTTAACAGGGTGGCTGCTTTCGTACTCGCTAACCGACTGGTCGTAGTTTGAGCGGATAACCATGCTTTCGAGGAATTCGCCATCCTTTAGTTCGTTGCCAACCAGCACAAGCGGGCTGGAAAGCGGTTCGTACCGCATGTAGCGAATGCTTGTGCGAATGGCCTCGGCTGGTGATTCCGGCTGGCTTTCGAGCGGCACACTGTTCCCGGCCAGGTCGACCGCACGAATGCGGACCCGGTAATCTTTTCCAAACCGCAGTTTGGGCAGTGTCCCCGGAACAATCTTCGATTGGGCATTGATCCTGAAATCCAAATCCGGGTCAAACGCGTATTTTTTGGCCTCCAGTGTTTTCGATTTGTGGACAAAATCCCTCTTCACCGTTTCGTCATCCTTCAATTCATAATCATCCGACTCGTTGATGGCATAACCGGGTTTTCTGACATCCGACTCGTTGATGGCATAACCGGGTTTTCTGACCGAAAGGCTCCATCCCTCCCACCGGGCAAGCGTTTCCGATACAAAAACGTCTTCCGGGTTTTCCGGATCTTCGGCAATCCCAAGCTGAATGCAGCCTTCATCCGGACTGATCCCCTCGATCATGTGCGGGTTGTTTTGCTCGTCGTACCAGGTGTATTCATCCTGCCGCCGGTGAAGCGAGTACCAACGGGACGGATCATCCTCGTAGGCAATGTCCATCTGGTAACCCTGGATGACATCGTCGGAATAAAGCACCTTGGTTGGCAGCTTCACCCTTAGTTGTATGGGCTGAACCTGCATCCCCGGCGTTTTTCCGATTGGCTGGATTTGCATCAGCTGGGGTGTTGTGCTGACAAAAGTTTGCTTGAGCTGGATGTTGTTCTGAACGCGGGTAAACAGGTGCTCGGCCATCCCGTTTTTGGTGACTGCGATCCCGGCCGACCGCATAAATGGCAACCCTTCGTCCTGTGGCGGCTCAACTTCTTCCAACTCTTTAACTTTCAGGGTTCGGCTCATGGCTAGATTGGCCTTCACCTCATAAAAACGGGCAATTTCCTGCACCTTGTTTTCAGCCATGTTCGATGTTTTGAGGGCAGTCCCGTCGGCATCAATCTGAACGACCGAAAAGCTATCGCTGTTGATTTTCACAAAGCCTTGTTTGAAGACAGAATCCAGCTTGTCGCCGATATAAAAACCGGAACCGGTAATTTCGTAAGCCGTTGCCGGAACTGATACAGTTGTTCCTTCCTCATCAAAAACCAATCCTTCGGGTACCAGCTGAATTGTTCCCTTGTTGGAAATTGAAGAATTGTACGGAATGATAAAGTCGAGCACAAAGCCCAGTTTGCGCATAATTTGCGGATAGCTGGTCACAGTGGCCAGAATATCGTGAAACTCGAAGGTTGGCTTCTTCAACTGGATTTGCAAACGCGGGCCCACTTTTTTGTCCACCTTGTGAAACTGGCGGAGCTGGGTGAAATCATTCGTCGGGTCCATTTGTTTTTCAAACCGTTTAAACTTGTTCTGCTGCAGGGTTGTGCGAAGCTGTCTGTCGCTGTCAACCTGTTTCATCATCAGGTTTTGCGTTTTGATCTTCATCGTGCGGCGTGGCTGGTTCACCTGCTGAATGGTTTGCGGGTTCAGCTTGATCCGCGAAATAGCGCCCAGGTTCATCTCGTCGACAAACTTCTCGGGTGTCACCTTTTGGGTTGGGTTGACAATGGCTTCCTTCGTGTAGGTTTTCAGTACAAAATCCTGCACGTGTTTCATCGGGAACGAATAAATCTTCCGGGTCGAAAGGTCTTCCTCTTTAAAATCATCCACTTTTATGTCTTTGTGGAATATCCGGGCAAACAAATCCGGGTCTAGCTGTTCCTTCAACAGTTGGGCATCAAGGACAGTCCCGTTTTGCAGGCGGAATTTAAACCCGGCATCCAGCACCTTTTGCGGCCAGGCCATAATGTCTTCGAACTCACCCAGCGTGGTATCGTTTGGCGTGCTCAATTTCACCGAAACAAAAACAGAAAGCTTAAGGACATCTTCACCTTCAATATTGGCCCGCTGATGAGGCAAGGCAGTTAATATGATTTCTTGTGTCATATTGTAATTTTTTCTGGATTCAACTTAAAATGAGTATTCTGTAAACAACCCTAGCTTGCAAATGCAGCGCAGTATTCCTGCCAGTCATCTTGCTCGATCATTTCACCAAACTTCGGATCAGCATCGGCGCCTTTCAGTTCGCGACGAACGGTAACCTTAACCGTTTTGCTGAAGAACAGCACTTCCACTTTCACTTTCAATGTGGCAACGCCTTCCAGTTTTTCTACTTTATTATCACTATTGATAACAGCCGTAAAAGCCAGGTAGAATTCCAGCGAAACGGTAATTAGCCCAAGCACAGACAAGTGACCGTTGAGACGCAAATAACCGGTTAATGTGGAAAGGCCGATTTCTTCGGTTTCACCGTTCACTTCCTGCTGAACGAGCTCAAACTTGTAATAGAAACCACCCATGGCCGAGACACCGCCCGAAGCCACACCAACATTTAACGACATGGCCGCGCCAAACTCGAAAGCGGCTTCGATGGATTGCAAGCCATGCAGCGTAGTAACCATCATGAAGTAACCGCCACCTCCAAAGCAGGAGATCGTTAGCAGGAACGGGTTTTCACGGGTACAGAAATTAAAGCCCATGGTCAGTGGCGCACCGGTAAACGGAAGGGTCAGTTTGGCGCCGAGGCTCATGTTCGAGATCATGCAAATGCCAACCTCAACATTGGGCACACTAATATTGAACCCGGCGGCAACATAAGTGGGCTTGAGTTCAATGTACGGGCCATCATCCGAAAAACCTCCGCTCGGGATGATGCTTTGCAGGTTGTTGACAAAACTCAGCGCCCCTTTAAACTCAATCGGGTTGTTTTTGTCGATATCGACCTTCACATCGGTTTTTTGCGAAGAGCCAGTCTTAAATTCGAGGTAATTGAAGTTAACGGCGAGTAACGGAACCAGGTCGATACCAAATTTCTCGAAACGTGCTGAACCGTTCAGGCTGGCAGGTTTTGATGCATCAAAAGGTTTTTCGAACTTGGTTGTTATGGTCAGCGCTTTGTTCGGATCGGTGACATTCACCTGCAGCACATCGTCGATAATTACAATCGGGCTGCTTTTGAACTCGGGCTGCCATTTGTACTCGGCATAAAAAGCTTCGTTGGTGACATACGTTTTCAGGTTTGGGATTTTGGGGATGTTCCCGTTCAATGCATTCAGCAGTTCGGTCACCTTATTTTTTATTTGTTGCTGAAGGTCCTGTAACTGGCTCTCTACATTTTCCTGTGTTTCGCGTGCCAGGTTTTCCAGGTACAGGATTTGGTTTTTGATCTCTTCAATTTGTTCTTTAATTGAATTGATGGTATTGATCAGCCCGTCGAAAGCGCCGCCCAGATCAACAACACCCAGCAAATCGAATATCTTGATCACACCAAATATTTTGGCAACGGGGAAGCTGTCCATCACTTTAAAAAACTGGTCGGGCAGGAACATGAGGTTCTTCAGGTCGTCGATGACACCACCAACAGGCCCCTGCAATTTGCTGAGTGCCGAAATGGCCATGTTGGGCGAGACAAACCCTCCGGCTTTCTCGGAACCACCGGAGAAGTCGAGCACAGCATCGGCCACGCGGGCAAACACCATCCCGTCGTTTTGGTCATCTTCCAGCCCGATGCTGGTCAGCGAACGAACGCCGGTCATCTCGTCAACCTGCTTGAGGTAGACTTTTGCTTCCTGCATGTTCGGGTGGAACTTGATATCGGCTGCGCCCGATGCAGGGTAGGTTTGCGCACCAAAAGCGATGATGTCCGTTTCAAGTGTCGTGTCACCATCGACCAGACTTTCAGCATAGGCAATCTCCTGTCCGGCAAAATTTGTTTCGTTGTAAGTCTTATTCGGAAGGTACTTGTCAATCACCTGTTTTATCAGGTTGGTGTCGCGGGCAATCCGGTTTTCAACAAAAGCAAGCGGCATGCGTACCTGGTGTTCCCCACCTTCTTTATCGGTCACCGCAATGTCGAATGGGAAACCTTTACTCCCCACATTGATATAGAAATTGTAGCTGGTATTTCCGCTGCTGCCAAACTTTTCAGCCATCCTGTTGTTCATCACAAACAGCTTTAACCCGCTCGAAGGCACACTGATAATGTCCACCGGTTTATCAATATTCGGAGTCTTACTTGTGTTGATGCGGACAGCCTGGAACGGGAATTCGATGAACTTCCCATTGGGATCGGTCCGGGAATAAAGCACCTCTTTTTCGAGAACAACGATATACATGCGCTGCCTGTTGACAGCCGATTTTGTTTGCGTGTGGAACTTGCGTTCGGTAATTTTTACAAGCGCCGCCCGGTGCCCGAACGGGAACAAATAGCCTTCGCGGACAACCTTCACATAGTGGTCGCGGCCTAATGTTGCCAGGTGTTCCCATTCAATAATATTCAGGTAATTATCGGCAGGCGAGGGCACATCAAAAAAGGCATGCCAGTCGAGATAAGCGCCAAGCGTTGTCAGCATCAGGTTTTTTACCGGCACGGCTTTGGGTGAATAGTCCTGAATTGAATAGTTGGACGTTGTGTGTACCAGGATGTGCCGGTCGCTGGCATCGAGCGAAGCCATAAACGGCGCATTCAAAGGCGGGAGATTTTCGTAGGTCTCGTTGGCATCGTCGGCCCAAAGAGCACGGATGGTTTTAAAATCGGCCAGCGAGCGGGTCACTTTGCCGCCACTCAGCCGGACACCCAGCGTGGTGTGCCACAACTCGGCTACCTGCCCTTTGTTGGTCGACAGCGGATCGAGCACCCGTAACTCAGGGCTCATAATCCGAAGCTCTTTGCTGATCTGGCCTTTGCCTTGCTCGGTGGTATCCCTGAACAGCAGTTCCTTTTGGTGGAAGAAATCGTTGGTCTGATTCGGCGAAATATACATCAGCGTCGGGGCTTCAATAGACGTGTCGAACTCGGGAACCGGGCCAACCTTCAGGTTGATGTTTTTGAGGGTACTGATACTGAAAGCCGGTTTCACCGTTTGCATCTCAGCGGGTTGCAGCACTTTCGCTAATTGGGCTTCTTCGTAAACCGAACGTTGACTGGCCTTTACTTTTGAGTTTTGTACCAGTTTGATGGCGTAATCTTTCGAAGCGGTATCGAGGTATTTACTGCTTGTCGGGGTTTTGATTGTTCCTGTTCTCCCCAGGAACAACGCGGATGGTTTTAGCCGGGTGATTTGCGGAATTTTAATCCAGGCACGCGGGTTGACCCGGAGCTTGAATTTTGACCAATCCAGCAGTTCACTCATCGTGAGCGGAAAACCACCGTGTCCGGCAGGCAGTTCGTAAACCAGGCGACTGCGGCGTGCCCGCAAGTGTTTGGCCGGTAAAACCACCTGGTTATCTGTTCCGGTACCCGGTATTTGGTTCGACTCAAAAAAAGCTTCTTCCAGCGTATGCTGGCTGGTGAAGAAGACGATCACAACTCCGTTCTTCTTTTCATCGTCCAGTTCCAGGTAAGGGGCTTGTCCCCGGTTGGTGTAGTTGAAGTTGTGAAACTCGAACTCCAAAAGAACCATGTCTTCCGGGCGAAGTACCCGAACAGTAAGCGCTCGTCTCGGGCGGAATTTTATTTTGCTGATTTGCAGGTTGAGTTCAGGCTGGTTGGTAATTTTCGGCCTGACTGGTTCCTGAGGTTTAGTTGTAATGGTGCGAGTTGGTTGTGTTGTTGTTTTCTTCACGGGATCCTGCGATTCAGGTTGTGTATTTACAACCGTGCCAATCGTTTTAACCGGGCTTTGGGTTTCGGTTTTTTCTTCTTCCGTTTTGGTGTCCGTTGTTTTTGTCGGTACGACGACCCGTTTCATAACTGGTCTGGTTACCCTTTTTACAGGATCCTGCGGGTTGATGCGGATGGATGGTGCATCATTGTAAACCGAGGTCAGGCTAGTACCATCGGGCATTGGCGCCCGGAAAGCATGCAGCCGGGGCTCAATAATTTCGCCGTAAAGCTGGTGCCCCGTGCCGAAGGCTTCGAAATCCGGCAACTCCTGCGATGGCTTGAATTTGAATGCTCCCAGCGTATTGCTCAGCCATTGCCCACTTTGGGGAAGGCTGGCCGAGAAGTAAATTTTAGGTGCTGTTTCATTCAAATATTCAGCAAAGAAAAAATACCGGTCAAAGGTGAGGCTTCTTTCCTGAAAACTTTCGGCAGTCAGGTTCAGATGACCTTTTTTCTCCGAAAGCCAAAACAGGGGCTCTTCTCCCATGACCATTTCGAGGCTTGGCCTATCGTCGGCCGAAAAGCTCAGGTTTTGCCCGGATGACATGGATGAAAGCAGTTTCGCCCATGCCTCAAATTCCGGCATTCTCAGAATTGTAGCCTGCTTAATCTGCTGGCTCAAAAATGAATATCCAGCGTTTATCCCCGGAATCAGGCAAAGCTTATTTGTGCAAAGCTCCTGAAGTTGGTAAACCAGGCTAATTCCTTCCTTGTTTTCCAAACTCAGTTTCCACTTGTTGTTCAGGCTCAGTTGGGTATTGCCCGAAATCCTAATTTCGTCGCTACCGTTTATCTGTGCAATTTGTTTGTGTAGCAACACCTTATTGTAAATGGTCACATTCCCATCCAGCCAGTGCAGCAAATCAAACTTCGACGAGATTCCCAGTTCCGGGATCTCCAGGTCCATCATCCAGCAACCTTCTTCAAAATAAATCCCTGCAGACAAGGAAAAGCTCAAATTAGTATGAATATATGTCAAGCCCGAGGCTTTAATCCGGTACCGGTTTTCTTCCTGAACAAACCCGGTGCTGAACCCGGGTTCAAAAATACGGTCAGAAATTTCCCAGCAAAGTTGATTGTCACGATAAAACAAAAGATTGTCCTTCCGCTGTTTGATCTCAAACGAATCTTTTGACAATAATTTGATCGAGTCAATTATCGGATTCCAGGCAAAGGCACCCAGCCCAAGGGCTTTTACAAACTTACGGCGGCCAGGTAATGGCGGGGTTAAAGGGGCGTCGGAGAGCAAATGAGCCCTCCCTTTTTTGAGGTTGAGGTATTGAAAATGCATGGTTGCAGCGTTTTAGGATTGCTATACAAGTTACAGCATTCACCTAAAAAATAAAATAGGTTAAATGAGAAAATGTGGTTGTTGAGGAACATAAAATCCTGTCTTTCATTACTATCCCGAAGCTATCGGGAAACGAAAGAGTCTAAGCTGTCATTCAACACCGGTTTACCCCGAATTTCATAAAGCTTTTGATTTCCGTTTTATTGATTGTGGTTTCTGGCCAGACGAATAAACATGTCGATGCTCAGCTTGTTATACCATCACAATTGGAATTATTCCTTTCTTTTTTGGACTGAATAAATACTTTTGCACTTATTAGCATTAAAAGCATGATTGATTTTAACAACTTATCGCTATATCGCCCCAAAATGGAATACCGACGTTTTGGAAAGACCAACAAAAGAGTCAGCGTCATCACGTTGGGAGGGATGCGGTTCAAACATGTTTGGGACGAGCCTCGCAACGAAATTCCGCAAGCCACGCTTGACCAATGCAAACTGACCGTTGAAAAGGCCCTTTACCAGGGGATCAACCTGATTGAAACGGCTTACGGCTATGTGAAAAGCGAAACGGTTTACGGCATTGTTTTGAATGACATCCTGAAGGTAAAGCGCGATTCCTACTTCCTGATGACCAAAGGAAACCCGATGACTGCCCAGGCAACACGTGAGCTGGTGGAAGAACAGTTGAAGACCCTGAAAACTGATTACTTTGATTTTTATGCCTGGCACGGAATTAACACACCCGAGCTGCTCGAAACGGCTTGTGCCCCGGGTGGGCCGGTGGAAGAGCTGCTCAAAATGAAAGAGGAAGGCATCATCAAACATGTTGGTTTTAGCACGCACGCGCCACTCGAGGTCATTGTCAAGGCCATTGAAACGGACTTGTTCGACTTTGTGAACCTGCATTATTACTATTTCTTACAGCGAAACAAGGCGGCAATTGACCTGGCCGAAAGCAAAGATATGGGCGTGTTTATCATCTCGCCAAACGACAAAGGGGGACAGCTGTTTAACCCGCCGCAAAAGCTGACCGAGCTGACCGCTCCCCTGCACCCGATCCAGTGGAATGCACGCTTTTGCCTGGGTAGCCCTGCCGTGCACACGCTCTCGTTTGGATTGAATGCCCCCGAGCATTTCGACATACTTAACGGGATTTTCCCGGCACCGTCGCCTTTGTCGCCGGAGGATGCCCGCATCAAACTACAGATGGACGAACAACGCCTGCTCGATCCGTATGCCGGGTTCGAAGGCTACTCGATGCTAAACGACCCGTCGGGGTTGAACATACCGGAAATACTGCGCTTCCGCATGCTGCTGAAATGTTACGATATGCGCGACTTTGGCTTGTACCGCTACAACATGTTCCAGGAAAAAGACCACTGGTTCCCCGGACAATTTCCGACTGCCGAAAACCTGAAAAAGGTAGATACCAGTCAGTGCCCCGAGCATGTCCCGGTTATTGAACTGATCGAAGAAACACACCGCGAACTGTACAGGCCTAAAGAGAAAAAATAGTTCCGGTACCCGAATATATCATGAATGAACGTCCACACTCTGAATTTACAGTTTAGGTGCAATCTTCGGCCTTTTTCCTCAACAAAACCGGGCTGTTACCGTATCTCCTAATACATGAAAGAGAGCCGGTTTATACGATGTTACAGCGATCAATTGGCCTCGTTTCATCACTACTTTCAGGAAGTACTGAAAAGGCAGGAACCGGAGGATATCCACCAATTGAGAGTAACCATTAACAACCTGAAGGCCTTTTGGACGTTGATGGAAGTGGCAGACAACACGTTTCACCGGGAAGATGCTTTCGTCCTGTTCCACTCCCTGTTCGAATCGGCCGGCGAACTCAGGGACAACCAAATGGGGATTGCCATTGCCAAAAAATCCGGTGACCCTGTGCTGGCATCGTACCTCGAATGCAGGCAGGCCATTTGCCAACAAGACAGGGAAGTACTGGTTAACGAAATGAAGTTGTTTGATTTTGAACGACTTAAAAACCTGAATAACAAACTGCACCGGAGGGCCGCAAAACTAACCGACAAGATCATCTTTAAAGAATCGACCGGCTATGTTCTAGAGGAAATCAGCAACATATTTTGTTTAAAGAACCAGTTAAATGACCGGAGGATGCTCCACAAGTTCCGGATCCAGTTGAAAGTGGTGCGCGAACTATTGCAGGTGATGAAGGAACTGAATCCCTTGCCGGGACAGGAACAACTATTGAACGACATTAACATGCTGACCCACCAGATTGGTAGATGGCACGACTACTCCAAGCTGATTGGTACGCTGACCCGCTTTGTCACAGCCATGCCGCAAGCCAACCTGCCCCTCACCGGGTTCATCCTCGAAATGCAGATTAGACAAGCAAAACGGCAGGAGAAAGTACGAAAACTGGTCACCAATTTCCTGACCGAACAGCAACTAACCCGCATTGAATACCTGATTTTGTCGAAAGAGTAGGATCAACAGAAATTTGTTCCACCCAAACGCTCAAGAGCTTCACACGTTGACAGGTTTAACTACCTACTTCGTTCTCCTCTCATTCAGACTGAATTGGTGATCTGCTAAATCGAGAGATAATAATCAATACAGAATATTCAATTACCAATCCAAAAGGAAACTGACTCTTACACCTCGTCATTCCGGCTTTCTCCGGAATCTGTTGGCGAATACTAAATAATCAGAAACGGCTCCGAAGGAGTCAAATCTCAATAACCCCGGGTGGAGTGCAGCGCAGCCCGGGGATGGCAAGGACAAATGAGAAATGAGGCGCAGCCACCAGACCTTTTTTAATGACAAATCGTTTCATGCGCCGCATCATGAAAACGTTTCTTCCCCGCCAAACACTTTCGGGAGCTCCGCACACCGAAAGGTTTACGCTTCAAGAAAGGAAGCAGACATAAGCCAAGAGAGCCTGGGTGTCGCGGTTTCCAAACCGCGATAAATGTGTTTCCTTGCTGGCTTAACGCGGTCAAGAGCTTCACACGTTGACAGGTTTAGCTACCTACTTCGTTCTCCTCTCATTCATGCTGAATTGGTGATCTGCTGACACTCGGAAAAGACTGATGACCAATGAACCAATCACCTGTAATCATTGGGGACTTTGCGATTAAAAAAATGGAAAGAAAAAAAGCTGTGGCCCCTGACCATCAGCTTTTAACAGTTACATCGCTCCGTCAATTGGCAGAAATCGGGAGCAAATGAAGCCAGGGATGCGCCCAACGGGCAGCGTCTTTACCCCGAAAACTTCGGCTACCGGCAGGTCTTCTGGCTTACCCAATCCCGGACACCTTCCCATCCCTCCCGATAACTATCGGAGCCTGAACAGTGGCATCTTATCCGGAATCTAACTACGGGCTTACAGCTGCGGGGACAGCTCCTGTTTTTCACAGGATTCCCTTTTCATTCCCAACTGAAAAAAACAGTTGGAAAACCGATAACAAGGATGCAATGATAAGGATATTTTCTTCGTTTGAAGTTAAATTCAACTTAATTTTTTCATTCTTTTTACAAACAGAATGACTGTTTATCTGCTTGGGAATCCTAACTTTGGCAAGCAATAATCCAAAACGAATCATGCACAGACTGTTATTAATTGTACTTTTTTTTCTTATCCTAACCGGTACCGGTTGCAAGGAGAAAGGCTATCCCAAACCAGGGAACCTGATCTCAGAAAAACAAATGGTCGACATCCTCTATGATATCCATATGAGCGAAGCAATTGCCGATAAGTTCAGGTATCAGACCGCGGACAGCCTCAGGCTTGAACCGAACGATTTGTATCAGGGCGTTTTGGATAAATACAATTTGAATGACTCGGTACTTGCACAATCGCTGATTTATTATTCTTCCCGTCCGAAGATTTATGAAAAGATTTACGAACAGGTCATCGAACGGATGAATGTGCAACAGGAAGCAATGAAAAAGCACGAGGACATGAAAGTCATGGAGAAAGAATGAAAAAATTTGCCGCCCATTTTGTCTTTCCGGTCAGCAGCAAACCAATCACAAAGGGAGTTGTTGAAGTTGACAATGCCGGTAAAATCTCGCGGTTGATCAGTCATGAAAATGGGTTACAGGAAATGGCCGGCATGGAATTTCATAACGGCATTATTTGCCCGGCGTTCTGCAATTTATTCGAAGACTTCACCACGCTGAAATTCTTTTTTATTTTCCCCGAACTACAGAAATTTGAACAGCTGTTGCCGGCAAACCTGACTGGCGACAAAGCAATACTGGAGTGGATGAAAGCGATCCAGTTGAGCGATCCAACCATGAGGCTCGAAGACCTGATCCGCAAATTTACCCTCGAAAGTGCGAAAGTTATCGACTTGCAGAATGAGATCGGGACACTGGAACCGGGAAAGCGCCCCGGATTGTTATTGCTTTATAATATGGACTACCAAAATCTGTTGCTCACCGAAAACAGCCGGTTGAAAAGACTGATATAATCCTTACTTTTGCCCGAAAGTTTTTGTCATGGCAACCTTCCTGTTCGATAAGATTATTTTTGGACCCGTAAAAAGCCGCCGCCTGGGTGTTTCACTTGGCGTGAACCTACTGCCGGTGGACAGCAAAGTTTGTTCGTTTGATTGTATTTATTGCGAATGTGGCTGGACTCCCCGGAAACGGGAAAAGAAAGCAGAACTGCCCAGCCGCGAACTGGTTGCTCAGAAACTGGAAGAACAACTCCGGCTGATGAAAGAAGGCGGCGAGTTACCCGATGTGATCACCTTTGCCGGAAATGGCGAACCAACCCTTCATCCGGACTTTGCCGGGATTATTGACGATACAATAGCGCTTCGGGATGAGTTTGCCCCGCATTGCCGGATTGCTGTGCTTTCCAATGCCACGATGATCCACCGTGACTCTGTTTTCCAGGCTTTGCTGAAGGTTGATGACAATATCCAGAAACTGGATTCGGCCTTCCCCGAAACCGTTGAAAAACTGGATTGTCCCCTGGTCAAGTTCGACCTGCCCAAAGTGATTGAAAACCTTACCCGGTTTAACGGACAGGCAATCATCCAAACCTTGTTTATCAGGGGGACTTATAAAGGAGTTGCCATTGACAATACCACCGAACCTGAGCTGACAGCCTGGCTTGCTGCCCTGAAAAAGATTGGCCCGCGGCAGGTGATGATTTACACCATCGACCGCGATACCCCTGCTGAAGGACTGGCCAAAATCTCACTTGAGGAACTGAACCGCATTGCCGACTGGCTGCGTCAGGAAGGGTTTGATGTTCAGGTTTCCGGCTAAGTGGGTTACCCGCTAAGCGCGTAACGAATCAATTCATACTGGTTCGGGTCCATTCGGTTGAACGGCCAAGCCACTTGATGCCAACCACGTAACCTTTCAGGAAAAGCTTATCGGTACCGT
>JBNKTK010000085.1:0-17704 GCA_050298035.1 Mangrovibacterium sp. | reverse complement strand
CTTTTAATTCAAAATATTCAAGTAGTTCTTCTGGTAGAAGATATTTAAGTAGAATGTCTATTTCCATGGACGAAAGATAAAAACAATTCCTATCCATCCACCCGATTTATTAATTGATCCGAGATTCCTATTTTTCAACATTACAACAAAAAAAGCTTCCACAGTGAAGTGAAAGCTTTTCTTATTAAGCAAAGTATATTTTACTTTTTGAAATAATCTTTAACCATTTCGTTAGGAACTACACCTTCCTGAAATGTATAAGCACCGGTTTTAGGTGATTTTGTCATTTTAATCACTTTTGCATAACCTTTACCGGCTCCTTTTTGTAATGATGCAACTGCTTTCTTAGCCATATCTCAAATTATTTAATTTCGCGGTGGACAGTTACTTTTTTCAGGTTTGGGTTGTACTTTTTCAACTCCAAACGTTCAGGTGTATTCTTTCTGTTTTTGGTAGAAATATACCGTGAAGTTCCAGGAACACCACTTTCCTTTTGCTCGGTACACTCCAGAATCACCTGAATTCTATTACCTTTTTTAGCCATTTTTTACCCTTTTAAATATTCGTTACCAAACCTTTTGCTTTAGCTTCTTTCAGGGCTACGCTTAAACCATTTTTATTAATGGTACGCAAACCTGCAGCAGAAACTGTTAACGAAATCCAACGATCTTCTTCTGGAAGATAGAATTTCTTGTTGAATAAATTCGGACTGAACCGACGTTTGGTTCTTCTTTTCGAGTGAGAAACATTATTTCCCACCATCGCTTTTTTTCCGGTTATTTGACAAATTCTTGACATTGTCTTATTTTTTTACAGAATCACACGTTTTTCAAACAGTTCGCAAAATAAGTGCATTTTCTTGAATAAATCAAATTGTCAGCAAAGTTTTTTTGTCTTTTTTCAACAACTAATTGTTTAAAAATCAAAAAGTTTTTTTGCTCTCCCCTTTTTATCGGCCAACTGCTCAAATCGGATACAAATATACGCACCAATATTCAATTATCAACCGGGATAACACAAATCCGACAGCACACAAATAACAAACTAAAATGCAACCAGTTACCACAAACGGGGTCATTCATCCCAATGTAAATAAAACAGAAATGATCACGAAAACAAGATGCAACGCATTTGCCTTTACAGTATTTTTAGGAAAGGGGCACAATTCAACTCCTTCCTTTTTACTTTTCACAAAAAGTAATCTATCTTAGGTGGAAAATCGACTTCATGGCCAACGATAAGATCAGATACTATCCAACCATACTGGGCGCTGCCCACCTGGTCATCTTATATATTTTCATACAGACAATTATCGACTTTCCACTGGCTGTATGGGATTACTACCACGGAACGGAATTCCTCTACAACCCAATAAAAAAAATGGTACTGGGCGTTGGTTCTGTTGCATTTATATTGATTTATGGCTACAGAAAGGCCAAGACACAGATTAGTGAACTTTTTCCGTTAAAATGGTTCAACCCGCTGATATTTCTGCCAATGGTGCTGTTTTTGGCTGCGGCACACGTTTTTTTGAACGAGATCAACCTCAGGATCGATAAGGTTATGCCGCCTCCTGACTGGTTCTGGGAATTATTTGACCGTATTTTTGAAAGCGATTACGGTATCTACGGGGCTTTTTTAAAAGTTGTTATTGTAGCGCCAATTGTCGAAGAACTTATTTTCAGGGGAATGATCATGCACGGGTTCATGCGCAATTACCCTAAAATCGTTGCCATTTTTATCTCAGCACTGTTTTTTGCTCTTTTCCACCTCAATCCATGGCAGTTTCCTGCTACCTTTTTGCTCGGGTTGTTGCTGGGGTGGGTTATGGTGATTACCCGCAATATATTTGCCTGTATCGCAGGTCACGCCATAAATAACCTTCTGGTATTACTAAGTATTGAATATTATCGCGAAATCAGTGAATTTTCGTTCTTCCTAACCAACAAAAGCGATCAGCTAAAAGCCAGTTATTTAATTGCGGGATTTTGCCTCGTATTGATCGGCCTGATTGCTGTATCAAAAAAGAAAAAAGTAGCCTGATGGATTATATACTAATCAGTATAGGAATTTTGCTGCTCCTGTTGGGAATAGCCGGTGCTGTTTTGCCAGTCCTACCAGGACCTCCTATGAGCTATGTTGCTTTACTTTTACTACATTTCACCTCGAAATACCAATTCCCAACACGGTTCCTGGTTATTTGGGCAGTTGTTACAGTAGTGGTTGTTCTGCTTGACTACCTTGTACCTGCCTGGGGCACAAAAAAATTTGGTGGCAGTAAACGTGGCATTTGGGGAAGCATTCTCGGGCTTATCGCAGGCCTGGTACTTTTTCCTCCTTTCGGGATTATTATTGGTCCTTTTTTAGGAGCAGTAATTGGCGAATTAACGGCAGGAAAAAACTCTCACGAGGCTGTCAAATCAGGTTTTGGTTCTTTTGTCGGTTTTCTTGCCGGCACCCTGCTCAAACTCATTGCTTCGGGTATGATGACCTGGTACTTTTTTAAGGAGTTGTTTTATTAAACCGGGTCAAATATCAAAGCTACCATCCCAATAACCTTACATTTAACTTCTATTTCGTTGGAGGGTAATTGACCTCAGGTCTTTTTAATGCCCTAAAGATCAGGAACAGCCCGCCCAAAACAAATGGAATACTAAGCCATTGTCCCATATTCATGGTCATAGTAGCCTCAAAAGACTCCTGGTCTTCTTTAATAAATTCAATTAAGAAACGCGACAAAAACACCATAACGAAGAAAACACCGACGATAAGCCCTTCCCTCTTTCTCAGATCGGTTTTCCAGTATAAATAAAGCATAACACCAAAAGTAGCCAGATACGAAAGAGCTTCATAAATCTGTGTAGGATGCTTGGCTACCGTTTCACCGTTTCTTTCAAAAATAAATCCCCATGGCAATTGAGTTGGAATTCCGTAGATTTCGGAATTCATCAGGTTCCCGGTCCGGATCAGCGCGGCAACCAATGCTGTAGGTACAACCACACGGTCGAGCACCCAAAGCACCGATCGCTTTGATACTTTTTTGCTCCAAAAGATCAGTGCCAGAAAAATTCCAAGGGCACCGCCATGACTGGCCAGGCCTCCATGCCATACTTTTATTATTTCGAGCGGATGTTGCGAGTAATAATCCCAACCATAAAAAAGAACATGTCCAAGCCGGGCGCCAATAACAGTTGCAACAATTAAATAGACAAACAGGCTTTCTAACCAATTCGGGTTCAGTTTTTCAAATTTGAACATTCGTTCCCCCTGGTAGTAACCCAGTAAAAAACCGGTGGCGAACATTAAACCGTACCATCTGACAGACAATGGTCCCAGATGAAAAATTTCGGGGTCTACATTCCAATGGATGAAAGCTATAAATTGTTGCATGAGCCTACTTTTTTATTCTAAACCTTTTCCGTGACAGCTTTTATATTTTTTCCCGCTACCGCACGGACATGGATCGTTACGTCCAACTTTCTTTTCAACACGTACAGGCTGTACCCGTTGCGGTTCTTTTTGTTCTTGTCGGCCTCTTGAAACCTCCGGCATATCCGATTTTTGAGTTGAATATTTGCTCATATCGGTGCGGCGGGCAGCTTCAGCTTCACGAACCTGGTTTGGATCCGAAATCGGGATATGTCCCTTCATTAAGGTTGAAACAATATCTTTATTCACTTTCTGAATCATTTGCTTAAATAAGTTGAATGATTCGAACTTGTAAATCAACAGCGGATCTTTTTGCTCATACTGGGCATTTTGTACCGATTGTTTCAGATCGTCCATTTCGCGCAATTGTTCCTTCCATGCTTCATCAATAGTAGCAAGTACAATTTGCTTCTGGTACGATTTTACCAACTCTTTTCCTTTGTTTTGATAGGCTTTTTCGAGGTTGGTGATAATCTGGTAAACCCGTTTCCCGTCCGAAATCGGGACAACTATATTCTGGTACAAGTGTGATTTGGTTTCATACACATCTTTGATAACCGGATAGGCTTGCTTTGAGATTGCCTCAACCTTGCGGGTATACGAATTGATCATGACGTGATAAATCTGATCCACAATTTCCTCCGGCTTCATTTTCATGAAATCATCCTGGTGAACCGGCGATTCAATCGACATCAAGCGCATCAGCTCCAGGTTGAAGTCTTCAAAATCACCTCCGTAATATTCATTTACCAGATTTTCCTGCGAATCGTACATCATGTTCAGCACATCTACCTCCAAACGTTCGCCAAACAGAGCGTGACGGCGTTTTTTGTAGATAACTTCCCGCTGAGAGTTCATCACATCATCATATTCAAGCAACCGTTTACGAATCCCGAAGTTGTTTTCTTCAACTTTTTTCTGTGCCCGTTCAATTGATTTGGTGATCATGGAGTGCTGAATGACTTCACCTTCTTCCAAACCAAGGCGGTCCATAATTCCGGTAATCCGTTCCGAATTGAAGAGGCGCATCAGGTCATCTTCCAGCGACACGAAGAACTGCGAAGAGCCCGGGTCTCCCTGACGACCGGAACGACCACGCAACTGGCGGTCAACACGCCGGGAATCATGCCGTTCAGTACCAATAATCGCCAAACCACCGGCATCTTTTACTTCAGACGATAATTTGATGTCGGTACCACGACCGGCCATGTTGGTTGCAATTGTAACCATTCCCTTTTTACCGGCATCAGCAACAATCTCAGCTTCGCGGGCATGCAACTTGGCATTCAAAACATTGTGCTTGATACCGCGAATTTTAAGCATACGGCTCAACAATTCGGAAATCTCGACCGAAGTTGTACCAACCAACACCGGACGGCCAGCTGAATTCAATTCAACAATTTCCTGAATGACAGCATTGTATTTCTCGCGTTTGGTTTTGTAGACTTTATCATTTCGATCATCACGAACAATCGGCCTGTTGGTTGGAATAACAACCACATCCAGTTTGTAAATATCCCAGAATTCTCCTGCTTCA
The DNA here is from genome assembly GCA_050298035.1 of Mangrovibacterium sp. Lineage (GTDB taxonomy): Bacteria > Bacteroidota > Bacteroidia > Bacteroidales > Prolixibacteraceae > Gaoshiqia. The sequence goes on along the minus strand of JBNKTK010000085.1, from coordinate 12,738 downwards.
GTCTCTGCAGTACCTGTCATACCTGCAAGTTTGTGGTACATGCGAAAGTAGTTTTGCAGTGTGATTGTGGCAAATGTTTGGGTGGCCGCTTCTACCTTCACCCGTTCTTTTGCTTCAATAGCCTGGTGCAAACCGTCAGAATAACGGCGACCTTCCATAATACGTCCGGTTTGCTCATCAACGATCTTCACCTTGTTATCAATCACCACATACTCAATGTCTTTCTCAAACATGGCATAGGCTTTCAATAACTGGTTGATCGTGTGAACACGTTCCGATTTTACTGCATAATTCTGGAGCAAGGTATCTTTGGACTCAATCCGCTCCTGACTGCTCAACGATGTATTGTTTTCTATTTCAGCGATTGCCGAACCGACATCCGGCAGGATGAAGAATTCCGGATCATCCACATCTGAGGAAATCAGGTCAATACCTTTATCTGTTAACTCAACTGAGTTTAGTTTTTCATCAATAATAAAGAAAAGCGGATCAGTTACGATATGCATGTTCTTGCTGTTGTCCTGCATATAGTAATTTTCCGTTTTTTGCATGATTGCTTTGACCCCTTCTTCACTCAAAAACTTGATGAGCGATTTGGTTTTTGGCAAACCTTTGTGGGCACGAAGCAATTGCATGGCACCTTCTTCTTTTTCCTCCTTGGTAGGATCACTTTTGCCAAGCAGGCGTTTCGCGTCGGTAAGACATTGAGTCACATAATTACGCTGAGCAGCTACCAGCTTTTCAACTTTCGGCATCAACTCTTCAAACTTCTGATTTTCGCCTTTTGGAATCGGGCCGGAAATGATCAATGGAGTACGGGCATCATCAATCAAAACAGAGTCAACCTCATCGACAATCGCATAATGGTGCTTGCGTTGTACCAGGTCGCGTGGATTAATGGCCATATTATCACGAAGGTAATCAAAGCCAAATTCGTTATTGGTACCATAAGTAATATCAGAGTTGTAAGCTTTTCTACGAGCATCGGAGTTTGGCTGATGTTTGTCGATACAGTCAACGCTCAGGCCATGAAACTCAAAAATTGGTCCCATCCATTCCGAGTCACGTTTCGACAGGTAGTCGTTTACCGTAACAACATGCACGCCTCTTCCAGCCAGAGCATTGAGGAACACAGGCAAGGTTGCGACCAACGTTTTACCCTCCCCTGTTGCCATCTCGGCAATCTTACCGGAGTGGAGAACAATACCACCAATCAACTGAACATCGTAATGGATCATCTCCCAGGTGATTTCACTTCCACCGGCAATCCATCTGTTATACCAAATAGCTTTATCGTCTGAAATTTCGACGTTGCTTTTAGATGCGGCCAGGTTGCGGTCAAAATCATTGGCAGTAACCACCACTTTTTCATTTTCAGTGAAACGCTTGGCTGTTTCTTTTACCACAGAAAACGCAGCAGGCAGGATTTCATTTAAAACTTCCTCGATTTTTTCATCAATCTGCTCTTCCAGCTTATCAATTTCCTGATAGATTTTTTCGCTTTCCTGAATATCGGCTTCTTCTGCTTGTGCCTTCAGTGCTGCTATTTGATCCTCTTCCGGTTTAATCCGTTCCTTGATTGTATTTTTTAGTTTCTCTGATTCTGCACGAAGTTCATCGTTAGAGAGTTGGGTAATCCGGGCATATTCAACCCTTATTTTTTCCAGCATTGGAGCAACTTCCCGAATATCCCTGTCGGATTTGCTTCCGAGAAATTTCCCCAAAATTTTATTTACAAATGCCATTATGTAATGATTTTCTGATTTTCAAATAAATGCTCACAAAAGTAATTATAATGATAGAAGTAACCTTGCGGGCATGTCATTTTTTTCAATAATAATCGTGCCATGAAAATAGGGGCAAATACCCGCGACAGATTAGCAGAAAAATGTAAAACCCCTGCCATAAATACAGCCTGAAACTTGTTTTTTGTACCAATTCCGTCAAATTCATTTATTTTTGTCCTCATTCAATCAACGACTCAGGATGAACGATTTTAGCAAAAAATGTTTTGTTTGCGGAATTAATATTGAAAGTGAAGCCATCCGTAAAAACAAGGAATTGAACCTGCCTGTTTGTGAGAACTGCGAAGGAAGTGAGCAGGAAAAACAGGCTGTGAATGATTTAACAGAAGGACTGGCCGAAGGTTTTGTTTGCGGCTGTATATAGAAAAACCGCTTTCGGGGGAGAAAGCGGTCTTCAAGATGATGCTGTTTCAATTATTAAAATGCTAGTTCAACAGATGTTGATAGCTTGGATTTACTAAATCGGGCAAATAGGCAGCAATTAATCCCAGCGCCATATCCACATCAACTTTGGCTGCTGATAAAATACGTTGCCGGGCAAGTTCTTCATAATTGATCACCTGGCTTGTGAATTCTAATGGCACATTGCTTTCTGAAGGCTTCACTGACCGAGCGCCAAACCCACGTTCGGTACAAACATAGGCGACTTCAAAATGATCGGCACGAACAAGATAGGTATTGCATTTTTTGTCCTTCTTCAGCGTAATGACGATCGGTGATTCATTATCGTTATATGAAAGCACCCATGCCTGATCAATCCCGGCTTGCAGGTTTTGTTTTTCGACCGGCGTAATGACATAGTCGTCGAAAGTTTTTTCTCCGGTGGCAGCAACAGCTGAGATTGCAACCATTGCAAAAATAACGACACCGACTAATTTTAACATTTTGTTTTTCATGACCTTTGGATTTAATAGTTAATTTCTGAATCTGAGAACTGTTTCTAAATGAATGATTAAGAAGCACTTTTCATTGCTTCAAACATTCACTAATAAAGACTCAGCTTTTCAGAGAAAATTACACTACCAAAGGTGTATTTTGACAAACAACGGGATACAGGGGGTGAACGGAGCAAAATCGTCTGTAAAATGAATATTACGGTTGCGAGAAATAACTAGTTGGTTTAATCAAATCTGATCAATATACTTCTCAATACGATTTAACCCCTCAATGATGTTTTCCAGCGAATTGGCATACGAAAACCTCAGATATCCTTCACCACCGGGACCAAAGTCAATCCCAGGAGTTACACCAACGCCAGCATTTTCAAGAATATCAAAGGCCAATTTATACGAATCGGATGAAAGATGTGAGGAATCGACAAAAATGTAAAAAGCCCCTGTTGGCTCCACCGGAATTTTAAAACCAAGTTCTCTCAACCGTCCAATCATATAAATTCTTCGCTCATTGTAAATGTGCCGCATGCGCTCAACATCGGCACCTGCATAACGAAGAGCTGCAATTCCAGCCTTCTGAGCAACCGAACTAGCACAGATAAACAAATTTTGCTGAAGCTTTTGCATTGGCCGGATATATTGAGGTGGCGCAATAAGATAGCCCAACCGAAGTCCTGTCATGGCATACAATTTCGAAAAACCGTTCAGGATGAAAGCATCTTTCCTAAACTCAAGCATGCTATGTGCTTTTTCACCGTAAACCAGGCGATGATAAATTTCATCCGAAATAACAGGAACAGGCAATTGAGCCAGTTCTTCCATGGTCTCACGGGTCAATAAATTCCCGGTTGGGTTCATTGGACTGTTTATCAAAACAGCTTTTGTCTGGTTAGTTAATTTCTGGAGGATATGATTGGCATGTATTTGAAAACCATCATTTGCAGATACAGGCACCCGAACCGTTTTTGCCCCGATGTAATGAATAAAATTTGAATAACAGGCATAACCAGGATCCGAAATAATAACTTCATCACCTTCATTGCATAAAACAGATAAGGCCATCAGAATGGCAGGGGAACTGCCCGAAGTGACAATAATCTGGTTGGGATCGACATGAACCTGATACTCTTGCAAGTATTTCTCCGCAATTGCTTCCCGGAGTTCCGGATCACCCATACTATGCGTATAGTGAGTCTGTCCCTCATTCAGCGCATGGATACTGGCCTCTCGGACACATTCCGGGATATTGAAATCAGGCTCTCCAACTTCCAGGTGGATAATATGCCTGCCTGCTTTTTCTAGCTCAGCGGCCCTTTCCAGTACCTCCATTACAATAAAAGGAGAAATCTCGTTGATTCTAGATGCGGTCATGTCAATTTTCGGTAATACGAAACGAAATTACACAAGTTTATTCGCCAAACAACAACAATAATCAACAAAAGCATTTGTGAAACATCTGTTTTTTCTCACTTGAAAGTTGTAAATTGATTAACAAATCTTATGACTATGAAAAAGTTTCTATTGCTCAGCATGGTCGTTTTCATAAATCAGTTCTTCACATTCGGTCAGGATAAAACGGCCATCATTTATTCAGCCCCCATAAAAAGTCAGTCAGAAATGTGGCAAATACTAAGAACCGGAACATCCAGCTTCGAGGTCAGCCTCATGTATATTTATGGTGATTTGGTTGTTACCTCTTCGATGCCTGACAATGCATCCCATAGCGTGGTAAGTTTTACTGAAGGTTATCTGCTCCCATTGTTCAACCAGTTTAAAAAAACAGGCAGACTGGCTGAAAATACCGACTCACAAAGCTACCTGATTCTCCACATCCCTCATGACAATACGAAGGTATACGAAGTACTTTCCGATCTTTTGTACCCTTTCAGGGAAATGCTGACCTACAAAACAGGAAGCGAATGGCACAGAGGAAAGCTCCAGCTTGTAATCGACGATGATTCTGTCCTTCAAAATTTGGAAAACGGAAATAGTTCATTCTTGTTTTTTGAGGGCAATGCCAACAACAAAGTTATAGCGTCCGAACTAATGCCGTTGGTAAAGTTGAGTTTTTATGAGTTGACCGGCTGGAATGGAATTGGCAGTGTTTCATTTGATAATTTCCAGAAAATAAAAGATAAACTGGAATATTATCAAATAAACGGAGTTAAAGTGTATGTAAGCGACTGCCCCTGTTCCACTGCCGCAAAAAATTTGTTGTTATCATTAGGAGTTGATTTTGTTGAAGTAAAGGAATTTGACAAACTCAACAAATTGTCGCACATTCAATATGCTGAAAATTAGAAAGGATTTTTTTGATTGGTCACACTGATGCTTCCACCAATAGAAACACTTTTAGATACTTCATACTGTAAAAACATGGAAGCACCATGTATCGACATGTCATTGAGATCAGGATTTATTGGCAGCGGATTGTAGATACTATTTGCAGAGAAACTGTTACCGCCAAATTTTAGCTTGTCCCCCAACTGGTATTCCCCGTAGCTGTTAAGTGAAAATGAATTGACAAACGGGCTAAAAACAGGAAGGCTGTTTGAAATCGTGATCGTTTTTAATGAGTTGAATTTACTTAAACCAAAAATCAATGGCTTCCACTTGGGGGTGTAGTTAGATTGTAAAGACGGAGGATCAAGGATTATCGGGCCAAACACTGAATTTTCATTGAAATTGAACAGCTCATTGTAAATGAAATCAAACTCCGGGTTATCCATTTTCAGCTCAACTGAATCTTGCTGTGCATACAAAGAAAAACCTATAAACAAGAGCGTTATAATTCCAATTACTTTCATACATTTTCAAATTCAATCGCATATAAAAATAAAAAAACTGCTGCATATTAACAATGGTGAATACACAGCAGCTTCATATCTAATCCTTTTATTACAGTAATTTTATGCCTAAAGTAACCAGGAAAGTTTTGCTTTTTTCATCACCTTTCCCGGCATAAATATCACCGAAACTATTTTCCATTCTGACATCAAGCGAAAGAAAGTAAATATCGACTCCGGCTCCGTATTGCCAGCCAAAGTAATTGTCTTTCAACTTATCCGGATCAAATGTAGTTGAATTTGCCTCCTTACTGGTCAGGAACGAAAAAAGAGGACCTGTGTTGACCCGAAGGTTTACCGGACCCTTTTCAACAATTTTATAGCCTAAAAGCACCGGTACATCAACTGATTTCAAATCGAATGAGTTTACAGTTTGTGAAGGGCTTGTACCAACGACTTCTTTTAATTCACCACCTTTAGAATTAAAATAAGCTTCAGGTTGCAAATAAATTTTCCCGAAATTCACTCGAACAAATGCCCCAGCAAGAAAATTGTTCACACTTCCTTCATTAAACTGATCGAGGCTTGTTGTGATCTTCGAACTATTGTAGCCAACCTTTAATCCCAGGTTTACAGGAGATTGAGCATAAGTAGCTGAAAAGATTGTTGCCAGAACAACGAGCAATACTAATTTTTTCATGACTGTTCTAATTTTAATTGTTATCAGCAAATAAACGAAAAACAGCTATAAGTATTATCCTATCTACCGGAAAATGAAACACCAACCTCAAAAGTATTGGCTATTTCAGCCAAATCCCCCCAAAAAAAACGCAGCTAAATACGATCGGGATGTTCTATTTTTTAATCAACTCATCAATCTTAAGCGGCACCCGGATATCTTTTGCCGATTCCCGGCGGGTCAGCAACATGGGTGCTGAAACACCAAGTGCCAAAGCCATCAACACAAAAAAGGCTTTCAATCCATTGTCAACCGTTTCTTCCATCAGTTTCAGAAAAGCAGTCTGGTCAACATCGCCTGTCAGCCGAATGACCCCTAGCATCATGCGATAAGCAAAAGCGCCGGGCACCATCGGTATTACAGCAGGAATAGCAAAAACAAACGGAGGTGAATGTTTGTAATGCGCAGCCGCAATACTTAAAAAACCAACCAGGACAGCTCCAAAGAAAGAGCCTAAAATAACTCCTCCTCCCAGGCTTATTGTAAGTAATTTTAGTGCTCCCCCGAGTGCTCCCATCAGGAAGATAGCCCAAATTGTACGTTGCGGGACATTAAACAGAATGGCAAAGCCAACAGCGGCAAACCCAAGCCATATCCATTTTTCGATAAAAGGTATCAGTTCCATGAATCATGATTTTTTTTGATGCAACACTACATGTTATATAATAAAATTGCCCCAAGCATACCCAGTGCAATGGAAAAGGCAATGATCAGCCCGTTTACACCACGAACAATACCATTCATCAGGTTGCCGTCAAGCAAATCCATCAACGAATTGATCAATGGTATTCCGGGGATGAGGTACAGTACAGAGGTTGCAAAGGCAAATTCAGGATTCTCCCCTATTTGCAGTTTTACGGCCAACCCGGATAATAAAGACGATGTGAGCGCTGCAAAGAAAATACACAAATAAGCATTGAACCCTTTCTTTACAGACTCCTGCCGAACGAACAGACCGACAAAAGTTGCTACAAACGCTACAATCATCTCAAGATAGCCACCGCCAAAAATCCGGCAAAACGAAGCTCCGGCAAGGGCCACGACAGCTAAAACAACCAAACGTGGATAATGCGGCACCGATTTTAAACGGTCAATCTCATCCTGAACCTGTTCCAGGCTCCATCTTTCTTCTACAATTCGCCAACTCATCCGGCTAATGCCACTCACCATCTTGAAATTTGCACCGTGCGGTAAAGTCCGCTTCAAGCGACTAAAAAAATGATCTCTATCTTCATCATACACCGTCAACATCAGTGCCCTGTGAGTAACCAATAATTCTGCATTATAACCATACGCATTGGCAATCCGCAAAATCGTAATCCTGATCCTGTTTGTATTGGCACCCGAGGCCATCAGCAACGAGCCGATCTCCAGCAACAACCTGCAAAGGTTATTGATCTTATCTTCTACCGAATGTGTCATAGTCAGTGTCACCTCTAATTTTTATGCGAAATAAGTGAAAAAACTATTATCTGTCCGGCAAACATTTTAAAGCCAAAGTAGGATTTAAAGTAATGTTATAATATGCAAAAAAGACTTTGCCGGTAATCAATTTGGTAAAACGAAAACCTGCGGATAAAGTTTTCATTTTTCAAGGATGATAACTATTTATCTGGTTCAAGTATATCACAAAATGATTTGAACAGAACTGCTAACTTCCTGTTAAAGTTGCAGAAGGTCATTTATTCAGCAAATAATGTTAGGTTTGCAAAAAATTTGTGGAATACCTGAAATTGATTCTTGACGACAGACAGTTTATTTCAGGAAAGATTAAAATTGAATTGAAAGAGGAATGGTGTGGACAATAAAAAAACGGTTTGAGGTTTCGGCAAGCCATCAGTTGAATCTGCCTTACGAAAGCAAATGCAACAACCTGCACGGGCATAACTGGATTATTGATATTTTCGTGGCTTGTTCTGACCTTGAGAATGGCATGGTGATCGATTTTAACGAGTTGAAGGAAATGATTTTCAATAAACTCGATCATAAACACTTGAACGACATTATTCCAAATCCAACCGTTGAAAACATGGCTTACTGGATTGCAAATACCATTGGAGTTAAAGATTCGGGGAAAAGATATTGGTGTACAAAAGTGGTCATACAGGAAAGCCATGGGAATGTCTGCGAACTTATCTGTTAACGAAATCTTCTATTCACTGCAGGGTGAAGGGGCCAGAGCAGGAACTGCCAATATTTTCATACGCCTGTCTAAATGCAACTTAAATTGCTGGTTTTGCGATACTGAATTTGAGTCAGGTGAACCTTACTCACTGCAAAAGCTTGCGGAAGAGATTAGTCAGTACCCATGCAAAAACATTATCTGGACTGGCGGTGAGCCAACCCTCCAACTCACCGAAGAAATCGTTGATTATTTCAAACAACTTGGCTATTATCAATCCATTGAAACAAATGGAACCAAACCGGTGCCCGGCAATCTTGACTTTGTGACCTGTTCACCCAAGCAAGTGACACCAGCCCAGTTGAGAAAGAATTTTCCGAATGGGGCTTCCGAGATGAAGTGCATTTTCAACAAAACACCGGAGTACCAAATTGATGAATTACCGGTTGCCAAATACTACTACCTCAGTCCTGTATTTCTGGGAAAAGAAAAAGAAAGGATGGAACTGGACGAAAATATCCTGAAAGAGTGCATCGCTTATATTTTGGAAAATCCGGGTTGGCAATTGTCTATTCAGCAGCACAAAATCTGGAATATCCGCTAATTGTGGCATTTCATTCTATTTGGAATAAGCCAATTACCACCCTAAAAACAAGATTCCTGCACCGCTGATTAAAATCACAATCCCGGCCAGTAAATGCACGTATTTCTCATGCTGCCTAAACTTTACCAGTGATGTCCCTTTGTGCCCCAAATAAACGGTTAGCAGCATTGTTGAAATAGTTGCAGCACCAAAAATCAACGAAACAACAAACATCCCGAATGTGCTCTGCTCATAGGCAGGGAAAATAAGTAAGGGTATCAATACTTCGCAGGGACCAAAAACAAAAATCAGGAACAAAACCCATGGCGTAATTTTGACATCATCGGGCGTTTGCTCATCGACCGGCAAATGTTGATATTGCCTGATTTTTTTAGGCAACAGAAAAGCCGGCAGATGGAAATGGTGCATGCTCTTCAGAAATTTATAAATGCCGTAACAGGTATAGGCAACACCAAAAGCAAACAATAACCAACCAACCGCTTCCCCGCGAAAGGCTTCAATACTTTCCAGCTTATGGGCACTTACACCCAACGCAATCCCAATCATCCCAATCAGAACGGAACTGCCAACATGCCCGATACCGGAAATAAAGGTAATCCACATGGTTTTGTTTGACGACCACTGACGGGCTTTGCTAATTACAATAAATGGCAAATAATGATCGGGGCCTAAGATGGTGTGTATAAAACCTAGCGAAAGTGCGGATAGCGAGAGTAAGTATAATTCGTTCATGCTACAATCTATTTATCAATGAAGCCTGACAGGCGGCTCCAAATCCATTATCAATATTCACAACACTCACACCGCTGGCACAACTGTTCAGCATGGAAAGTAAAGCCGAAAGGCCGCCAAAATTCGAGCCGTAACCAACGCTTGTTGGCACCCCGATAACTGGTTTATCGACCAAACCACCTACAACACTGGCAAGAGCGCCTTCCATACCAGCAACGACAATAATAACACGGGCCTGACGGATCAGCTCAAATTTGTGGAAAAGCCGATGTATACCGGCCACACCAACATCAAAAACAGTTTCAACCCTGTTCCCGAGAAAACGGGCAGTTTCAACAGCTTCTTCGGCAACCGGCAAATCTGAGGTGCCAGCCGCAACCACGGCAATATAGCCTTTACCTGTTACCTGCTCCTCTCTCCGGTAAGCAATGGTTTTTGCCAGAGGATTATACAAGGCATCGGGAACAAATTGCCTGATTGCCTCATACATTTCAGGCGTGGCGCGCGTTGCCAGTATATCAATTCCCTTCAAATACATCCGCTTGGCAATCTGGGCGACTTGTTCGGTCGTTTTCCCCGATGCGTAAATCACTTCGGGCAGCCCGGTGCGCCGCTGACGATCCGTGTCAATGGTCGCAAAACCAAGTTCTTCGATACCGGTTGCCGGGAAATGCTCCAAAGCTTCGGTGAGACTTAGCTCCCCATTTTTGTATTTTTCAAGAATTTCTTTCGGACTCATCCTTTCAAATTGGTGGTAACTACTTTTTCTACTTCGCTGATGCTGAGCCGGTGTTCACCGGCCAGGCGTTTGCAATCATCAAATTCGGGTTTGGAGCGAACCAACTTCCCATTAAAATAACTTTGCTTAACGCGAACAGCCCCAAGAGTTGTCTCAACCGTTGTTTCACTTCGGCGAAGCATATTCTTCCTCACCTTAATTTCGCGGATACCCAAAGAGGTCGTGTGCGTGAAGATAATGGCTTTCATCGCCTCTGACAGGTTTTCGGGACAAAGTACCGACAACAGCACCGCCGGACGTGATTTCTTCATAATCATTGGAACCAACCAGGCATCACTGGCTCCTGCTTGAAAAAGTTGTTCCAGGACAAAGTCGTAATGCTCGGGATTCATGTCGTCAATATTGCTTTCGAGCAGCACTGCTTCAACAGTTTCCACATCAGTGGCCTCCTCTTTGCCTTCAAGCAAAAATACCCGCAATACATTGGGCACTTCGCTGTCGCGATTACCAATCCCGTATCCGGTTTTTGCAATAGGCAATTCGATGTTCGAAGTAAATTCGTCAACCGTGGCTGCTAAAATCGCAGCTCCGGTAGGCGTTGTTGCTTCGTGATCAACCAAACCCGTTTTAACAGGCAGGTTCTGTACGATAAGCGCTGTTGCAGGAGCAGGCACCGGCATGATGCCGTGTGCACACGTCACTGTTCCCCCTCCCAGTTGAACCGGGGAAGACAAAACTTTATCCACTTTCAGATAATCGAGGCAAATGGCAGCTCCAACAATATCGGCAATCGAGTCCAATGCACCCACCTCATGAAAATGCACGCGCTCTTTGGAAATGTTATGCACTTTAGCTTCTGCCTCAGCAATCAAGTTGAAAATTTTCAACGAAGTTGTTTTTACCTGGTCTGAAAGACTGCTATTATTGATGATTTCTTCGACATGCCGCAAGTGCCGATGCTTTTCATTATCCGGGTTTTCAATAATCACGTCGGCTTTTGTTCCGGTAATCCCTCTTCGCTGGTCTTGTTTGATATCCAAATGGAAACCTTCAATATTCAGTTTAGTCAATTCACTTCTCAGGTAATTGGCATCAACCCCCAGGTCAATCATGGCCCCAAGGTTCATGTCGCCACTGATACCGGCAAAACAGTCGTAGTACAATATCTTCATTATTCCGTTTTTGTTTGATTAATTCCTTTGATCACCCGGTTCAACTTTCCGGACACCAACCCTTCCCGGTCAATTTTCACATCTTCGAAGCCCAACGATTTTATTCTGTTGACAACCTGTTGTTCAATCGCGAATAAGCGTTCAATCTCGGTCGGCTGCACTTCAACCTGACCATAACTTCCATAATGCCGCACCCGAACATCGGCAAAACCCAACTCATTGAGAAAATCTTCAGCAGCTTCTACCTGTTGTAATTTTTCCCTGGTAATTTGATGATTATATGGAATGCGCGAGCTCAGACATGGACTTGCCGGTTTGTCCCAATTAGGCAAATTAAAGCTTCGGGCAATTTCACGAATATCCTCCTTTGTCAGCTTACATTCAACCATCGGAGCCAAAATTTTATATTTGGCAGCAGCCTGTAGTCCCGGCCGGTAATCACCCAAATCATCATGATTGGTCCCGCTCAACACATCAAAATCCGGATATTTATCCCGAATCAGCTGCAAATCATGGAAAAGATGTTCCTTGCAGAAATAGCAGCGGTTCTCAGGGTTCTGATTATAACGTTCATCGGTTAGTTCCTGGGTTTTAATCACTTCTAACCGGATATCAAAGGATTGGCAAAAGTTCCTGGCCAATTCAAAATCTTTACTTTTCAGACTCTCCGAATTGGAGATCACCCCGATTGCCCGCTCCTTTCCTTGAAATTTACGCGCAAGAAATAAAACCAACGTTGAATCAATTCCTCCTGAAAAGGCAACAATGGAGCCCTTTCGTTGAGAAAACCAACTTTCCAGTTCTTTCAATTTATTTTGAAGTATAATGCTATTCATTTCACTGTACAGGTATAAATAGTAACACCACAAAATAATAACGTGTTACCTTGAAACAAGTTTAATCATTATTTTTCAAAAACAGATATTGCAAAAAAAATACGGGAACATTCAAGGCAAGGTGTAAAAAAAATGGAAACGGAATAAAAAGCGAAGCGGCTTTATGCCGTAGTCTTTTTCTAACCCACAGGGCTTTTGGATTTTAAATTGGAAAATCTTTGGGATCAATTCAAAATTGGGGTGGATTTGAGAATTCAAGCATAGATTTTAGCTACCCGAAAGAGGAAAAAATTGATATCTCTAACGCCCC
>JBNKTK010000084.1:0-17744 GCA_050298035.1 Mangrovibacterium sp. | reverse complement strand
CCCGGATTTTAATTCTTTCCAGAATTTCTGAAAGCTCTTCTTCTCTTGTATTGCATATGCATTTCAGAAGCTTGTTTTCAAGGATCTTCAGTTTCTCATTATCAAGACCATTGAGATCTTCCTGAAGATCGATGGAGAAATAATTGCTGCTGATAAAAGTACAGAACCGGGCAGATATATTTTCACCCCGGCAGATGAATTCCTTTTCCAGAATACTTTTTTTATAGAATTTTCCCGCAAGCAGTTTAATTTTCTTTTTTTCGATCAATCTACAATCCAGGTGTCTTTTGAACCACCTCCCTGCGACGAGTTGACAATCAGGCTGCCTTCTTTTAGGGCAACACGCGAAAGGCCACCTTTCAGCACATACTCGTAATCTTTCCCAATTAGGGTGAATGTCCGCAGATCGATGTGGCGGGGTTCAAACTTCTCTTTGTTTTCAATGTAGGTTGAATGGACCGACAAGCTCATGATCGGCTGGGCAATGTATTTCCTTGGATTGCTTTTGATCAGTTCTTTTTGTTTGGCAATGTTTTCTTTGGTCTCTTTTGCCCCAATAAACACACCGTAGCCACCAGATTCATCTACGGGTTTGACAACCAGTTCCTCCATGTGCTCCATCACATAATCAAAATCACTCTTCACATCGCACCGGTAGGTTGGTACGTTGCTCAGGATTGGCTCTTCGCCCAGGTAATATTTGATGATTTGAGGCATGTAAGTATAAACGGCTTTGTCGTCGGCAACTCCGGTTCCCGGTGCATTCACGATGGTGACATTGCCTTTCCGGTATGCCCCCATCAATCCGGGTACCCCTAATACCGAATCAGGTCTGAATGTCAGCGGATCCAGAAAGGCATCGTCAATGCGACGGTAAATCACATCAACACGCTCGGGGCCATAGATGGTGTTCATATAAACGAAATCCTGATCAATGAACAAATCCCGTCCTTCAACCAGTTCGACTCCCATTTTTTGGGCCAGGATGGAATGTTCGTAATAAGCCGAGTTGTACATCCCCGGGGTTAAGACCACGCAAACCGGGTTATCTACCCCCTGTGGCCTTACCGATTGCAAAACTTCCAGCAGGGCAGCGGTGTAGTCTACGATTTGCGCTACATTAAACTGTTTGAATACATGCGACATGGTTCGTTTCATAGCTTCCCGGTTGGCCAAAACATAGCTTACACCTGACGGACAGCGGACATTATCCTCTAAAATATAGTAGTTGCCGTCTGAGTGCCTGATCAGGTCGGTGCCGGAAATGTGGCAATAGGTATTGCCCGGAGGGGTGAACCCGTTCATTTCTTTCAACATATTCCCGGAGGAAAAAATCAGCTCTTTGGGAATCAATTTATCTTTTAAAATTTTCTTGTCGTGATAAAGATCGTGAAGGAACAAATCGATGGCATGGTTGCGTTGCAAAAGGCCCTTTTCAATCAATTCCCATTCTTTGGCGTGGATCATCCGTGGAAAAAGGTCGAAAGGGAAAATCCGCTCTACACCTTTGGGGTTTTGATTGTAGGTGGCAAAGGTGATCCCCTGGTGCAGGAAATTTCGCTTTGCAAATTCGTTCATGATCTGATATTCTGATGAGGAAATGCTATCAAAACTTTCTATCAATTGCTGATAATAGCCGTGAACTTTTCCATTTGATGAAAAGACCTCATCGAACATCCCATTTTGCTTTGGATAGCTTGTAAATAAGCCTGCCTTCTGCTGTTCTGAAAATATCCCTGCTTCCATATCTTTTGGATTTAATGTTTGAAAAACAATAATGGGGGTAATGTACAAGTTTTGTGTTCTATTTTGTATTTATAACAATTTTTAGTGGGGTTGGTTTGTTAATTTTTAACTTTTTGGAGACTTATACGTGTTTTCGTAGGGGGGGTGTATGTTTTTATTGAAAATTTAGAAGTGTCGAAAATTATTTTTTGAGGTTGAGAGAATGATCTTCATGAACAGGAGACAGGCGAATTCTGGAATTCTGTCTGATTAGATACTAGAAGGCATTCGTTACTAGCAGGTTGACCTCGTGTTGCGTTCAATTTATTAGTGAAAAACGGGTAATTGTCAATTTAAGGTTCAAAAGGCTTTGTGTGAAAATAAAATATTCTTAATTTTGCGCCACCTAAAATATAGGTGTAATTTTTTAATGTTTAATAAATTAGATGTTTTATGAAAAACCAGTATGAAACCGTTTTCATTGCAACTCCCGTTTTATCTGACGTTCAGATAAAGGAAGCGGTAAGTAAATTCAGAGACATCATCACCGAAAACGGTGGCGAAATTGTCAATGAAGAGGACTGGGGATTGCGTAAATTAGCTTATCCCATTCAGAAAAAAAGCACTGGCTTCTATCATTTGTTTGAGTTCAAGGCTGAGCCTGAATTAATCGAAAAGTTAGAACTACAGTATCGTCGCGATGAGCGTATCATTCGTTTCCTGACTTTTAAACAGGACAAATACGCTGCTGAGTACAGTGAAAAAAGAAGAAACAAAACTAAAGCTGAAAAGGAGAACTAAGCTATGGCAAGTAATCAAGGTGAAATCCGTTACCTGACCCCGCCGTCAGTTGAAATTAAAAAGAAAAAGTACTGCCGCTTTAAAAAGAACAAAATCAAGTACGTGGATTATAAAGATCCTGAGTTCCTGAAGAAATTCCTGAACGAACAAGGTCGCATTCTTCCACGTCGTATTACCGGTACTTCTTTGAAGTATCAGCGTAAAGTGGCCAAAGCAGTAAAAAGAGCCCGTCATTTGGCTTTGCTGCCCTTCGTAACTGATATGTTGAAATAAGAAAAAGAAAGAACAATGGAAATTATTTTATTACAAGATATTCAAAACCTGGGGAGCAAAGACGATATCGTTAAAGTTAAAGATGGTTACGGACGTAACTACCTTATCCCTCAGAAAATGGCTATCGTAGCCAACGATTCAACTAAAAAAGTGTTGGCTGAGAATATCAGACAACGTGCTCACAAAGAAGCTAAACTGAAAGAACAAGCATTGGCATTAGCTACACAACTTGAAGGTAAAGAAGTTGTAATTGGCGCCAAAACAAGTTCTTCCGGTAAAATCTTCGGTTCAGTCAACACCATTCAATTAGCTGAAGCTATCAACAAACTTGGATTCGAGATCGACCGCAAACAAATCCGTATTGCAGAAGACAGCATCAAAGAGGTTGGTAAATACACAGCTAAAATCAAACTTCACAAAGAAGTTATTGTTGATTTCAACTTCGAAGTTGTTTCTGAATAATTAATTTTTCAAACACACACACACAGATTCAAACGTTTTCAAACAAATAAAAGCCGTCAGCTTCACACACTGACGGCTTTTCATTTATATACAGGTTCGTTTAATCTTCTTCGTCTTCAATAAAAAAACGTTTGTTTTTAATCACATTTATGATGGCATCCACAATGTGGTCGTCCTGCATGGTGGAGTAGTTGAAAATGATGTCGAAGTCGTTGTTGTTTAGTTTGCGGCCAGCAACATGTTCAATGAATAATTCGCGTTCCCTGTCGATTTCCAGTACATATTGCTGTGCATCGGCGTGAGACATATTGCTAATCTGCATGATCCGGTTGATTCGCCATTCCAGTGGGGCTTGCAGCTTGATGCTGAGTTTGCGCGACACATCCCGTGCAATAACCCCGGCAGCACGGCCTACAATAATATAATTGCCCTCTTCGGCCAGGCGCAGGATTACCTTTCTGACTGTGTCAATAACCTGTTGGTCTTCGGCGTCATAAACTTTTTCGGTTGAGAATGCCGTAGTCACTTCCTGTATGCTTTGTTTGGCTTCTGATAAAAAGACGTTTTTTACTTTGTCAGGTGCCATTTCCAGTTCAATGGCTGCCGCTTCGATGATCTCTTTGCTTACCCACTTCCACTCAACATCAGTTTTTGTTTCCGAAAGAAAACTGTAACCAGTCAGGATTTTTGAAAGTTTGGTTGCAATTCGTTTGGCCGAACACCCGCATTCCCGCGAAATCATAATGACCGGGCCAGGATATTTGTTTGGCATCGGTTTGTCCAGGCCTTCTTCGATGTATTTGCTCAGGATGTTTTTCATAGCGCTTTGTGTTTTTATGTGTGCATATAAACAAATCTACGATTCGATGCCCTTCAAAACCTACTAAAATGTTCTACAATACCCGATTTCGTTAATGTTTTTAAACCATATTACAAAACATGTTGAAGTTTTTAACTTAGCATGAAAATTAGCAGAGATGACAAAAGTTATTCATACAGCCCTGGCTTCATTCGGGATGTCCGGTCAGGTTTTTCACGGCCCGTCTTTGAAAGTGAATCCGAATTTTAAGATCAGTAAGGTACTTGAACGAACAAAGAACCTTTCAGCCGAAAATTACCCGGAAGCGACTATTGTGCGTTCATATGAGGAAATTTTGAATGATACGGATATTGACCTAGTGGTTATAAATACGCCTGATGAATTACATTTTACGATGGCAAAGCAGGCACTGGAAGCCGGTAAAAATGTGGTGGTTGAAAAGCCTTTTGCACAAACAGTAGAGGAAGCAAATGAGCTGATTGATCTGGCCAGGTCAAAAGATTTAATGCTGACAGTCTACCAAAACCGGCGCTGGGATGGTGATTTTCTGACCGTGAAAAGACTGATTGATGAGAAACAGTTAGGGCGGCTGGTTGAATTTGAGTCGCATTTCGACCGCTATCGTAACTTTATTCAGCCCAGGACATGGAAAGAAACCGGCAACGAACGGGCAGGGGTGTTGTATAACCTGGGGGCACATATGGTCGATCAGGCGCTGGTTTTATTTGGGATGCCGCTCTCGGTTACGGCACACCTCGATGTTGTCCGCGACAAAGGAGTTGTGACTGATTATTACGATATCCGGATGCAGTACAATGGTTTTGCTGCTATCTTGAAATGTTCCTATCTGGTTCGGGAGCCGGGGCCACGCTACAGTATTCACGGTACGCTGGGCTCGTTTCACAAGTGGGGGATCGATCCACAGGAAGAAGCTCTGAAGGCTGGCCGTTTACCTAATGAAGCCAATTGGGGCGAAGAACCCGAAACGGACTGGGGCAAAATAAACACCGAAACGGGAGGTGTCCATCGAGTTGGAAAAGTGGAAACCATTCCGGGTAATTACAACATCTTCTACCAAAATGTGTGTGATGTTTTGGTGAATGGGGCCGAACTGTTGGTTAAGCCGGAAGAAAGTCGTAATGGCCTTATTGTTTTGGAGGCGTGCCTGAAAAGCAACAGGGAAAAGCGGACAATCTTTTTGTAGTTTGCTAAATGCAAAGACTCTTTTCAACGCAGAGGGGCGGAGTGAATGCGAGAGCACTTTGATTGATGGCCAATGCTTAAGACAGCCTCTTTTCAGGCAGAAACTTCCAGTATCGCCGAGGCATGTGTTGCAGTTGTAGTTTTGCATTTTTCCGTTCCGGGATGTTGATGTTGTCAAAATAGGCTTTCCATAATGTTTGGTAGGTTTCTTCCCTTTCTTCCAGCAGGTTGGCAGATACTTGCCCGTTTGTTTCCGAAAATGTCTTTTCTGAAAGTACGACTTCGCGGGTTTCTTTTAGGTCGTAAAAAATTCCGTAGTCACGTTTGAGATCATAAATCAACCACAACTGATCGGCAAAACGATTTTTGAAATGCTGAACGGTGAAGGGGAGTACGTCGTATTGTGGCTCAATAGCAGAGAAATACAGGTCATCTTTGGTTTGCTGAAACCGCACGAATTGGAGTATTCGCATGGTTTCGCGCAACACCTGGCGTTCAATTTTCTTCAGCTCAAGCACGTCCTGGTCACCGTAATCCGTTTCAATGCGTCTTTCCGAATCAAATACCCGGCGAATGAAACGGTATAATTTCATTTCAATTCCGGGGCTTTCAGATAAAAAGACCAGCAGGGGCAGGTTTCTGTTTCGCTGATGCAATTTCTGTTGAAGTGAACTCCATACCCGAGCAGCTTTTTGTTCGTCACGGCAGATGGTCATCTTTTCAATAAACAGGTTTTCCTGGAAGGTTGATTCCCTGCAAATATCTATTGGGACAAGCTTTTGTGCGTAGCACTCAAAAACCACAGATAGGAATCCTTCGAACGTACCGTCGTATAGAATAAATGACATCGTAATCAGCTTTTAAAATGAAGTTGTTTTAACGGAGCGGTAATTGCCGGTGTATAGCTCGCAAACAAACTGAGTTGCGTGTCACCCGGCTTCTTCCGTTTGGTGTGGCTTTCTGTTATCAGGTGATTTCGCAAACGGGCCGGCTCCCAGTAATCCAGGTGGGGAGCCAATTCGTTGCAGGAAATAAAATACTGTGCCCGTTTCATCACGACTCCGATTTTTTTTAGGTGATAACTTGTCAGACGTCGGTAGCGACGGGCGTCAACAATCATCTTTGCCGATTGAACGCCAATTCCCGGCACGCGAAGGATCATCTCGTAGTCGGCTTTGTTGATGTCGACAGGGAAAAGATGGAGGTTGCGTAAGGCATAAGCCAGTTTCGGGTCAATCTCCAGATCCAGAAAAGGTTGTTCCGGACTCAGGATTTCGTCTGCCCTGAAATGATAGAAACGCATCAGCCAATCGCTTTGGGAAAGCCTGTTTTCGCGCACCAATGGCGGCGATTGCAATGCCGGAAGGCGCTTGTCGTACTTATTTACCGGAAGATAGCCGGAATAATAAACCCGCTTCAACTGTTGTTCATGATAAAATCCGGAAGCCAGTTGAAGGATTTGGCGGTCGCTTTCGGGCGTTGCCCCAACGATGAGTTGGGTGCTTTGCCCGGCCGGGGTGAATACGGGAGTTTTGCGGAATTTGCGTCGTTCTTCCTTGTAAACTTGAATGCCTTCTTTGATTTGGTTCATGGGCTGGAGCACAGTGCCAAAGTTTTTTTCAGGTGCCAACCTTCTCAGCTCCGGTTCGGTCGGAATTTCAATATTGACACTTAGTCGGTCGGCGAATAGCCCGGCCTGCCTGATCAGTTCCTGGCTTGCCCCGGGAATGGCTTTTAGGTGAATGTAGCCGTTATAACGTTCTTCCAGTCGAAGTTTTTTGGTGACCAGCATCAAACGCTCCATGGTGAAGTCGGGATTTTTGATGACCCCCGAGCTGAGAAACAACCCCTCGATGTAATTTCGCCGATAGAAATTAATTGTCAAATCAACCACCTCCTGAACTGAGAAAGTTGCTCGTGGCCGATCGTTGCTTCGCCGGTTGATGCAATAGGCGCAATCATAAATGCACTGATTGGTCATCAGGATTTTTAGCAGGCTCACGCACCGGCCGTCATCAGTAAAACTGTGACAAATTCCGCATGCAACGGCATTCCCGATTCCTCCATCTGTGTTTTTTCGGTTATTCCCGCTGGAGGCACAGGAAACATCATATTTGGCCGCATCTGCTAATATTTTTAGTTTGTCCTGAATTGTTTGTTTCATGGTCTGCTATTTTTGCAACGAGTGATTGAAAAGAAAAGTCATTTCAAAATTACTAATTAAATTAGTTTTTGCTAAAAATATTAGTTAGTTTCGTGTGGTGTTTTTCAACAATCGGATGAGTGATTTGGAAATCAATTAATTTGAAAAGTATGAGTTTTCTTCCCGGCAATATCAAATACCTAAGACGGAAAAATAACCTGACCCAACAGGGCTTGGCCGATTTTCTGCAAATCAAACGGTCATTGGTTGGTGCATATGAAGAGGGGAGGGCTACCCCGAAAATATCGGTCATGCAGCAAATGGCGGCCTCGTTTAATTTGTCGATGGATCAACTGATCAATTCTGATTTGGAGCGCCCTGATTCTGGTGTGATTGTCGCCTCCGAAAATAAGCTGAAGATACTGCCTGTTGTTGTTGACCGGAACAACGATGAACTGATACCAATTGTGCCGGCAAAAGCTTCGGCTGGTTACCTGAATGGTTTTGCCGACCCTGAATTTGTTGGGCAGCTTCCTTGTTTCTCCATGCCAGTACCTGAGCTTTCAGCGGGAAAATCCTATCGTGTGTTTCAGATCAAAGGGGATAGCATGCTTCCGGTGAATCCCGGCTCGTACTTGTTTTGTGAATACGTTGAAGCTTCAAGTGATTTGCGTGACGGGCAAACTTATGTGCTTATTACCAATGACGAAGGCCTGGTTTATAAACGTGTTTACCTGAAAGAAAACAACCGGCTGCTGCTGAAATCGGATAACCCTGAATACGAACCTTATTTTGTGCCGGCAGAGAGCGTCCTTGAAATCTGGAAGGCCCGTGGGGTACTGAGTTTTGAGCTGCCTAGACCTGGGCGGATTGATGTTGACCGGATTTCGGAATTTCTTTATGAAATGAAGGAAGAGATCACGAAATTACGGAATCGCTAACGGAATATTAAGCCGTTTCTGATTTATCTGATTATGTTGGATTTTAAGTCCTTTTTATCTGCTAATTTTTGTATCTTGCGCACCTCAAATTTTGACGATTATGGGTCTTTTCGGAGTATTTTCAAAAGCAAAAAAAGATAGCCTGGATCAAGGTCTTTCAAAAACAAAAGAAAGTGTATTCAAAAAGCTAAGTCGTGCTGTTGTTGGTAAATCACGGGTCGATGATGAAGTTTTGGATAACCTGGAGGAAGTATTGATCACATCGGATGTTGGTGTTGAAACAACCTTGAAAATCATCCGCCGGATTGAAGAGCGCGTTGACCGGGACAAGTATCTGGGGGTTGATGAGTTAAATGGTATCCTGAAAGAGGAAATCGCGACCCTGCTTGAAGAAAACAATACAGAAGATGTTTCTGATTTTGAACTTCCCGAAAGAAGTGATCCATATGTTATTATGGTGGTAGGAGTAAATGGGGTCGGCAAAACGACAACAATCGGGAAGCTGGCCTGGAACTTTAAACAGTCCGGAAAAAAAGTGGTGCTTGGTGCTGCTGATACTTTTCGTGCTGCTGCTATCGATCAGCTTCAGATTTGGGCCGACCGTGTTGATGTTCCGATCATTCGGCAAAATATGGGATCGGATCCGGCTTCGGTTGCTTACGACACATTGACCTCGGCAAAAGCCAGTGGCGCTGACGTTGTCATTATCGATACCGCAGGTCGTTTGCACAACAAAATCAATTTGATGAACGAGTTGGCGAAGATCAAAAAGGTAATGCAAAAGGTGGTGCCTGATGCTCCCAACGAAGTACTGCTAATATTAGATGGATCTACCGGGCAAAACGCTTTTGAGCAGGCCAAACAGTTTACCCTGGCTACTGAAGTAACAGCCCTGGCTCTTACCAAACTGGACGGAACCGCCAAAGGTGGCGTGGTGATTGGCATCAGCGACCAGTTTAAAATCCCGGTAAAATATATTGGGATCGGTGAAAAAATGGAAGACCTGCAAATTTTCCGCCGCCGCGAATTTGTTGATTCACTATTCTCATAGAAATCATAACATACCCATAAAGAAGCTCATGCTGAACTTGTTTCAGCATTTGTTTTTGATAGAGGTTCCGGAACCCGGCCTGCCGACAGACAGGAAGTTCTGGATGACGTAGTTTTATGTCGGGTTTTGTGAAAACCACCAACCACTTTGTTTGTTGTAGTGTGCGGTTATTCTAAATAAATGAAAATGAAGAGAGGAAAAGTCAATATCATGACCTTAGGGTGTTCGAAGAACCTGGTTGATTCGGAACTGTTGCTTAATCAGCTGGACTTGAACGGATTTAAAGTGGTTCATGATTCGGAGAAGGATGATGCCAATATTGTGATCCTGAATACCTGTGGTTTTATTGCTGATGCCAAAGAAGAATCAATCAATACAATACTGAACTTTGCTGATGCCCGCAAGACTGGCAAACTCGATAAATTGCTGGTGATGGGATGTTTGTCAGCTCGTTACAAGCAAGAACTGACCGACGAAATTCCTGAAGTTGACAAGTTTTACGGAAAGTTCGATTTTAAGGAAATCATCAAAGACCTCAATGCTGATTTTTATGAGCAGAAAATGTATCACCGGGTGAAAACAACTCCGTCGCATTTCTCCTACTTGAAAATCAGTGAAGGCTGCAACCGCCATTGTTCATTTTGCGCGATTCCCCAGTTTACCGGGAACCACAAATCGCGCAGCATGGAAAGTCTGCTTGAGGAGGCCCGCGAGCTTGTTGCCGGTGGGGTGAAGGAGCTGCTGATTATTGCGCAGGATTTGTCCTATTACGGGATTGACCGGTATGGTGAAAGCAAACTGGCTGAACTGATTGATAAACTTGCCGACATTGAAGGTTTGGAATGGATTCGCCTGCATTACACTTACCCGTCAAAATTTCCGCTCGACGTGTTGAAGGTGATGCGCGAACGTAAAAATGTTTGTAACTACCTCGATATTCCGCTTCAGCACATCAGCGATCGCATGCTGGGTATGATGCGGCGGAAAATCACGAAAGACGAAACGATCAGCCTAATCAACAAAATCAGGGAAGAAGTGCCGGGAATAGCCCTTCGCACAACCTTCCTTGTTGGTCACCCGGGCGAAACCGAAGAGGATTTTGAAGAGCTGAAAGCATTTATCCGTGAGTACCCGTTTGAGCGAATGGGCGTATTTGCCTATTCAAGTGAAGATGACACCTATGCCTATAAAATGTATCAGGACGATATTCCGCAGGAGGTGAAAGATGAACGTGCTGCCGAGTTGATGGCAATGCAACAGGAGATTTCAGCTGAACTTAGCCGGAAACACATCGGAAAAACACTGAAAGTGTTGGTTGACCGGGAGGAAGAAGATTACTTTATTGGCCGTACCGAGTTCGATTCGCCGGAAGTTGACGGAGAAGTGTTGATTGAAAAATCGGGTAAAATACAAATCGGCAGATTTTATGAGGTAAATATAACCGATGCTTCCGAATTTGATCTGTTTGGGCACATTTAGAAATCCTTCAATTTAATTCAAAATAAACGATTCAAAAGGCTGTTGCGTATAATTTAGCATTCTTTGCCAAAATTGTAAACGATGATAGCTTATTGCGGATTGCATTGTGATACCTGTCCGATACATCTGGCGACCCGGGAGCCGGATAAACAAAAGCAGGAAGAAATGCGCCGGTCGATACTTGATTTGTGCGTAACCCAATACGGGATGTCCCTCAGTTTATCGGATATCAATGATTGCGACGGCTGTAAAGCGGTTTCGGGGCGATTATTTTCCGGCTGTTCCCAGTGCACCATCAGGGAATGTGCAATAATGAAACAAATTGAATCATGCGCTTTTTGTCACGAATACCCTTGCAGACAGCTTGAGCAGTTTTTTGAGACTGATCCGGAAGCCAGACAGCGGCTTGATGAAATTCGTCAGGCCAGGACATGAGTTCCAAAGAACTATGGCTTCATTCCAATTACATTTTCTGCAAATGAAATACAGGCTTGTTCTACCTCCGGTTGGGCTTTTGAGAACATTTCGCAACCAATGACATGGACACCTGCATCGAATGCCTGTTTTTGTTTGAGCGAATCAGGAGTTGCAAGCTGGTCAAACATTTTCAGCATGGCATCCACCCTGACTGTTTGATCCTGATGTTCTTCATCTTTGTAATAATAGCCCACGAATACCGGTGTTTTTACATGTTTGAACGTTTTATCAGTCATGGTTTCATCAACAAGCTGTTGCAGATAAACCGCAGCTTCAGCCCGGTAAAAACAGTTCCAGTATTTGCATTCTTCATCATCCAGGTTTTTATTCACATAACGGTATTTTCCGCCGAAAACCTGCCTGGCTATTTGCAATCCCCATGGTCTTGATAACAGAAATGCTGCCGGGTTGTTAATCCTGACATTGGGCGAGAGAAGAAGTAGTCCGTCAACTAAATCAGGAAATTCTTCCGCTAATTTTAAGGAGATTGTCCCACCGGTAGAGGTACTCATGATAATTACCTTTTTCCCCAGCAAATGAGCGATCTGTAGAGCTTCTTTTGAGGATTCATATAATAAGTCGGGAGTTAGGTAAAGCAAGGGTTCCTCAACATCAAGGCCCTGTGAGGCAAGCCGGGGAATGTAGGCATTTGCCTGGAAGTGCCGGGCAAAATTAACGTGGGTTGGATATCCTTCATAGCCAGATGCGGAAAAGCCCTGTAAATACAGCAGACAATATTCTGTTTGGATTTTATTGCTGTCGTTTGCCCAGATGATTTTGCTTTCATTGTCCGGTTTTACGGGCAGTTTGGCTTCTTCGGCGGCAATCAAACTGTCAAGGTCATTCAAACTTGCCGTAATAACCGGTAATTTGTTGTCGAAAACAGGATCGGAAGGTGTTGGGCCAATCCAATAAATAAAGAGCAGAAAAAGTGCTGTGAATGAAATTATGCGAAGTATCTTCCCCATCATAAGTTTTTCTTTTTGATGGGGAAGATAGCAAAAATTCTACGGCTATTGATGCCGAAAATTATTTAATTGTTAGTGTGTTCCCGCTCAGTGTAACCGTGTATTTTTTTAGCGGGGATGATGCCGGACCATTGGTAACGGCGCCAGAAGTACTGAATAACGACCCATGACAGGGACATTGCAACTGGTTGCCCGATGAATCATACTTTACCGTGCAATTTTGGTGGGTGCATAGTTTTGACAGGGCAATATATTGACTCTCTCCGGTACGAATAATGATAATATTATCCTTGTAGGCATAACCGCCAACTGAACCTAGTGCCGAATAGGAACTGCTGCTCAGGTCGATTGTAATATCTCCGGTTGTTCCTCCCGCACCGTCAGTAACATCATCTTCGCTGCCACCACACGAACTTATAATCATTGGAGAGGCCAGTAAAATGCTCCCGCCGACAATAAATTTTGACAAAAAATCTTTTCTTTCCATAGTCTTTTGTTTATAAAATTTCAATTTATCGTTGAATAATAGGATCAATAGGAGCAGCTAAATGACTTTTGTTTTTATTCGTTCTAAATAAACATGCCGGTAATAAAAATGTTTATTTTCCCTTTAGAATTGTCAACCTTAACACAACTTTAATAAAAGCTGTTTGTTAAAGTTTCAGACGTTAAAAAAATAGTTCAGATTAACCTAGCTTCATATTATGGATAAATTTTCGCAAGTAGGCAATCAGGAGATTGCAGCGATAGATGAGCTTTACCAGGACTACTTACAGAATCCTGAAAGTGTTGATGAGAGTTGGAGGTTGTTTTTCAAAGGATTTGAGCTTGCACGGACAAATTATCAGGAAAAAACCAATATCAAAGGAAGTCATATTGATAAGGAATTTGCTATTCTAAACCTAATCAATGGTTATCGCCAACGTGGTCATTTGTTTACAAAGACCAATCCGGTAAGAACACGACGAAAGTATTCACCAACACTTGATATTGAGAATTTTGGATTGGAGAAAACCGATCTTGAAAAAGTTTTTCAGGCAGGGAATAATATTGGTATTGGACCGGCTAAGCTAAAAGATATAATAGCCCACCTTGACGCAACTTATTGCGAAAGTATCGGGGTCGAATATGTATACATGCGCCATCCGGAAGTCGTTCAGTGGCTTCAGCAAAAGATGGAGAGTTCGAAAAATTCGCAATCATTCTCCGATGCGAAAAGAAAACACATTTTTTACCATCTGAAAGTAGCTGTCGGTTTCGAAAATTACATCCATAAAAAGTTTGTCGGACAAAAACGGTTTTCGCTCGAAGGTGCAGAAGCGCTTATTCCTGCGCTTGATGCAGTTATTGAGCAGGGGACTGAACTCGGTATTCGCGAGTTCATCATCGGTATGGCTCACCGGGGGCGGCTCAATGTTTTGAGCAACATCATGAAGAAGCCCTATGAATACATTTTCAAGGAGTTTTATGGTACCGAATATGAAGAAGATATCTTTTTGGGTGATGTGAAGTATCACCTTGGTTTTGAAAATGAGATCAAAACAGACTCCGGCAAAGATGTCAAGTTGAGCCTTGTCCCGAACCCGTCCCATCTTGAGACAGTATCATCGCTCGTGCAGGGAATGTCCCGGTCGAGGATCGATTCATTATATGACGGCGACTATGATAAGCTGGCGCCAATTGTCATTCACGGCGATGCTGCTATTGCCGCTCAGGGTATTGTGTACGAGATTATTCAGATGTCGCAGCTGAAAGGGTACAAAACAGGCGGCACAATCCATCTTGTCATCAATAACCAGGTAGGTTTTACGACCAATTACCTGGATGCCCGGTCGAGCACCTACAGCACCGACGTGGCTAAAGTAACCCGTTCGCCGGTTTTCCATGTAAACGGCGATGATGTGGAAGCTTTGATTTACACGATAAAACTTGCCATGGAGTTCCGTCAGAAATTTCATTCGGATGTTTTTATTGATATTCTGTGTTACCGCAAATACGGGCATAACGAAGGTGATGAACCGAGGTTTACACAACCGCTGCTCTACAAAGCAATATCGGCACACAAAAATCCCCGTGACATCTATTCCGAGAAACTGGAACGGTTAGGGATTATGAACGTGAAGGAGTCGAAAAAAGAGGTGATGGAGTTTGATAATTTTCTTGAACTGAAGTACAAGGAATCTGAAAAGATCGAGAAGCTGAAGATTAAGAAATTCCTGTTGGATGAGTACCAGGGGTATCACAAACCCACTAAAATAGACC
Source organism: Mangrovibacterium sp. (assembly GCA_050298035.1). GTDB lineage: Bacteria > Bacteroidota > Bacteroidia > Bacteroidales > Prolixibacteraceae > Gaoshiqia. The sequence continues at coordinate 3,139 of JBNKTK010000084.1, read as the reverse complement.
TTTCACAGCCAATAGATACGCGTGTTGATAAAGAAAAACTGATCAGCCTGGCTGCGAAGATCAATTCGGTGCCTGATGATAAACCGTTTTTCAACAAAATCAACCGGATTATTTCGGATCGCAGGATGATGATCCTGGATGACAAGCTTGACTGGGCGATGGCCGAATTGTTGGCTTATGCCTCACTTCTGTCGGAAGGCCACCCGGTGCGACTCAGCGGGCAGGACAGTGAACGCGGTACCTTCGCACACCGCCATGCCGCTTTTGTGGTCGAAGATATGGACGAAAAATATTTCCCGCTGAAAAATCTCGCACCTGATCAGGCGCCATTCCATGTTTACAATTCACACTTGTCGGAATATGGTGTTTTGGGTTTTGAATACGGTTATGCCGTGGCTCAGCCAAATGCGTTGACGATCTGGGAAGCCCAGTTCGGCGATTTCAGCAACGTGGCGCAAGTCATCGTTGACCAATATATCACTTCGGCCGAAGAGAAATGGGGTTTGATGAACAACCTCGTGTTGTTTCTTCCGCATGGATATGAAGGGCAGGGGCCGGAGCATTCCAGTGCACGCATTGAGCGTTTCCTGACCTTGGCGGCCAACAACAACATCCAGGTCGTCATTCCTACAACACCCGATAATCTATTCCACCTGCTACGCCGCCAGCTGAAATGGGACACACGCATGCCGCTGGTTGTGTTTACGCCCAAAAGTCTGTTGCGTCACCCCATGGTGAACTGTTCGCTGGAAGACCTGGCCGAAGGTGGTTTCCGAGAAGTTATTGATGATGCTGTTGCTGATCCGGCAAGCGTCCGTCAAATTGTTTTTACAACCGGACGCCTGTATTATGATTTGCTACATAAACGGGTGGATATTGGCGACGATACAACGGCCATAGTGCGGTTGGAGCAAATTTATCCGCTGCCAATTGCCAAAATTGAAGAAGTGATCGGAAAGTACAAGAAAGCGAAACGAATTATCTGGACACAGGATGAACCCGAGAATATGGGAGCCTGGCCGTTCATTCAGCGCAAACTGAAAAATATTAACTTTGAGGTTATTGCCCGACCGGAAAGTGGAAGCCCGGCTGGTGGATTGATGAAACAACACAATCTCAGACTGGAAAAAATTATGGCTGCCATTTTCACCGAGAAGGTTCTGGCCTAATCGAACAATAAAAACCAAGGTATGATAATTGAAATTAAAATTCCCACACCCGGAGAATCCATTACCGAAGTGGAGTTGGGTAAATGGCTGGTAGATGACGGGGATATTGTTGATAAAGACCAGGAGGTTGCGGAAATTGAATCGGATAAAGCCACACTGACTGTGGTTGCCCCCGAGGCCGGTAAAATCAAATTTGCGGTAAACGAAGGGGATACCGTTGCGGTTGGGACAATTGCCTGCACAATTGATACAGATGCAGCCGGTCAAACTGTTAAAACAGTTGCGGATAAACCACAGGAGACTGTAGCGGAAATGACTCCGGATGCAGAAACAGAACCGGAGAAAACAAAGACAGAAGAAGTTTCGGCGGAACATCATAAAATTAAAACCACGGCTGTTGCACAGAAAATGATGGAAGAAAACCAATTGTCGGTTGATGACATCATCCATGGGTTACAACGGATAGGGAAGAAGGAAGTTGAAGCTGTTTTAAACGCACCAAAATCCGAAACTACTCCAATCATTAGTGCGAAACCGGTATTCTCGCGTGAAGAAAAACGGGAGAAAATGAGTATGCTGAGACGGAAATTAAGTGAGCGATTGGTTGCGGTAAAAAACGAAACGGCCATGCTGACCACCTTCAACGAAGTGGATATGAGCCGCGTGATGGAGATTCGCAGTCAATACCAATCTAAATTCGTTGAGCAACATGGGTTCAAGCTGGGGTTTATGTCATTCTTTACAAAAGCAGTTGCTACTGCTATGCAATTTCATCCGGCTGTCAATTCAATGATCGATGGTGATGAAATACTCACCCCTGAATTTGTTGATGTCGGTATTGCCGTGCAAACGCCAAAAGGTTTGATGGTGCCAATTGTCCGGAATGCCGAAAGCAAGACAATACCAGCCATCGAACTTGAAATAAAAGAACTTGCAGATAAGGCACGCGCCCGGAAAATTTCGGTTGAAGAACTTACCGGAGGGACATTTACTATTACCAATGGCGGCGTGTTTGGCTCGTTGTTGTCAACGCCAATTATTAACCCGCCCCAGTCGGCCATTCTTGGGATGCACAACATTGTTGATCGTCCGGTTGCTGTAGACGGGCAGGTGGTAATCAGGCCCATGATGTACGTGGCGCTTTCGTACGATCACCGGATTATTGACGGGAAAGATTCTGTCGGCTTCCTGGTGAAAGTGAAGGAATTCCTGGAACACCCGGAGCTGATGCTAACCGATGGTAAATCGCCGGAAGCCATGTTGCTTGGACTGTAAATTATTTGCTGAAAATGAGATAGGGAGCTGCATTTGTTAAAATGTGGCTCTTTTTTTTAAGTAATGGTAAACTAACTTAAAAAAAATTAAAACGGTTTGCGGTTTTGCTTAAATGTTGAACATTTGCTCTGGTCAAACCCCGGTAATCCCGGTGTACCCAACTTCTTGAACTAATTTTTTTCACTTAAAATGATAACCGGAGCAAAATACAAACCACTGAAAATCATCTTCAACTTTTCAATTTGGATCATATTCACTGTTGTCTTTCATTATGTATCCGGCTTTCCTGATCGAAATGTCAATTACCCCAGATTAATTGAAACCCTGGTGATCCTTGTCAGCGTTTTCTATCTGAATTACTACTTTTTGATCCCCCGATACTTGTCGAAACGAAAATTCAGGGAGTATGCACTTGCCATAGTTGTGATATTGGCCGTCATATTCGTAATCAGTCGCTATACCGAGCAGTATTTTGAACCGGAATTTCATCGGCTACCGCCCGGTTTAAAGGAGGCAGGAGGGGATAAAATGCCTCTAAAGCCACGAAAACCATTTTTTATCAATTTCGGGATTTTGGTTTTAAGCACCATTTCATTTGCGGTAAGTACAAGTATCCGCGGGACAAGCGAATGGTTTAAAAATGAAAATCAACTGAAGGAAATCGAAAACCAGAAGCTTATAACAGAGCTTTCGTA
>JBNKTK010000083.1:0-17868 GCA_050298035.1 Mangrovibacterium sp. | reverse complement strand
AAAAGTTTCCCGGATGATCCGTGGGAGCAACTTTGGGGTGCGGTTTATGCGGTTTTCGACAGCTGGATGAACGAACGTGCGGTATATTACCGAAAAATGCACGGATTCCCTGCTGAGTGGGGAACTGCTGTCAACGTTCAGGCAATGGTATTTGGTAATATGGGTGATACATCTGCAACCGGCGTTGCATTTACCCGCGATGCTGCAACCGGCGAAGACCTGTTCAACGGTGAATACCTGATTAATGCTCAGGGTGAAGATGTTGTGGCAGGAATACGCACACCACAGCAAATAACACTCGAAGGCAGTAAACGTTGGGCTGAACTGGCCGGAATTAGTGAGGAAGACAGAAAAACAAACTTCCCGTCTCTTGAAGAAACAATGCCCGAACTGTATAGTGAACTGATGTCGGTTCAGGAGAAACTGGAAAGCCATTATAAAGATATGCAGGACCTGGAGTTCACGATCCAGGAAGGCAAACTGTGGTTATTGCAGACCCGTAACGGTAAACGCACAGGCGCCGCTATGGTAAAAATTGCTATCGACATGCTTGAACAAGGCATAATTGATGAAAAAACAGCTTTGCTTCGGATTGAACCGAACAAACTGGACGAACTATTACACCCGGTATTCGATGCCGATGCCATCAAAAAAGCAAAGGTACTGGCCAAGGGGCTTCCGGCCTCTCCCGGAGCCGCAACTGGTCAAATCGTTTTCTTCGCCGACGAAGCATCCATGTATGAAAATTCAATTTTAGTACGGATTGAAACTTCACCGGAAGACCTAGAAGGTATGAACATTGCCCGCGGTATCCTCACTGCCCGTGGCGGTATGACATCGCATGCAGCAGTTGTTGCACGTGGAATGGGCAAGTGCTGTGTCTCCGGTGCCGGAGCGGTCAAAATTGACTACAAAGCCAGAATCATGACCATCGGTGAGAACAAATACAAAGAAGGTGACTGGATTTCGCTGAACGGTTCAACCGGAGAAGTATACGACGGAAAAGTTCAAACACGCATTCCGGATATGGGTGGCGATTTTGGTAAAGTCATGAACCTGGCTGACAAATTCACCCGAATGAGTGTCCGCACCAATGCCGATACACCTCACGATGCACAGGTGGCCCGTAATTTTGGGGCACAGGGCATTGGCCTTTGCCGTACAGAACACATGTTCTTCGAAGGGGAAAGAATTAAGGCCATGCGCGAAATGATCCTGGCAACATCAATAGAAGGACGCGAAAAAGCCCTGGCCAAGTTGTTGCCTTACCAACGCAGCGATTTCGAAGGTATCTTTGAAGCCATGGAAGGCTATGGCGTAACCGTTCGACTGCTTGACCCTCCATTGCACGAATTCGTTCCGCATCAACAAGCCACTCAAAAAGAACTGGCAAAAGAAATGGGTATTTCCATCGACATGGTAAGAAATAAAATCTCTGAGCTAGAAGAATTTAACCCCATGCTTGGGCATCGCGGATGTCGTTTGGGCATTACCTATCCTGAGATTACAGCCATGCAGGCCCGTGCCATTATCGAAGCCGCATTGAACCTGAAAGCAAAAGGAATTGATGCACGGCCGGAAATTATGGTGCCGCTTGTTGGTACAGTTGCTGAATTGAAGAACCAGGCCGACATTATCCGGAGCACAGCAGAACAGGTTTTTGCTGAAAAAGGCGACCGGATTGACTACCTGCTTGGGACAATGATCGAAATTCCACGCGCTGCACTGACAGCCGACCATATCGCTGCCGAAGCTGACTTCTTCTCATTCGGGACTAATGACCTGACCCAAATGACACTGGGTTACTCACGTGATGATGCCGGCAAATTCCTGCCAATATATCTGGATAACGGAATCCTGAAACAGGATCCATTCCAGATACTTGACCAGAACGGTGTTGGACAACTGGTAAAAATGGGAGTTGAAAAAGGACGTTCGACAAAACCAAAGCTGAAAGTTGGTATTTGTGGCGAACACGGCGGTGAACCTAGTTCTGTCGGATTCTGTGACAGCGTTGGGCTCGACTATGTAAGCTGTTCTCCGTACCGGGTGCCGATTGCAAGGGTTGCAGCTGCCCAGGCAAACATTAATCACAGCTAAAATTTCAACAATTCATATTTGGAAGCCATCTCAAAAAATTGGGATGGCTTTTTTATAGTCATTCCATTTCGGTTTTCGTATTCAACCATGCCGGTTAAATAAATTCAAATTAATCAATCATAACACGATTGAGTTCGCTAATTTTAGGAAACCAAAACATAAAAAGAAAGAACACATGACACTTTTCACCAAGAGCCTTGGATTATATACCGATCATTATGAACTGACTATGGCGCAAGGGTACTTCCTGAATGGCCGGAAAGAAGAACAAGCCTGTTTTGATTATTTCTACCGGAAGAACCCGTTCAAAGGGAGCTATGTTGTTTTTTCAGGATTATCGACCTTACTTGAAATGCTCGGAAATTTCCGGTTTGATCGCTCTGACATTGATTACCTCGAATCCATTGGTTTTGATAAAAAATTCCTCCAATACCTGGAAAATTTCTCATTCAAAGGATCAATCTATTCGGTAAAAGAAGGTGAAATAGTCTTCCCGTACGAACCCGCAGTACGCGTAGAAGGAAATATCATTGAAACCCAGGTTATCGAAACATTACTGCTGAACGTACTCAATTTTGAATCATTAATTGCCACCAAAGCCAACCGGATGAGATTGGCAGCCGGGAACAAACTACTGCTTGAATTTGGCCTTCGTAGGGCGCAGGGGTTTGGAGGCATTCACGCCACTAAAGCAGCAATAAGCGGGGGTTTTGATAAAACATCGAATGTGTTTGGGGCCATGCAATTCGGTCTGGAAAGCAGCGGAACAATGGCCCATTCCTGGGTACAAAGTTTCGACGACGAACTGACGGCATTCCAGACTTATGCCGATTACTTCCCGGACAACTGCATTTTGCTTGTTGACACTTACGATACGTTGAAAAGCGGAATTCCCAATGCCGTAATTATTGCCAATGAACTACAAAAAAAGGGGCACAAATTGCTGGGCGTAAGACTTGACAGCGGTGATCTGACCTATTTAAGCAAGAAAACACGAAAAATGCTCGACAAAGAAGGGCTCAACGATGTCAAGATTGTGGCTTCCAATCAGCTGGACGAACACATCATCCAAAGTTTGCTCACGCAGGGAGCGCCAATCGATGTATTTGGGGTCGGCACCTCATTAAGCACCGGCAAGGATGATGCTGCCTTGGATGGAGTTTACAAACTCTCGGCTATTGGGGAAAAGCCATCGATCAAAGTTTCGGAAAACATTGCAAAGATGACACTTCCCGGCAAAAAAACCATTCATCGCTTTACAGATCAGGATCAACTTTTTTGTGCTGACGGGATTGCATTTGCCGGCGAAACGGCGTATCCGGTTATTTATCATCCTACTGAAAAAGGCAAAACCAAAGATATCAGTATTTACACACGTGAAGAACTTATTGCTCCCGTAATGAAAAACGGGGAAATAACTTCTGAAATGAGATCACCGCAGGAAAATGCTGCCTATACTTTACAAAGACTGCAACAACTTCCGGAGGAACACAAACGTTTTTTGAATCCACACGTTTATAAAGTTGGGATATCTGAAAGTCTCATGTCCAAGCGAGACGAACTGGCAAAAAAATACTTAAAGTGAGCGATCTTTTAACGAACAGAAAACCGACCAAAATGAAAGCGTTAGTCATTGTCGATCTTCAAAACGATTTCCTTCCCGGAGGGGCTCTTCCGGCTGCAAATGGCAATAAAATCATCCCGGTTGTAAACAGGCTGATCAACTATTTTGATCTGATAGTAGCCTCAAAAGACTGGCATCCGAAGCAAACAGTTCATTTCAACAAATGGCCAATACATTGCATACAAGATAGTCATGGCGCTGAGTTTCCACCCGATTTTAAATCAGAAAGAGTTAGCCAACTGGTACTGAAAGGCACGAATGACGTTGATGACGGTTATTCTGCTTTTGAAGGGACAAATATTGACTTGGGGAAATATTTTAAAGAAAAAAATATACAGGAAATATACGTGTGCGGCCTGACTACCGAATATTGTGTAAAAAATACGGTTTTGGATGCCATTCGTCTGGGGTTTAAAACAAACCTTGTTAAAGAATCGGTTGCAGCAGTACAAGCACATCCGGACGATGAAGAACAGGCATGGCAAGAAATGATTGATGCTGGAGCTTTTGTATTTTCCCTCAACGACTTCCTGGAATCAAACCCCATCACTGCAAAAAAATAAAAAAAGCCATCATTTTGATGGCTTCCGAATTGATTGATTTGACTATATATTGATTAAAAATGTGCGGAAAGGTTAATATTAATTCCTGGTGCTAAACGATAGCCGTGATCACATCTTTCAAACAGGATGTCATTGTGCCTGTAATAATAGATGCCGCCTATACGAACCCGCTCGCAACGGAATGGTAAATCAACAAAAATTAAGTTTCTCGGTACCTCAACTCTCACATAACCAACCCTCGGATAAAACCGGTAGTAGTTTCCTCCATAGAAATAGAAGTCGCCGTGATTATGGTGTAACCGGATTGGGTTACGCTGGAATTTTCGGTATACATGCCCGTATTTTGGGTGATGATACTCGTACCTGTTATGATATCTGGATGAATAGTCATCCCAGTCATAACGTCTGTCCCTTGAGCGATACCTGTCACCATCATTACATTTGTGGTTCTGATAAGCACGCCGATCATCATTTCTCCGATCAACCTCTTTTCGGTTATCGTGTTTCCCACTGTGATAAGCTCCGCGGTCATGATCACGATGACCTTTTTCATATTTTTCAGAACTGTTTTTTTTGTATTCTCTTCGTTGTGCCTCGGCATTAAAACTTGTCATAACGCCTGCAAAAGCGATTGTCAGTGCAATCAGTTTGATGTTTAAATTTGTTTTCATGGCTTCCAGTATTAAATATTTAACAATTAATTGGGCTGGTGCCTGCATTTACCAGTAATCAGTTACCTCTCGATAAACAAAGCGTGTGCCACTTTTTTATTTTGCTAATTTTCAAAAACTTACAAACAACACTTTTTCTCACTTTTTTCATTTTTACTTTTTTTATGAGAAGAGAATATTATTTTTGCACAAAATTTTGAAGCAAGTGGGAAGAATACTGGCAATTGATTATGGAAAAAAAAGGGTTGGTCTGGCTGTCACCGATCCAATGAAAATTATTGCCAATAAATTGACAACAGTTCCCAGTCATAAAATATTTGATTTTCTGAAAGACTATTTTCAGAAAGAAGATGTCGAAAAAGTGATTATCGGATATCCACTGCAAATGAACAATGAAGCATCTGAAGCCGTTTTGTATATCAATCCGTTTATCAAACGTTTTCAGAAACTTTACCCGGATATGCCGATTGAACAGGTTGACGAACGTTTTACATCAAAAATGGCATTTCAAACAATGATTGATGCCGGATTAAAAAAGAAAGACAGACAAAACAAAGGGACAATTGATGCGGTTAGTGCAACAATTATCCTTCAATCGTACATGGAACAACAAAAATACAGACAATGATTTACCCGATCACCGTATATGGAGAACCGTTATTGAGGAAAGTGGCAGAACCGGTTTCGAAAGATTTTGAAGGTTTGAAAGGACTGGTTGCCGATATGTTCGAAACAATGTACCACTCAGATGGGGTTGGCCTGGCCGCTCCGCAAATTGGCAAATCAATCCGGATTTTTGTTGTTGATGCATCTACTGCCGCTGATGAAGAACCGGAACTTGAAGGATTCAAAAAGGCCTTCATCAATCCTGAAATTCTGGAACGCCGGGGAGACGAGTGGGTCATGAACGAGGGCTGCCTGAGCTTGCCTGAAATCAGGGAAGACATTTCTCGTCCTGAGTTTGTGAAAATAAAGTACTACGATGAAAACTTTGTTGAACACATTGAAGAATACGGTGGTTTTGCTGCCCGGGTAATCCAACATGAATATGACCATCTGGACGGAGTTTTACTGATTGACTATCTCAACCCGTTGAAAAAACGCATGCTCAAAAGTAAACTGACATCCATCACTAAAGGAAAAGTCAAGACTTCATACCGGATCGTTCTTCCCGGGAAAAAATAGATATTCACAAAAAACGATTAACTGGAAAATTTCTATTGACATCAAGATTTCAGACTAAACATACTTGAAATTATTGAAGAATGCTGTAATTTAGGAAACAGCAATTCTGTGTCAAATGATTTTCTGGAAAAACAATCCATTCATCCGCTTAATTTTCTTCTTGCTAACAGGTATTCTGCTGGGAAATTACCTGCCTCAAAGCGAACTGGTTCTCCTATTCCTTCTTCCGGGATTAATTATGGGGCTGGCGTGGTTTTACTACAGGCACAAATACCTGATTGACCTTCTTTCATCTCTTGTACTTTCCGTTCTAATTCTTATTTCAGGAATGGAGCTTGCACGGCTTAACCACATTCCGGCAAACAAACCACTGCCCCACCCGGTAACTTTTACAGCCATATTGTTAGAAGCGCCAGTTGAAAAAAGTAACTCGCACCAGGCAACTTTCCAGATAAATATTGCCGATAGCATGTGGCTTTGCAATCAAAAGGTTTTGGGTTATTTTGAAAAGAACGACGAAATTAACAAACTCAATATCGGAGATTTGATAACCGGAAAGTCCAACTTCAGGCAGGTCAAAAACAAAGGCAATCCCTTTGAATTTGATTATGAAAGGTATATGAAGCGGCAAAAGATAATTTATAGTACTTTCCTGAAAACTGATCACTATCAAATCGAAAAATCCAATCAACAAAATAGCCGGATCATTGCGGAGAAAATCAGGGCGAGATTAATCACATTGCTAAAAACGAATTTAAAAGATCACGAATCATATGAAGTGGTTTCAGCCCTGACACTTGGTTATCGCAAAGAGCTGACACAAGAGGTAAGATCCTATTTTGCAAAAACCGGGGCCATGCATGTACTGGCGGTTTCGGGTTTGCATGTCGGCATGATTTTCATGTTTCTTGCCCGTATCCTTGCTTTTCTTAAAAGAAGCAAAGCCGGGCGGATTTTAAATTTCATACTCATCCTCTTCGGTTTATGGGCCTATGCCCTGTTAGCCGGATTCTCACCTTCGGTACAACGAGCCACTGTCATGTTTACATTTATTCTGATTGGCAACAGCTTAAACCGACCTGTCCCGATTTACAACTCCATTGCAGCATCAGCATTTCTCCTATTATTGATCAATCCGAACCTGATCTTTGAAGTCGGATTTCAACTTTCCTACATGGCCGTGATCAGCATTGTATTCTTCTACCCTCGCCTTGAAAAGATTATTCAACCCCGCAACCGGGCAATAAAATGGACATGGCAACTTTTTTGTGTTTCACTGGCAGCCCAAATCGGAACATTCCCACTATCAATATTCTATTTTCATCAATTTCCGCTCCTATTTTGGTTGAGCAACTTTATTGTCATCCCTGCTGCCTACCTGATCCTGGGTCTGACGTTCGCATTTTTCATTTTTTATAAAATTGCAGCGCTATCGAAAATTTTTGCGATCGCCTTAAATAGTGTGACTCTGGGCACAATCGAATCATTAAAGTTTGTTGGTACAATTCCCCATACCGTTATTCAGGGAGTTTCTGTATCATCATTCCAGCTGGCAACATTGCTTTTGGCGATTGGAACCATTATGTTCTTCATTAAATCCAGACAAAAACGCTACCTGTTTGCCGTTCTCATTTTCTTCTTGTTATTCCAGATTGATGGGTTCACAAACAGGCTCTTTCTTTTCAACCAGAAAAAGCTGGTTATCTATCAGGCCAAAGAAAATATTTTCCATTTCGTTGATGGCCGGGACAATTACCTGCTTATACCGAATGAACAAGCAACAAATGATTTCATTTACCGAAATACAATTACCCAACTAAGACTTAATCAACCACAAATAATTACAATTGGAGACACTGGCAGAATTACAAGCGACAGGCTGATCTTAGAAAATCCAGTCGTCCAATTCTCCGGAAAAACAATCTTATTGCCAATAAATCCATTTCCCAAAGATCACTCCAGGGATGACAAACTTCTTGCACCAGTGATTTATGACCTGCCCCAAGAAGACAGTCCCCTGATCAACTTAATGTCAACCGGCAAGCTCTGCTCAAAATAAAAAAGCCTATCTACGCCCAGACATTGAAAGCCGGTTTTAACTCAACATTAAAAACCCGGACAATCCCAAAAAATCAAAATAAAACCATTGAAGTTGTAGTTTTTATACGTTACTTTGCTTGGCTATTTTTTTATTGACTGATACAAAATTACAATGAAGGTTGTTATTGTAGGAGCAGGTGAAGTAGGTACACATCTTGCGAAAATGCTGAGTAAAGAAGATCATGACATCGTTTTGATGGATGACGATACCGAGAAACTTCACAATATATCAAGTCAGGTAGACCTTTTAACGGTTACCGGTTATGCCAATTCTTTCAAAGATTTAAAAGAGACAGGCATAGCAAAAGCCGATTTGTTTATTGCAGTTACGCCCTATGAGGAAAGAAATATTATGGCCTGTGTTTTTGCAAAAGATATGGGTGCCCAGCGGACTGTAGCAAGAATTAACAACGGCGAATATCTCCAGGAAAAAAATAAGGAAAAACTTCAACGATTGGGTGTTGATGAATTGATTTACCCCGAAAGCCTTGCCGGTAAAGAAATTACAACTTCCGTCAAACAGGTTGGAACCAGGCAATTGATCGAATTTTCAGGAGGCAAATTGATCCTGATGGGAATCAAGATTCGGGAAAATGCCCCCATCCTGAATAAAACTTTTGAAGAACTGTCCTATATTGAATCCGAAATCCGTGCAGTTGCCATTAACCGCGAAAACCAAACGATCATTCCTCACGGTCGCGACTACATCAAAAGCGGTGACATCATCTTTTTTATTACAACAAGAGCATACCAAAATAAGGTTTTCGAGTTGACAGGAAAGGAAATCTTCCCGGTTCGTAACATCATGATTTTAGGGGGGAGCCGGATTGCCCAAAAAACAGTTGAAAGACTTGGAGACCATTATAATATCAAAATTATTGAATCAGATAAAGTTCGCAGCCAGAAAGTTGCCGACCGTTTTGAGAATGTCCTGGTTATCCACGGTGATGGTAGAAACCTTGACCTGTTAAAAGAAGAGCGGGTTGAAAGGATGGATGCGTTTATTGCTGTAACCGGAAACTCGGAAACCAATATCCTTTCATGCCACATGGCCAAAAAACTTGGCGTAAAAAGAACCGTTGCCGAAGTTGAGAACATAGACTTCATGGGCATCGCGGAGAGCATGGACATTGGTAGCCTGATCAACAAAAAGCTTATTGCCGCAAGTTATATCTACAAATATACCCTGGGGGCAGAAGTGGCGCAGGCAAAATGTTTGACTGCATCCGATGCTGAGGTATTTGAATTTATTGCAAAAGAAGGATCGAAAATAACCCAACAACCAGTTAAAGATTTGTCCTTTCCCGAAGATGCAACAATTGGAGGAATTACCCGTGGCTCAATGTCGTTTGTAGTAAAAGGCGACACGATGATACAACCGGGAGACAATGTGGTGGTTTTCGCCCTGCCGTCAGCCATCCGGAAACTGGATAAGTATTTTAAATAGAGTTTGACCCCGAACAGAATATGCTCAACTTCAAAGCCATTATAAAGATTCTTGGATTTTTATTAATCGTTGAAGGCGTTGCAATGCTTTTGGCTTTGGGGGTTGCAATAATGTACCACGGCCCTGATGTATTCCCTTTTTTAAAATCAGCCTTAATCAGCTTAGGAATCGGAGGAACAACTGTTTTCCTAACGTGGAAGGCCAGTCGGAATATCAGTAAAAACGATGGCTTCATCATTGTGAGTTTGGTCTGGGTTGTCTTTTCGCTGTTCGGAAGCCTGCCATACCTTTTTAGCAACTCGATACCAAGCATAACCGATGCTTTTTTTGAGACCATGTCGGGTTTCACGACAACCGGATCATCCATTTTAAATGATATCGAGGCATTGCCCCATGGTATTTTATTTTGGCGGAGTATGACCCAATGGCTTGGCGGAATGGGAATCATTGTTCTGTCCCTTGCCATTTTGCCTGTATTTGGAATTGGTGGCATGCAGTTGTTTTCAGCCGAAGTTCCCGGACCAGTTCCAGACAAGCTCAATCCCCGGATACAACAAACAGCCAAAAACCTTTGGGGCATTTATATCCTGTTCACTTTTACCGAAACAATCCTTCTGAAACTGGGGGGAATGAGTTTTTTTGATGCCATCAACCATTCATTTACCACGATGGCAACAGGTGGGTACTCAACAAAACAAGCTTCGATTGCTTACTGGGATTCGCCGTTCATCCACTATGTGATCATCATTTTCATGTTTATCGCCGGTACAAACTTTACACTTTCCTATTGTGCATTCACCGGTAAAATCGAAAAAGTATTCAAAAACGAAGAGTTTAAATATTACCTGTTTTTCATCGCCATATTCACAGCTATCGTGCTTAGCGGTCTGTTGTTGACAACGCAACTTGGATTTGAACACGCATTTCGCGATGCCTTGTTCCAGGTTGTTTCCATTATTACAACGACCGGCTTTGCAACTGCTGATTACCTGACATGGACCCCGTTTTTGTCCATTATAATTTTTGCCCTTTTCTTTTTTGGGGGAAGTGCCGGCTCGACCGGTGGCGGCATTAAAATCATGCGGATTGTCCTTCTGATGAAGAATAGCTACTATGAACTACGCAGGCTCTTGCACCCCAATGCGGTCATTCCTGTGCGTTTCAACAAACACTCTGTTTCGGAACAGATTATCACCAATGTGCTGGCATTTTTCATGATTTACCTTATCATCTTCTTTTTCAGCACGATATTATTCACGATGATTGAACCTGATCTGGACTCGGCAATGGGAGCTGTGGCAACTTGCCTGGGTAATATCGGGCCTGGACTGGGAAATGTTGGCCCGGCAGAAAACTTCTCACATATCCATGTGGCCGGCAAATGGTTTCTATCTTTCCTGATGTTGCTCGGACGCCTTGAATTGTTTACGGTACTGGTACTTTTCTCGCCTGCTTTTTGGAAAAAATAGTGTTTGTTTTGAAGAGGGATCCAATGGCCCGCTGGAAGAAAGCCAACTAATTACAACTCAATCTCGCCTTTCCCTTCACGTATAATTACCGGAAAGTCATCCGTGCAGTCAATAACCGTTGAAGGAACATTGCCGCCATACCCACCATCAATAACCAAATCGACAATATCCCGAAATTTTTCATGGATCAACTCCGGGTCAGTTATGTATTCCAGTATCTCGTCATCATCATGTACCGAGGTAGACAAAATGGGATTACCTAGTTCGCGGACGATTTCAATAATGATTTTATTATCGGGAACACGAATACCTACCGTTTTCTTTTTTCCTTTGAAATACCGGGGCACCTGGTTATTTGCTTCAAGGATAAAAGTGAATGGCCCCGGAAGGGTTCTGCGGATCAGTTTAAAAATATGATTTGGAATTGGGCGCGTGAAATCTGAAAGATGACTTAGATCGCTGCAAACAAATGAGAAATTAGACTTTTCAACGGCAATCTTCTTTATGCGCGCCACACGTTCTACCGCCCGTGCATTGGTAATATCACAACCAATACCATAGATCGTATCAGTCGGATAAATGATGACCCCACCATTCCTAAGAACTTCAATAACTTTTTGAATCTCTTTAGGATTCGGATTGTCTTCATAAATTTTTACCAGCATGCCGCAACTTTTAAATTCTGTTAAAATTAGGACAATTTTATGGAGGCCTCAAATAAATTGCCGAAATTCGCCAGCTCAAATCACAAAATGAAGCGCCAAATCATTCATACTGAAGACGGTTCTCACACCTTATACGTACCTGAACTGGAAGAACATTTCCATTCCATGCACGGAGCCATACAGGAATCTATGCATGTCTTCGTCAACAATGGCCTCAATAAATGCCAATCAAACGAAATCAACATCCTGGAAATCGGTTTTGGAACCGGGCTGAATGCTTTCCTGACTTTAATCCATAAAGGAACCAGACAAGTCAATTATTTCAGCCTTGAAAAATTTCCCCTTTCAGAAGAAGAATATTCATTGCTGAATTACCCCTCGATACTGAGCAGCCGGGAAGAAAATTTTATCAGGATGCATTCCTGTGACTGGAACAAAGCAATTGAGATTGAACCTGGATTTACGCTTACAAAACTTCGGGCTGACCTGGCCTTGCTAAATGTTGAGAACCTGCCCCTGTTTGATTTGATTTACTTTGATGCCTTTGCACCAAACAAGCAGCCGGAAATGTGGCAGGAAAGTATCTTCACTAAGATTGCAAACCACACCGCCCCTTCTGGAATATTTGTTACTTATTGTGCTAAAGGCGAGGTTCGCCGTTCATTAATAAGAAGTGGCTTCCGGATGCAGCGATTGCCCGGCCCACCCGGGAAAAAAGAGATGTTATTTGGGGAGAAAATCCCGGAATAACGCACAGTTTCAAAAATTACCCTATCTTCGTATCTCTTAAAAAAATAAGTTATGTCTGAACACAAATTTGAAGGCCGTCTGGAAAAGTTTAGCTATGCACTCGGGTTGAGTGTTGCCAGCAACCTGATCCAGTCAGGCGTAAAAACAATTGACCCAGCCAATTTTATGGCTGCCTTGGAAGATTTATTCACCGGGAAAGCTCCTAAAATGTCAGCAGAAGAAGCCAATAAAATTCTGCAGGAATTTATGGAAGAACAACAAAGCGGCGAAGCTGCCCAAAACCTGGAGGATGGATTGAAATTTTTAGCCGAAAACCTGAAAGACGAAAAAGTTGTTGAAACCACCAGCGGATTGCAATATAAAATTCTTGTTGAAGGTGACGGAGAGTTGCCATCAGCAACCGACGAGGTGAAATGCCACTACCATGGTACACTGATTGACGGTTCGGTATTCGACAGTTCCGTTCAGCGCGGCACACCTGCTGTTTTCCCTGTTAACGGGGTAATCCAGGGATGGGTAGAAGCACTTCAAATGATGCCTGTTGGTTCAAAATGGAGACTTTTCATCCCTTCGGATCTGGCTTACGGCGAAAGAGGAGCCGGTGGTTCAATCGGTCCAAACGCAACACTTATCTTCGACGTGGAATTATTGGAAATTGTCTAATCAACTCATAAATTTTAAAATGAATTTCAAACCTGTATTATTTGCATTAGCTGCTTTAGTCGTTCTTGCAGCTTGTCAGCCAAACGGCGGTTCTAAAACGGTGAAACTGACTACAGAAAACGACTCGGCAAGTTATGCTTTAGGTGTTTTGATCGGTCAGAACAACAAACAAAACCTGGATGCATCACCTGGCGCTTCGGAACTGAACATCGACCTGATGATCAGTGCTTTTGAAAAACAAATCAAAGGTGAAGAGTCGCAAATTGAAGCTACTGATGCCCGCACAATCGTTCAAAAGTACTTCGAAGCAGCATCAAAAAAACAAGCTGAGAAAAATGAAGAAGAAGGGAAAGCTTTCCTGGAACAAAACAAAACAAAAGAAGGTGTTACAACAACTGAAAGTGGCCTGCAATACGAAGTCCTGACTGAAGGAACCGGTGAAAAGCCAGTTGACGGTCAAACTGTAAAATGCCACTACACCGGGACACTGATTGACGGAAAAGTTTTCGACAGCTCTGTTGAACGTGGCGAACCTGCTACCTTCAATGTAAATCAGGTAATCCCAGGCTGGACTGAAGCCTTAAAACTGATGCCTGTTGGCTCAAAATGGAAACTTTACATTCCCAGCGAATTGGCTTACGGACCAAGAGGCGCCGGTCGTGATATCGCTCCTAACTCAGCATTGATTTTCGAAGTTGAATTACTGGAAATTGTAAAAGAATAAGAATCCGATTCTTGAAAACTTTTGATAAACCCCCGAAAAAAGAATTTCGGGGGTCTTTTTTTATCCGTACTTTTGGGTGATTGACAGAATTTTGAAATTATTATATGGAAATTAAAGGAAAAATAAACCAGATTTTACCGGTTAATTCCGGTGTTAGCAAAACAGGAAATGAATGGAAAAAACAGGAATTTGTGATTGACACAGTGGATGAGCAATTCCCGAAACAAATCTGTTTTACCTTGTTTAATGACAAACTTAGCCTGATTGCCGGACTAAACCCGGGAACAGAAGTGAATGTATCCTTCAATGTTGAGTCGCGCGAGTTTAACGGCAGGTGGTACCACAACATCAACGCCTGGAAAATTGACCGGGTAGAACCGGAAATGCCGGGAGGTTTTCCTCCGGAATACTCTGCTAATGACATTCCACCTGAACCAATGGACGAAGGGAATGACCTTCCATTCTAATGAGAAAGGAATTACCAGATACAAAACGAGGTTGTCTAAAAAGTCAGCCTCGTTTTTTATGCTTACAATTCGCAAGCAAATTACGGGAAGTCGGGCTGAGAGCCCAGTTGAATTCAGCCCAATGCAAAACGAAGTGACACATTGGGACAAAATGCCAAAAAGGAAGATCTTACGTCCGGTAAGGACAACTTAATCAATTTTAGTTATTTAAACCGGGCTTCAGCCCGTTGTTTATAGTTATGCCGAAATTAAATACCCAAGGCGTTGCCTCGGGCTGAATTAAGTATGCCCTTCAGGCATAAACTTTCAAAATGTAAGTAAATCATTTTTCAAGTTTACTTTTTAGACACCCCCGTTTCATTTTATCTTGCTGAAGTTTTACGCCAATGCTGTATGCTCCAATCCAAGATCAACAACAAAGTGGCGGCAAACAATACAAATACAACAACCGAAGGGAATTGTTCCATCCAGCCGGTTATACCTTTACCAACATTTGCAACACCCGACAAATCTGTTTTTGGGAGACGTGAAAACAAGGAAGTAACCAGGTTGGTCTTATCTCCTTCGGCAGCCGGGCCAGTAACAAATGAGGCATAAATAATGAAAGCAGCAAAAATTGCCCCCGCCGTTCTCAGAAACCATTTGCCAAATACAGGCTTATATTCCCGGACAGGTTTTTCAAGATGAATTTGCTCCATCACCATTTTTGTAAAATCAACAGGTGCCTTTTCCGGCTTGTATGATTTCATCAATTCCCTGAATTGTTGATCCCTTGCTTCCATCTTTATCCTTTTAGAATATGTTGTAAATCTCTTCTTTTAAATAACTACTCAGTAGTTCATACATTTTCTTTCGTGCCCGGTGGATTTTCACCTTCACATTACTTTCGGTCAACCCGGTAATCTGACTGATATCTTCCACTTTCTGCTCTTCATAATAATATAAGGTTACCAGAACCTGATCGAGCTCGGGCAACTTTGCCAAAGCCAGCTGTAAATATTTTTCAAGTTCAGCCTTATTGATTTCACTAAGCTGATCATTTATTTTTATTTCATCAACTTCGGTCAGGCGTTGTTCATCCAGCGACCGTACCTCAAGTTTTCGTTTCCGCATCATGGTAATACAGCCATTGTAAGTAATACTGTAAAGCCAGGTCGAAAACTTTGATTTCTGCTTATACGAACTTAATGAACGATATGCCTTAACAAAGCTATCCTGCGCCAATTCTTCTGCATCTTCCTGATTCCGGAGCATTTTCAATGCCAAGCCATATACCAGATCCTGGTATTTATCTACCAGGTACGAATAAGCTGCTGCATTGCCCTGCAACACTTGTTCTATATAGTAATGATCATCCTTCTGGCTCATGTTAACGATATGACGGGATTTGAATAACCAGGTTACAAATTCCTCAAAAAATATTTTCCTTCAGATTTTGTAACCGTTGACCGCTACCTGCGTCATAAGATCGAATTTGAAATCAAAAACAATTTAAACAATAAAAGTCATGAACGAAGAGATTATTATTCCAATTAGCTTTTTCGCATTCATTTTTGCGATGCTTTATGTGTACCTGACAACACGTAACAAAGAACGTATGGCGCTTATCGAAAAAGGTGCTGACCCGTCATTGTTCAAATCAACGCCCAAAACAGGCAGCTTTTTCACACTTAAAACAGGTTTGTTCTTCATGGGGGTTGCACTCGGTGTATTATTTGGAAACATCCTGGAACTTTACACAGGTCTGGAAGAAGGCACCGCCTATGTTTCAATGATATTCCTTTTGGGTGGTTTTGGACTAATTGCAGGATACTGGTTCCAGTCCCGAAAGGAACAACAGTAACAGAGTAGCGATTAAAAAGACTTAGCCATTTCGTAATGCGGAATGGCTTTTTTTATTAATTGTATTTCAGGTTTCTTAGTCACCGCCTATCAGGTGAGTAGTTTGAATTCATTCACAATACACGCAAACGTTCAGGAATTTTTTCTAGCCCGTCATTCCGGCGCAGGCCGAAATCTGTCAGCGATACCCGATGGGAAAATCGTGATCAAATCCAGCGGATTTAAATGTGTATAGAAACGATCGTGATTATTGACCTAGTGCGACCCCGGCTGGGGTCGAATGGAATCTTTTGCCACCTTTTTCTATAAACATGTGATGCCACCGGCATCTTTCAGGTTAGTAGGGGCTTAACGCTGTCAGGTCCGTCAGTTGCCGGACGCTGACAGGTTACCGTCCCTCAAAACCTCGTCATTCCGGAGCAGGCCGGAATCTGTTTGCTATGAAATTCTGGCTCCGAAGGAGTCAAATATCAATAACCCCGGGTGGAGTGCAACGCAACCCGGGAGTGGCAGATGCGGAAGGGAACAAGGCGCAACCGCCGAACCTTTTGAGATAGAAAATAGCTTCATGCGCCGCGTCGGGAAAACATTGATTAGTTCCCCCTACAATCTTACCTTTTGCCGACACCTATCTGATTAACTTAATTTAAATTGATTCCAAACACAGAAGATTGTAAATTGTATAGCATCAGCTAAGAAGATAATTACTGATAATGAGCAGGAAGAACAATTTATCAAACAAGAAGGAAGCAGCCAATTCTTCTGAAACGATTGCTAAAAGTCCGCGAGGACAAATCTATAATCATTAAATTAATATTTATGGGAAATTTGAATGACAAAGAAAGGCGCGATTTTATAGCGCAAACCATTACCATTGTAGAACAGGAAGCAGCAACGCTGACTGCCGCAGGTTTTGACCCTGCCGACCGGGTAACCCAAATGAAAAACAGGTTTAACTCCGCCACGGAAGCGGAGGTATCACAACAGCAGGCACAGGCAGCTGCCCTCGAAGCCACTAAAGTTGCCAATGAAACCTTAAAAGTAGCTTACGATGATGCTTCGGCAGCCATTAACCTGATTGAAGGATTGCTTGGAAAAGATAACAGCCTGGTACATAAACTTCGTCAACTTAGAAACTAGACAAAGGTATACTTGTCTCAGAAACGGGTTTTGCTTCCGGCGGAACCCGTTTTTATGTTGATGCACATTGAAACAGAAGCAAAAAAGCAGGTTGGCGCCTTTCTCCGACGGGTTACCAGCGTCCGAACCTGTGGGAGTGCCGTTTTAACCCGGGTTCCAATCATTTTAACCTGAGTTCGCATTATTCTCCCACGAGTTCTCGTTGTTCCAACCTATAGTAGCAACATTCCAACCTGGAGGATCATCATGCGAACCTGGGTTAGCTACTCAAAAGAGCAGGTTCTCGTCATTCTAACCAAGGTTGGCAAGGTTCTCCTTCGAGATGCAAAAAGTGCAAAAACGGAAGGATGGGGCCCATCTTGACGGACACAACTTAACACAAAACCTACAAATATTCATTGACATAGCGGGCAAAACAACCAGGCCGGATTTAAACGGCAACGGGGGAAGTATGCCCG